>JAMDCA010000018.1 GCA_023489435.1 Thermoplasmatota archaeon
ACCTTTGTTTTCAGGAAATCCACCAGCTCATCGTTGATGAAAACTTTCCTCCGATACTTCACCACCTGAATGAAATGATAATAGAGAGAATAAACTGAATGAGCCCCTTTGTCGAGGTCATGGGACACAGTTATTATATTTCCTTATGAACCATAAGGATTTCGCTTTCATCCCCTCCCTTTCGGAATGGGATTTCCCGCTCAATTTTGTTAAAACTAACCCATAATCCTTCCTGACTTTAAATATAATAAGTGATGATTGAAAGCTATCAGGGAACAAAAACCAATATATTGAGAACATAATCATTATATTGACACTTCTCCAAAAATACCTGAAATAGCCAGCGAATTGATTACTGTTGACCCCTGAGATAAACTTATTAGGAAATTTACACTTATCAGTCTTCATATACACACATTCAACAGTTGGAACAATATGAAAACTCAGGAAGAAACACCAATTAAAGATTCTGATACTGGCAGAAATTTCACCAATATTGGGGAATTGTCCCTTGCGATTAGTAAGGGTTTGAGCCTCCAGAATAGAAGCATGAGCCAGGAAGAAGCTTTTGAAGCAGCTGAACATCTCATTAATTTTTTTGGGTACAATGACAGGGTCATTGACAACATGCTGGAACCGGAAGATCGAGACGCCTTTTACACAATGGAAGACATTGGAGTCCTGCAGACAGAACGTGAGGAAACAACCCTCTATGACGGGAGGGAGTGGAGGATCCACTACTGGATACTCAACGTAAACAGGATAATCGAACTTTCCAAGCTCAAGACTGTGGAAACTAGCGTTGAAAAAGCTGAGGCTTACCAGATTTATGAAGAGATCCCTGACGAGTACTGGAAGATGAATTAGGTGATCCCTTGCATATCGCAATCCTCGACCATGACAAGTGCCATCCTAAAAAATGCAACCACGAATGCCAGTATTACTGCCCGCCAGTAAGAAGCGGCACTCCGACTATCGTTTTCCCGGAGGCAGACGCCCAGGCTGTTATCAATGAGCCGTTATGCATTGGGTGTGGTATTTGCGTGCACAGGTGCCCATTCGGTGCAATAAAAATCGTCACTGTTCCGGACGAACTTAATCATGACCTGACACACCAATACGCCCTGAATTCTTTCAGGCTATATTCCATTCCAGAGCTCTCCAGAGGTAAGGTCACAGCCTTGTTGGGCCAGAATGGGATGGGAAAGAGCACCACACTCAAGATATTGGCCGGCATCCTTGTCCCAAACTTTGGAAAGTATGATGAGCCAGCTTCAAAAAAATCTGTCACTGATAAGTATGCAACTTCAGTAATGGGAGACTACTTCGGTGGCCTTTACGATGGAAAAATGAAGGCTGTGCTCAAGGACCAGAATGTTGACCTGATCCCTAAAGTTGTCTCCGGCACAATTGGAGAAGTGCTGAAGAGAGGAGACCCCCAGGGAAGAATGGATGAGATCGCTTCCATGCTCAATCTCGATGCATCCCTAAACAAGGAGGTAAAGAGCTGCTCCGGAGGAGAACTCCAGAGGTTTGCCATTGGTGCGACACTGCTAAAGGATGCTGACATCTATCTTTTTGATGAAATGTCGTCCTATCTGGATGTGGCCGAAAGAATTCGTGTTGCAGGCATAATCCAGAAACTGGCTAAGAAGAAGACTGTAATGGTGGTCGAGCACGATCTGGCCCTTATGGACTGGATGGCAGACACTGTGCACGTGGTATATGGGCAAACTGCCACCTATGGTATCATCAGTGAGCAGAGAACCAGTAATAAGGCCATAAATTCCTTCCTGGAAGGATATCTGAGGGAAGAGAATGTCAGGATAAGGAATTACTCCATCGATTTTCACGAGAAATCTGACAGGAGAGTATCAACCGGCATAGAAATTGCTTCATGGACTGACATGGAAAAAACCCTTGGTGATTTCAAGCTCAAGATCAACGGCGGCCTCATCAGGACTGGAGAAGTTATTGGAGTGCTCGGTAAAAATGCCCTTGGCAAATCCAGCTTTGCAAAGATGCTTGCAGGTGTTACTGAGCCAGATTCTGGATCACTCTCCAAGACTTTGAGGATTTCATATAAGCCACAATACATTTCAACTGATTTTGATGGCACAGTATTTTCTCTTCTTGCCCAGGCGCTGCAAGAAAGGATGCAGTCAGGCCTCATCAAGAATGAGATCATCCAGCCTCTGGAAATTGAAACCCTCTATGATCAGAACGTTCAGGATTTGTCAGGGGGAGAACTCCAGAGGGTGTCCATTGCCCTGACTCTTTCCATGGATTCTGACCTTTACATCCTGGATGAACCCTCAGCCCATCTCGACAGCGCATACAGGATGTCAGCCGCCAGGATCATAAAGAGGGTTATGGAGAACAACAAGAAGAGCGCATTCGTCATAGACCACGATGTTTACTTCATAGACCTCATTTCAGACGCCCTGATAGTTTTCGGCGGTACACCGGGAAAGGAAGGAGAATCTCATGGCCCCCTTTCAATGAGGGAAGGTATGAACCTGTTCCTCAAGGATGCGGGTGTATCGTTCAGGAGAGATGCACTGACAAGAAGGCCAAGGATTAACAAGTCGGACAGCAGGCTGGACAAGACCCAGCGTGAATCCGGGAACTATTATTACTCCGAGTGAGCTTATGTTCTCTTATTGCCAGAAATAAATTTCGAATTAACAGGCAAGGATGGCCTTGCCAGAACTGCAAAATTCAAGACTCCTCACGGCATTATTGAGACGCCAACAATTCTTCCGGTAATCAATCCCAATATACCCACTCTGGGAATCAATGAGATGGTTTCAGTTGGTGCCCAGGCATTCATAACAAACAGCTACATTATCAGGAGGAGTGAAAACCTAAGGGAAAAGGCTGAAAGAAATGGCGTCCACTCCCTCATTGGGTTTGACGGCCCAATTATGACGGATTCCGGGACTTTCCAGAGCCATGTCTATTCAGATGTTGAATACACCAACCTTGAGATTGTTGAGTTTCAGAGAAAGATTGGAAGCGATATTTCAACTATTCTCGATATATTCTCTGAACCTGATTTTTCCCACGAAAAGGCTGAATACGCGGTCAATGAGACTTTTGCCAGAATGAGTGAAATTCCGCATGGAGTGAATGATACTATACTTGCTGGGCCAATTCAGGGTTCCGTGTACAACGACCTCAGGAAAAAATCTGCGGAACTCATGAGTTCCTCCCAGGCGGGTTACCTGCCAATTGGGGGAGTAGTACCGCTTCTTGAAAATTACCGATATGACGCTCTCGTTGACATTATCATAAATTCAAAGTTGAATGCCAGTTTTTCCAAACCCATTCATCTCTTTGGGGGAGGCCATCCCATGTTCCTGTCGATGGCTGTCCTGCTTGGTGTGGATATTTTTGACTCTGCTTCTTATGTGAAATATGCAAGGGATGACAGGATGCTTTTTTCTGATGGTTCCAAGGAATTAAGCAGGATTTCCACACTGCCGAGGTGGAGCCCTCTTTACGGAAAGTTCACTGTTAAGGAGATAAAAGATATGGGTGTCGAGGACAGGAAAAAAGCCCTTTCCCTGCATAACCTGGCTGCCATATTCAACGAACTTCAGGAGATCAGGGAGAGGATATTTCAGCAGACTTTGTGGCAGTATGTTGAATCCAAGGCCAGAAGCCACCCTTACCTTTTCAGGGCTTACAAGAGAATTCTGGAATATTCTGAAATTCTTGAGAAATACGAGGACCTCTCAAAGAAGAGCACTTTCTTCTATTTCGACAGGTATTCAGACCAGACGCCATACGTAAAACGCCTTTCGAAATTCACTGGAGATTTCAGTACCCCAGCTAAAGAGCCCGTCATACTTGGAGATGAGCACTGGCATCCGGGAAGGCCTCATGACAAGGGCATCAAGTCTGCTTACGAACATTCAGGCAGGCCATTTTTCATTAAGTGGCAGAACACGCTCATACCGCTTGAGCTTGATGAGACATACCCTGTGGAGCAGATCATTACAGCTGGAGGTGAACTGCCTTCCGGCGATATTATAACCCCGCTAAATGGGCTGCAACTTTCGGAATCAAAGATCAGGGATTTCGACATAGACCGGGTCAGGGTTGTGGCAGATTACCAGTTCGGGCCTGGAACCGGTGCAAAGCTATTTCCTGATAATACAGTGGTAACTAGGTCAAGGAATACGGGAAGGATCAGGGGGATTTTCCTCAATAGCGAGTTGCTGGCCACACTCAGGGCACACGACGGGTTCTTCACCATGACCATTGCGGGCGCCAGAAAGTTAAAGGATGCCTGCCCGGCCCCCTCCCACAGAATTGTGGTAACTGATGACAGCGCGGAATTCAATTCAAAGGGATTCAATGTCTTTTTCAAGTTCATCAGATCAAATGATGAGTCTATTATAGCTGGCAATGAAGTACTGGTGGTAGACAGCGGGGATAACCTGGTGGCGGTTGGGAAGAGTGTTCTTTCAGGAAAGGAGATTAAGCACTTCCGATCTGGTGTCGCGGTGAAGGTTCACAAGGGAGTCCTGCAAGGGGAAGAAAAGGAAACGGAATCAGATTAGGAAACAGGATGGGCAGATGACCCCCTCCGTCCCTTAAGGTACTTGTCAAGAGACGTCAGGAACATTGCCATTATCATCACTGCACCTCCCAGGATCACGTATATTCCCAGATGCTCGTGGGCGAGAATAACTGCAGCAAGGGCAGCGAAAATAGGTTCAGCTACAAAGATTATGCCTGCAGCGGTTGGTTCCACATAAATAAGGGCAACTGTACTGACATAATAGCCAAAGACACTCCCGAAGATCGCGGTGAAAATTATTGCAAATACCACGTACAGGTTAATGGTACCTAACCCGCCGGGTGTAAATGGGATTGAAATGGTGGAGAAGATGGTAACTGCAGCTATCTGGTAGAATGTAAACGTGGAGGAGTTGATGTTCCTCGAGTGCTTTGAGACATAGGCAATCTGCACAGCATATCCAACGGCGCATATGAGTGTCAGAAGGTCACCCAGTTCTGTGCCAAGGTTGCTCAAGGATCCAAGGGACATCAGAATAAGCCCGCCAAAGGCAATAATAGAGGCAAAAAGGTCCATTCTGGAAACTTTTGTCTTCAGGTACAGGTATGACATGAGGGGGAGAATGACGACATACGCCCCGGTGATGATCCCAGAAGCTGCGGCACTTGTGTATTCAAGGCCCACTGTCTGGAAATAATAGCCGATGAAAAGCAGGAAACCTGCTACCATTCCGTGCTTTATGTTAGATGGTGCCAGGAAGCCTTTTCCTCTCCTCACGAAGAAAGCCAGCATTATGGTGGCCGCCAGAAACCGCAGTGCTAGAAACGGGCCCGGGCCTATATATCCAAGGGCAACCTTGACCACCGGGAAAGTAACACCCCAGAAGAAGGTCACTGAGAGCAACAGCCCCATGTAAAGTATTTTTCTATCCATCGGCTTTCCTTGAAAACTTTAGCCCGTAGATAACACTTATGTCATATATTCACGAAAACAGATTAAGGAGAATTGATGGGTGCCTTGCAACAACAGAAAGCACAAGCCTGGAAGGGTAGTCAATGTCGCCAACACTGTTTATGGTGTCCAGCACCTTCGGCGAAGACAGTATTCTGTAAATCGCCCTTAAAGAGTTGTCACTGAGCCGCGCAAACATTCTCTGAACCAGGCCGTCCATCCAGAGCTCCCTTCCAATCTCAGACTTCCAGTATTTCTGGTATCTGGAAAGGAATTCACTGCTGAAATTCCCTTTTTCAAAAGCCTCGGTTAAAGCCCTTGCGGCATGCTTAGACGAAACAATTCCTGTATAAATGCCACCACCAGTGAGAGGTTTTACGATTCCTCCAGCATCACCCACCAGGAGAGACCTGTTGCCATATGTCTTTCTCAGATATGAGATGGGGATCGGGGCACCATTGATGCCAAGGACAGTGTCCATTGGGAAACGCTTTGAAATCGCCTCATAATAGGATCTGGTGCCCGAACCAATGGTCCCCACGCCTATCCTTGATATATTTCCCGTTGGGACGGCCCATGCAAAGAACCCCTTGGACACATCTGATCCAAGGTACACTGTCACGCTGTCCTGGTCCTCCATCTTAAATGCGGAGTCCACCTGATATGTCGACACAACTCTTCTTGGCTTTTCGGTGTAAAGGTCCTTCCGCACAATGCTGTTGGCCCCGTCTGCTCCGATGACAACCCTTGCCCTTTCGGTCTTCTGGATGCCGTTTTCCCTGAACTTCACTTCTGCAAAATCATTGCCTGCAGATACGGAACTGACCCTGGCATTAACTCTTAGATCCGTGCCTGAATCCACAGCCATGGATGAGACATCCTTGTCAAATGCATCTCTATAAATGACGATTGTTTCATCTGTCTTTTCAATGTGCAGGGGTTCTTCCCCTGGAAAGTAGACATTTGCCCCCTTCACTCTGTTGGCAATAGAAGTACTTTTTACGTAACTGAATACCCTGCTTGTAACGACACCTGTGCAGTCAACCGGCCTGCCTACCTCTGGATGTTCTTCCAGGTTAAGAACCTGAAATCCCCGCTTAGAAAGAAGATGGGCCAGATATGAGCCCGAGGGGCCAGCACCAACCACGATGGCGTCCTTCACATTCAAGCAGTGCCTTCCTGTTTAAAACGTTTGACTTTCTGCACTGAAGGTGCGGGTTTTCAGGTTTTTCAGAAAGTGCTTTATCATGAAACGACAGTTTTGGATAGGCCGGATGAAAGAGATCAACCCTGGAGAGCTGAAGAATATACTCTTTGAAGTTGCGTTCAGGGGTGGCCTGTCGGTTATGGTATGGGGAACGCCAGGCATAGGCAAGTCACGGATTGTTAGGGAAACTGCAGCTGAGTTCGGTCTCTCCATGCTTGACCTAAGGCTCAATTACTATGGGAGTCTGACCTCCTGGGTATCCCGGTGAAGACAGACCAGGACATGGAGTTCATACAATGCTCCCAGCTTCCTTCATCCGGGAAAGGTATATGGTTCCTGGACGAACTCACACATGCCAGAACATCACTGCAGTGGCTTATTTTTCAGCTTAACCCTGGACACCAAAAACACAGTGATTCATGCCCGGAAGTTTGCGGTATGTCAGGACTCCCTCTGGCTTTTTGAAAGGAAAAAGGCTCTGATGAAACCAGTAAAATAAGCAATAGAGAAAATTCTGGAAATTGAGGTAAGATTTCCAGCGGATCAGCACCTTTACCGTGAGAGAATCTCTGACTTTATTGACAGGATCTCATGGAAACAGACAATAATTAGGCGAACCCTGATCTTATGAAAAGTTTAAGTTAATCACAATATCTTTTTCTCAATGAAAGCCACCATTTTGCACGATGTCAGCCCGGAAGTTGCGGAAAAGTGCAGCAAGATAGCAGGCATTGAAGTCTCAGTGCAGAAACCTGAAGATGCAGACATACAGATTATTTTGCCAAGATTTGTTCCAACAGATAGGTTGAAAGCCGTCCAGACAATAAGCGCAGGAGTGGATCATCTTGAGTTCAGCCGGCTTCCTCCCAATGTGGAGGTTTTCAGTAACGCTGGAACTTTCTCTGACCCTGTGGCAGAACATGCTTTCGCAATGATGCTGGCACATGAAAAGAGAATCTGCCAGTTTTTTTCGGAAACAAGAAATGGAAATTACAGGAAGGAGAGAGTGGGCTCCCTTTCTGGCAGAACTTTGGGTGTGCTTGGCCATGGTGGCATCGGCCGGAGCAGCGCCAGAATTGCAAAGGCGTTCGGCATGAATGTCAATGCCTTCACCCGTACCCCCCGGGAAGACAGGAATGTGGACCGTTTCATGGATTCAGCAGAGGAACTGGTAACCAATTGCGACGTGCTCTTGATTGCACTTCCAAAGACAAAGGAAACCCTAGGTATTGTGAACAAGAATCTTCTGTCTAAATTCTATGGAGATATGATAGTGAATGTTGCCCGTGCAGACATAGTTGCTGAAGGCGATCTCCTGCATTTCCTTGCGGAAAACCCTGAAAAAGTCTACCTCACTGATGTGTGGTGGAATGAGCCAAAGGTCTCTTTCCCAATACCTGAGAATGCATACCTCACACCCCATATTGGAGGCATATCAAGAAATTCAGTAGATAATGCAATTTACATGGCATGCGAAAACGTCAGAAGGTATCTGGAAGGGCACCCCGAAAACCGGGTAAGAATAAACGAATACAGGTAAGGTCAGAAGAGTTTTGATTGCATGGAGCCCTGGTCCTGATCCTCATCTGGTGACACCTTGCTCCTTTCCTTACCTTTCCCTGAAGGCACTCCTTCTGTAAACTGGAACAGGCTGGCCTGATTGTTCTTGTTGAAACCGTAATCTTCCGCGATGCCTTCCAGCACTCGGTCAAGAGTTTCTTCCACCCGCCTCGCATAATAATCCCAGTCAGGCTTGAACTTAAATTCAGACCCGTCAATGTAAGGTTCAACTTCCTGCGGAGATTTCTTGCTGTTGGTTACAATCCAGGAAACCTTCATTCCAGGGATAAATGTCTCACCCTGTTCCATGAGCTTCTTTGCCACCCT
This sequence comes from Thermoplasmatota archaeon, assembly GCA_023489435.1. Taxonomy (GTDB): domain Archaea; phylum Thermoplasmatota; class Thermoplasmata; order Thermoplasmatales; family Thermoplasmataceae; genus JAJZOM01. The sequence goes on from JAMDCA010000018.1 coordinate 8,577, forward strand.
TACATTTGCCAGGGATTTCTCTTCCTTGTACTGGTCGAATTGCTTTACGGTTCTGGAGATCACAAGGCTCTCTATATTTATGGATGGATCGCCGCGCCTGACCATGTCCAGTGTCTGGTTCCTGAAATTCACAGCACCTTCCACATCCCTGTTCATGACAAAATCAAACACCTTTGAAAGAGATTCGCTCTGCAGGTCAAAGGAATCTGTCCTCCTCACTTCATACCCTCTGACCAGAACTTCACCTTTCTGGGACTCAGGGTATACTATTCTACCTGCGTAACGCTTCTTGGCGCCGTGAGAGAAAAGTGGATCCATTACTTTCTCGAATTCAACTATTACGCCCTCTTCTGTGGAGAGCCTTTTGCTGAGTTCTATTCCAACTCTGGCTGCCTCTTCGTGGCTTGATGCGCCGGATTCAATGAATATGCTGTCAGTGTCGCCATAGATGACTTTGTAGTTCTCGTCCTTGAGTTTTTCAATGAGTGCCTTGATTGTGTTCCTGGCATAGGCGGTGACTGCCCCGCCGATCTCAAGGTTTGTGAATCGCCAGAATGAGGAAGCCAGAACACCATAGAAAGTGTTCATAAGAATCTTAATTGCCCCCTGCACTCCGTCGTAATATTCCTTTTCCTCTGGAGACGAAGCTGCCTTCATAAGTTTCTTGACCTTATCCCTTTCATCCATGAGCTCCCTGAGCAACCTAGGCACAAGCCCTTCCCTGTGCTCCTTGTCCAGGAATCTTACACCGTTGGGAGCCTCAATCTGGCCTTTTGGATCAAAAGTTGTAAAGCAGATATTGTATTTCATAATCATAGACGGATACATGCTCTTGAAGTCCAGCACCACTACATTGTCGTATATTCCTGCACCAATGCTGTGCACATATCCGCCTTCAATGGGTGCGGATTTCATGCTCCTTGCAGTCATTGGGACCCCAATTTTCTCCTGATCTGCCTTTCTTATGAGGAGTGAGTCCACGTAGTTGCTGGTTCCGCCGTTTGTAACATCATCGAGGGGAAGCTTTGTTACAGTGCTCATGAACATATTCCTGTCCATGAGACGAAGTTTGTTGAAGATCTGGAGTGTCAGGTCAGCATCCTTGATACAGTACTGAACAACCTCCTCGGGCCGATTCTGGAATTCCTCTTCGATCTTCAGCCTGTTTATGTTGTCTTTACCTTCTCCCAGCAGTTCTTTTGCCACATAGTTAAGCGTTTCATGTTTTGGGTGCAATACTTTCTTCACACCCCACCAGGTGTCTGCAATAATTCTACCATGCATTCGCCAGTACTGGCCCTGGATCCTGTGTGGTTCCTCAAAGTCCCTGCCAATCCTGAAAGGTATCCTGTACAGGCTCATCCTGTACTTGACAACCGGAAGGTCGTAACCATCTATGTTATAGCCGGTCACTACGTCGGGGTCCTTGGAGGTTACTAGCTTGTTGAATCCCCATAAAATGTCTTCCTCGCTACCCCTGATTGCACCTTTTTCCCAGCTTGTGCCGTCAAATATAGAGTAGCCGATTACGAGAATATTGCCATACTGTTCATTATTCCTGGTTTCAATGGCATTTTCAATGTCAAAGCTGAGAATTTTCAAGGGTGGATTGAACTCAGTTACGTTTCTTATTTCATTGATCTTTATCACAATATCTGTGGTGAAGTGCTTCTTCTCTGCTTCTAGTTCCTCTCCTTCTATTTCCACGCAGGAACCAAGATCCTTGTCGTAAATGAATCTGTGATGAAACGGGATGTCAGCAGCCATGACTCCAAATTTTTTTCCACACTTTTCCCTCAACTGGGGAACCATCCAGGGGGATTTGACATAGATGCGTTTTACATCCTTTTCTGCTCCATCAATCCAGAGTTTTTTATCCTCAAATCTCTCAAATTCTGGATCCGCCCTGTACATTCCCAGGCAGGCCTCATTTGGTTCCACTAGATCGAAATATGGCTGGAAGCCGAAATAAAGTGCAGTAACCGATTTCCCGTCCTGTGTTCGGCCAAACAGCTCCACAGCCACGTCCTTGCGCCTGTATGAAGCCACAAGGATTCGCATCTTGACATTCATGTTGCCATAATATTGGATCCTAGGTTTTAATTCCATCGAATTACTGGTGCCCGCTGGAATGCCAGCCATTCCTTTCCCCCTTTCACAAAGAAGGCTTTGAAAGAACTTTTCTTCCAAGCCATTAACTTCAATGAATGGTCATGGGCCTGTGATTGGAATGAAACTCACCAAGCTAAGGGATGAACAGATTATTTATCTTCAATAGTTTTAGACCTTCCTTTCAACACTGCAACAAATTTCGATGTCAGGAAATGTAGTTGCAAAGGTTATATAATTGGATAACAATTGATTGGTCGTGGCTATTATTTTTTTGAGTTTTTTAAAGGGGAAGATGCTCAATGAGTGAAATTCTGAAACTTGTGGAAAAGCATGACGAATACAGAGCGGGAACTCTTAACCTCCAGGCCTCGGAAAATGTCCTTAGCCCTGATGTGAGGAAAGCCCTGGCGTCAGATTTAGGGTCAAGATATTCCCTAGTACTCAATGACCATGATGCATATGGCGGCACCCGATACACCCAGGAAATCCTGGAAAAAACAATGGAACTTACCGCAAAGGTTTACCGGGCCAAGTATGCGGAAGTGAGGCCTACCGGTGGCCACATTGCCGCGCAGGTCATCCTGCTTTCACTTATGCAGAGGAAGAGAAACCTCCTGTCCATACCTGAAAAATATGGCGGATATACTGGATACCAGAGCGGATATCTCCCACAGATGTTTGGTGTCCAGAACTATGATATACCATTCAATCAGGAAACTCAGGAAGTTGACCTTGAGAAGACTGAAAAGGCAATGAAATCCTCCAATCCTGCACTGATGGTACTTGGACAGTCATTCTTCCTCAAACATTATGATCTAAAACCCCTCCGGGAATTATCAGACAAATATGACTGCACACTTGCATATGATGGCTCACACGTCATGGGTCTTATCGCCGGGGGCGCTTTTCAGCAGGATGCACTGAACTATTGTGATGTGCTCTTCGGGTCTACACACAAGACATTTTTCGGGCCGCAGGGAGGAATCATCCTTTCCAATGATGAGGACCTTATGAACAGGTTCAGAAAGAACCTGACATGGAGGACCATGGATAATTTCCATCCTTCCCGTGTTGCGGCACTGGGAGTGGCAATGGAAGAGATGATCAATCATGGGAATGAATATGCACACTGGGTGGTCAAGAATTCCAGGTCCCTGGGAAAACTCCTCTCAGAAGGGGATGTTAAGCCCCTCTATGCTCCATGGTATTCTGAAACTCACCAGCTGGGGTTGTCGCAGAAATCACTCGAAAACAAGAGCCTCAATTTCAGGAAATTCAGTGAATTGCTTGAAAAGAACAGGATTATCATTGACAGGGAAGGAAGAGTTGGAACTGCTGAAATTACAAGAATGGGAGTCACCAACATGGAGAAGGTTGCTGGCTTCATAAACAGGGCATCGGCCGGAGAAAATGTTTCAAAAGAAGTTGAAGATTACGTATCCGGCTTGAAGATGACCTACTGGGGTGAACCCCAGTGAAGGTCTCCGAGATAATGACCTCCAAAAACCTTGTAACTTTGCCCTCAACCTCCACGGTCGCAGACGCACTTTCGAAGATGAGAAACACTGGTATCCACCAGGTACCCATACTGAATGGCAAGCGATATTCCGGAATGCTGAGCTACAGGGAAATTCTCAGGAGAAGGAGCATACGCAGCAATTCCAAGGTGGAGTCCTTCATGATTAGAACTGCAAAACTGTCCTCAAACTCGGATGTGAAATCCGCAGTTAAGCTGCTCATGGACAGTGGGCTTGCAGCGCTTCCTGTGGTTGATTCAGGCCACCTGACTGGCATCCTCTCCAGGACCGATATTCTCAAGAACCTTCAAAAGATCGTCCCAGCCTTTGAAATGAAGTGTTTTGAGGTAATGTCTTCAGACCCGGTTCTGGTCCAGGATGATGAACCTGTTTACAGGGCACTTGAGAAATTCAGATCACTTGACGAATCAGAGATGCCGGTGGTATCCTCCACTGGAAGCTTTCTCGGAATTCTCCGGGTTGATCAGATCTCGCAGGACAGGTTGCTAAATTCCACTGAAAGGGTTACTGCTGGCGAGGTCGCGGGCGAAGCTGAAAAGACTGCAGTTAAAATCGGATCGCTTGGCTTGGTACACGTAAAGGCAGATCCGGACATGACTGTAGAAAAATGTGCTTCCCTGCTTGTAGAGAACAAAATCAGGGCAATACCTGTAGTGGATAGCTCAAACAAGGTAGCTGGCGTAATAGATTCATCCGACATTATAGGGGTAATAGATACCGGAGGCAACAAAGACGGGATCCTGATTCAGGTTTCAGGTCTTGAGCCATGGGATGATGACTTGTACGATATCCTGTACCACAACGCAAGCAAACTTGTAGCAAGGCTCCCTATGCTTGCCGGGATAAAAGGGGGCCACATGGATTTCCATGTCGCAAAGTACCACAACGAGGGCAGAACCAAGTTTTCAGTTAGAACTCGCCTGGTTGGAGGAAGTGTCAACATGGCGATAAACGACTACGACTGGAACTTCGGGAAATGCATTGACCGCATTATGGTAACCTATGACAACAGGCTATCCAAGAGAAGGGGCAAATAAGAAATGGAAGGGGACCTCATCCACAAGATCCTTGACTATGCCTCATCCCGCTCCAAATTTGCGGAGGCAAGGTACATGGACCTCAACGTAAACCAGGTTGGTTTCAGGAATGGCGAATTCCAAGGCTTGAATTTCGATTCAGAGCGCGGATATGCAGTGAGAGTTGTAAACAGGTCAATAAGCATGGCATACAGCGATTCAAATGACTGGACCCGCGTAAAAGAGTCCATAGACAGGGCAATTGAAAAGTCGAATTTTGATGGAAAGAACAGGATATACGAAGGAGACGCCATTAAGGACAGTTGGAAGGTAAGAGCAAAGAAGAAGCTTGAGGATTATTCCATAGAGGACAGGGTCACCATTGTAAGGGAAAACGATTCTGCAATGGGAAGCTCAGGAGCCTCTGTCAGAGTAAACTCCATGGTTGACAAGAGGATAAATCAGTTTTATGTCAACTCTACTGGCTCGGAAATCAGCGGAGAAATTTCCCGGCTTTTTTATTTCTACCTTGTGGGAGTGGCGGAAAGTGGAGAATTTGAACAGTCCACGGAGCAATTTGGTTCTTCTTCCGGTTTCGAATTCATTGAGAAACTGGATCTGCAGAACAGAATAGAACAGGACTTGACTGATCTCCATCAGTCTGCTGAGGCACCGAGGATTACCCCTGGCAAATTTGATATTATAGTGGGGCCAGAAATTTCAGGAATAGTCGCACATGAGTCTTGCGGCCATCCCACTGAGTATGACAGGATCATTGGCCGAGAGGGCGCACAGGCTGGGGAATCATTCCTCACCGGGAAGGAATTTCCACTTAAGATAGGGTCTCCCGTAGTCAATGTTGTGGACAACCCTTCTCTGGGCGGCAGTTTTGGATTTTACAAATACGACGATGAGGGCATTCCTTCAAGGAAGAGATACCTGTACAAGGGAGGCGAAACCAATGAATTCATTCTGAACAGGGAAAGTGCAGCTCAACTGGGCACCGCCTCCAACGCAGGTGGAAGATCTTCATCCTGGAATCTGGAACCGCTGGCGAGGATGAGCACCACCTATATTGAACCGGGGGACTACAAATTCGATGACCTGTTTGACGGCGTGCGAAGAGGGGTTTACATTAAATCCTTCACAGAATGGAATATAGACGACATCAGGTTTAACGAGAAATATGTGGGTAAAGAGGCTTACCTGATCACAGACGGAGATATCTCCGGCAGGGTTAGAAGGCCAACAATAGAGACAAACACCATCAAATTCTACAGCTCAATTGATGCCGTAGGCAATGACCTGGAGTTCAGCGCCGGAATGTGCGGAAAAGGAGACCCGGAGCAGGGAGTGGATGTCTGGATGGGTGGTCCCCACATGCGTCTCAGGGGGGTCTACCTCCAATGAGCCAATTTGACCTGGACAAAGCCATGAACAAGTTAAAATCAAGAGGTTTTGACGAATATGCAACTGAACTCTCATCTTCCAGAACTGAACAGGTAAGGTTTTCCAGGAACAACAAAGACCTTTACAACATCTGGGACCAATCCACACTTGTAATTTTTGCTTCGAGGGGCAAAAGGACTGTGACAACCAGTGTGAAGGATCCGGACCGCCTTGATTCCAGCATTGAACTGCTTTGGGGGCTTGCCGGTAAAATCCCGGAAAATCCTTCATTCGAAGGCATTAATCCAGAGACGCAGGAAGGTTACAGGGTTGAGAAATTGGCGGGAATTGACTATGACCTGCATGACTTATCTCAAGAGGTTGTCAACTCCTCACTGGAAGCGGGCGCCGAGAGAGCAGCGGGAGTACTTTACAACAGGACTAACACTATCGAGGTAAGGACAAAATACAACCAGTGCACTTTCACCACTGGTGGGCTTGAAGTGGTCATCCGATCGTTCAAGGGAAACAACACCGGGCAAGAAGGCAGGCACTTTGGCCTGAAGGAAAAAGTGGATTCCAAGAAGATTAGAGAGATAGGGCACCAGTCTGCTGAGGCATTATCATTGGCCCCTGGCAGGGTTGATTTCAATCCGGGAAAATATGATGTCCTGATGTCGCCATATGTTATTGGAAACCTCATGTCATATAGCTCCAGCTTTCTTTCGTATTATTCAGTGGAAACCGGATTGAGCTGCTTTTCTGAATCATTGAACAAAGGGGTGTCCTGTGATTCTTTCACTCTTGTGGATGACCCAGTTGATTCAACGGGAGTCGGGTATAGGGCATGTGATGATGAAGCCACCAAGACCGGCCCTAATGTGCTTATAGAAAATGGGGTACTGAAAAACTACATGCACTCTTTTTCCACTTCTGCCCATGCTGGTACAAAAACAACCGGGAATGCCGGAATTATCTCTCCGGGAGCCTGGCAACTGAAGGTGTTGCCTGGAGCAGAATCTGCACCGAAAATGATTTCAGAACTGGATGAAGGTCTATTGATCAACAACTGCTGGTATACAAGATACCAGGATTACAGGAATGCCATATTCTCCACTGTCCCGAGAGATGGGGTTTTCTACGTAAAAAACGGTGAAATTCAGGGTTCTGTGACAGGAATAAGAATTAGCGATTCTATCCCCAATGTGCTAAGTGGAATCACTGGAATTTCCAGGGAAACAAAGAATGTGAAGTGGTGGGAGGAGATTGCTGCTTCCAACATGCCATATGTACTCTCTGAAAAAATTGGCATTACAAAATCTTTCTAAAAAATAAGTTTATAAAATAAAAATTTTTTTGAAAAAAAATTATTGGGTGGTCTGTGGCTGGACGACTTCCTGCTTAACTGCTTCTGTGAACTCAGGGTGTGTATATTTTTCCTTAAGGGCAGTCAGGACACCGAATGGATAGAAAACAGCCACTGTGACTAAGCCTGTTATTACAGTTCCCATTTCGAAGGAAATGTAGTTGTAAAGCCCGTCAGATGATATGCCAATTATGGCCACCATGAAGACCAGGTATAGAATGTACCACAGTGAGTTGAACCAGTTCATCTTTTCCTTGTTTGTTGTGAACCAGCTTATTATGCCAAAGATTACGACCCCACCAGTAACTATCTCCAGTGAATACACAATTGAAGTCCAACCGTCCCAGAATATGATCAGGGAAGCAAGCCCCATTGCAATGGGCGCAACTATTGACATGCCTCTGTACATATTATGTGCCTTGGTAGTGTCCTGCCTGCGTGAAGCCATCAATGCAACAGGGTTTGTTATGAAACCAATATAACCGGCATCCACTGCGTAATCAATAAGATTGTAGATGCTCGGGGCTGGTGCCGATACCAGCACGATAAATGCGCCTACTCCAGCAAACACTAAGAGGGACCATATTGGGATAGCATATTTGCTGTGGAGAGTTTTCATGAAGTTACCAACGAAACCTGTCCTTCCCATTGCAAATAGAATTCTTGTCCCACTTCCAAGATAAATGTATCCTGTTACAAATGGAGCTAGAAGCCCGGCAATAACTGCTATTACAAAAATACCCTCAAGACCGTTTGAGTGTGCGAATATGAAGAATGGGTTTGTTCCATAGGAATAGTTTTCCAGGGCAGTCCAGTTTCCTGGCGTGATTCCAAGTGCGCCCCAGTTTATGCTTGAAAGGACTGCAAATGCAATGGAAATATAAATCAGTGTTTCAATTATAACTGTCAGGATTACTGCTTTTGTTACATGTTCCTTCTTCTTGGACTCTTCAGCCAAATCCGGAATTACCCTTATACCACCGAAATCATACATTGCCAGAGGCATTGCCAGCAATATGCTTATCGGACCTATTTTTGGGAACGTTCCATAGGTTGAAAGGTTGCTCCAGTTGGCCACGAGGAAGATAAGCCCAAGTGACATTGCCAGATAGAATGCTAACTTGACTAAACCAAGGTACTTGGTTGAATTTCCAAATCTCCTTACTCCAAAATAGTTGAAAGGCACAAATGCAAGCAATAAAGCAAGTCCTATTAGTGATCCAAGAACAGTTGGCGTTCCTGCTGATGAAAGCAGGTTGGGCCAGTGGTACTGGCTGGCGAAGTACTGAAAGCCTGCAACAATGGAGACCGCCTCAATTGGTGGTATGAAAATGTACCACGCCAGATCTGACATAGAATTGATCAGGTTTGTCATACGGCCGTGGGTATACAGCGAGAACCTTGTTGGCCCACCGGCTTCGGGATGAACTTTGGACAGTTCCATGTAAGTAAAACCTATTGATGTATAGATTAGGCCTCCAAATATAAAGGCAAATATGGCTCCCGGCCCAGCAATGGATACCATTCCAACAGTGCCGAAAAGTGCACCATTCCCCATGGCTCCAACAACTCCAATAATAACGAGCTGAAACAGAGTGAGCTCTTTTCGCAATCTTGGTTTCTTTCTTTTTCCTTGAATGTTCTGTTCCATATGTTTCCTTAAGACTATGCACTTAAAAGCCTTCGTAGTAAAGTTTAAATATGAAATATATAAACATTGATAAAAACTATTTATTTGCTTTAAAATAGAAAATGCTCTTATAAATAAATTTGAATAATTGCCACAAAAGTGCCAGTGGGAACAAATGAAAAAAAATAATGGATAGATTAAAGGTTGGAGAAATTCTTGTTAGCCCTGGAATATACCGAAAGCAGTTCCTGTGCCTTCTTTACACTGACCAGCATATCCTGTGTTTTAAACTGCGCAAGTTTCTCTTTCGTAGCTTCTTCCCTGCCGATGCCAAGTAAAGGAACAATGGTTTCCAGAGTCCTTGCAGGAACCCTGGAACCCACGTATATCTCTCTCAACTGCCTTATTGCATAATCCATGTTCTCAAACATGTAATTTCTGGAACCCGGGCTCTGGGAAGCTCCAATGTAAAACCTTGCAGTGTCCTGTTTTTTGACCTTTCCATTCCTTATTAGATCAAGTGCCTTGCCCAGATCTTCATCAGTCTGGAGCCATCCCATGGCGCTAAGCAACCTTGTTCGGTCCTCGTCTGTTTTAGAGTTCTCGAAGGCAGAAAGCATAGTCTGAAAATCCCCTCCGTTCAAGGCAAACGATACGGCCACTGATGTCCGTTCATCCGGATCTACATCGAAATAATTGGAGAACTTCTTGCCCTGAACTTTTGCGAAGTCACTGTCCACCAGTACAAGTGTGGATTTCAGAGATGCTCTTGCCACAGATGTGTTAATGGGTTCTCCTTTTAATTTTTCACCCAGCCTCGTTAAATGCATTCGGCTGAATTCTTTTGCAGCAGCCTTTATAACCTTGCTTTCAGGGCTTACTAGGAAGAGGCTGTGCAGTTCTCCAGTGATCTCATTGATTACGATGGGTTCCTTCGATTCCCATATTTTCCTGATTCTCGAGATATATTCTGAAGTGGAGAGCCTGCCAGATAGCATTGCATAATAAGTATCATTTGCCAGCCCCCATATATCAAGGTGCGACAGGTTGCCAATGCCAGATACTATTTCCTCGTACTGTTCCTTGGAGTAAGTAGTCCTGTAAAATCCTGAGAAATTGGCATTTAGCTTCACTGGATTATGCCCCGGAAATTTGCCCTGGGAAGATTCAAGAAGCATTGCCTCAACTTTCCTTCCCCGGTAGTATGTCAGAGGTATGGGCCATGTCTGAGGAGTTTTTCCACCAGAAACCAGGAACTGCTCCTGTTTCAGTTCAGTGCCCTCATTGCTGTAGCTCACTTCAACAATGGGGTACCCTTTCTTCTTGATCCATGACTCCATCACTTTGGAAACAGGCATTCCTGAGACATTCTCAATGGAACTCCACAGATCGGATCCTTTTGCATTGCCGTATTTGTTGTCCTGGAGATATTTCCTTATTCCGTCACGGAAGTTTTTCTCTCCAACATATCCTTCGATCATTCTTAGGATGCTGGCTCCCTTTCCATAACTGATCTCATCGAATATCTGTGCGATGTCATCAGGGCTCTTGACATCGGCATCTATTGGGTGCGTGTCCTTCAATGAATCGCTCTTTAATGCCCCTTCAGTCCTGAGGAGAACCATGTCACCCATGGTATCCCATTCCGGATGGATTTTCGTAAGTACCTTGTAAGACATGAATGTTGCAAAGCTCTCATTGAGCCAGAGATCGTTCCACCACTTCATGGTAACGAGATTCCCGAACCACTGGTGGGCAAGTTCATGCGCAATGACTTCTCCTGTAGCCTTGTAGCTGAATGAACTTGTGGAGTCATCTATGCTCAGGTACACTTCCCTGAATGTGATTGCGCCCCAGTTCTCCATTGCACCTGCTGCAAATTCAGGCACAGAGATTAGATGAACCTTGGGGAGAGCGAAGTCAATGCCAAAGTAATCCTCAAACTGGTCCAGGACCTTTGCCGCGATTTCCAGCGGAAAATCTGACTTTGTCAGTCCACCCTTTGGAGCGGCCAGAATGACCTCTGTCTTCTTTCTCATTATAGATCTTGTGTCAAATTTCCCCACTCCGAGATACAGGAGGTAAGTGGACATCCTCGGTGTCCTCTGGAATTTCAGAGTTTTCCTTGGGCCGTTCTTCTCTTCCAGCGATAGAGGCATGTTTGATATGGCGTCAAGGTCCCCGTCTATCTCCACTGATATGTCAAAAGTTGCCTTGTATTCAGGATGGTCTATGCACGGAAACATTCGTCTCGCGCCTGTGCTTTCAAACTGCGTCGTGAATATGTTTCCTTCTCTTGCATTGGCCAGGTAAAGGCCAGTGAGCAGCCTTGGTATTGAACCGCCAAATTCTATCTCCAGGCTTGCATCCTTTCCTTGTGTATTTTCAATGGAGAGTGCCTGTTCCTCATGTATCAGCGTGAATTTGGCTTCCTTCCCAGACAACCTGACAGAAAGGATTGAAAGGTCCACACTATCTAGCCGGATTTCCTCTCCGGCACCGGTAATGGAAACTTTCTCCTTCCCCCTGTAACTTAGCTTTTCACTGTCTATATTCAGGAAAATTTCATAATTCTCTATCTCTGTGATGAAGCATCGCCTGAAAAATGAGAGGGAAAACCGAATAATAATATATTGGATTTATTGGCCCGAAGTAACGAGCCTTGTGTAAATTTCCAAAACTTCCAATCCTTTGTTTATGCCCTTGGAGAAAGAATCCTCCCTTACTGTCTCAAGATATTTTCTCATCTCTTCCTTTCTCCCAATTCCGAGGTACGGTATCATGGCTTCAAGCATCATGCCCGTGTAGCCTGTTCCCTCAAAATATTTCTCCACAGTTTTGATTGCTCCGGTCATTTCTGAGAACATATTCTCCCTCTGGCCCGGATTCATGCTTACGCCCATGTAGACTCTCAGGGAGTCCTGCTTCTTCACCCTGTCTTTTTCAATCAGGCTTAGAAGGTCCTTGAAATTTTCCTTGCCATTAAGCCAGGACATTCCACTGATAATCTTTATGCGGTCCTCGTCAGTCTTCGATTCCTCAAAGAGCCTGTAGAGCTTCTTGAAGTCGTTCCTGGCGCCAGCATATGCTACTGCAACAGCCTGCCTTACATCAGGGTCAACTTTGAAGAATGAGTCGATCTTGGGAGCCAGTTCTTCAGCATATTTTTTGTCAATCATCGCAAGATTCAGTGCCATAGTTCCTCTCAGCACTCCGTCGTTTTCATCCTCTCCAGGCTTCTTGTCGCCAAGGCGCGACAGGTGATGCCTGTAAAACTCCTTAGCAACGGGAATCAGCTTTTTGTTTTCAGGCATTATGAGTGAGAGAGTGAAGAACTGACCAGATAGTTCCTGTGCAACCACGTACTCATCAAGCTTCGTGAAAGGCCTGATGCTTTCCAGATACTGATCCAGATTGATCTTTCCTGCTTTCAGGAATGCGGAATAATCATTGACCATTCCCCATGCATCCAGATATGAGAGTTTTCCTGGATTGGAATTGATGCCAGATACGAGTTCTGGAGAATACAGCACTCTGTAAAAACCGGTTTCACCTGCATTCAACTTTATGAAGCCTTCTGATTCCAGCACCATTTCTTCATTCTCCATGAGAACTGACTTGATCCCATTGGCTGTCAGGACGGTGAGTGGAACTGGCCACTTTGAGCCATCGGGTTTTCCATCAAGCATGAATCTCTCCTGGGCTATGTGCAGCTTGTTCCCGTCCCTCTTAACATTGAGGATTGGGTACCCTTTCTTCTTGATCCATGACTCCATCACTTTGGAAACAGGCATTCCTGAGACATTCTCAATGGAACTCCACAGATCGGATCCTTTTGCATTGCCGTATTTGTTGTCCTGGAGATATTTCCTTATTCCGTCACGGAAGTTTTTCTCTCCAACATATCCTTCGATCATTCTTAGGATGCTGGCTCCCTTTCCATAACTGATCTCATCGAATATCTGTGCGATGTCATCAGGGCTCTTGACATCGGCATCTATTGGGTGCGTGTTGTGGAGTGAATCACCAGAAAAGGCGCCTGAAGTCTCCGTAATGAGGAATTTGCCAAAGAAGTGCCAATCTGGATGCATTGAATTTATTGCTTTATGGGCCATGAATGTTGCAAAGCTCTCATTGAGCCAGAGATCGTTCCACCATTCCATGGTTACAAGATCGCCAAACCACTGGTGGGCAAGTTCATGCGCAATAACCTCGGATATGGTTTGCTTAATCATGGCACTGGTGTTTTCATTCACCAGCAGCACAACTTCCCTGAATGTGATTGCCCCCCAGTTCTCCATTGCACCTGCCCCAAATTCAGGCACTGAAATGAGGTGAACCTTGGGAAGTGCAAAATCAATTCCGTAGTAATCTTCAAAATAATTAATTGCCCCACCAGCCTCTGTAAGTGGAAAATCTGTGCTCAGAAGATGGTCCTTGGGAGCTGTGAGAATGCCCTTTATCTTACCCAGCTTCTTTTCCATATGGTCAAATTTGCCAACTCCTATGTACAGGAGATATGTTGACATCCTTGGGGTTTCCTGGAATGTTACTATTTTTCTGCCATTTGTCTGTACTGCCTCGTCATGAACAGGCATGTTGGAAATCGCTTCCAGCTCGTTGTCAATATTGAGCTTAAGTGAAAATACCGCCTTGTACCTGGGATGGTCTATGCATGGAAATGCCCGCCTGGCTCCAGTGCTCTCAAACTGGGTGGTGAGCATGTGCCCTTCCTTGTAATTTGCAACATAAAGTCCCTGCAGGACATTTCCAACCTTAGCACTGAAAGCCACTTCAACTGAGGAATTACCATTAACCCTATAGTCCGTTTCAAGGGTCTGTTCCTTTGGGTTCAAGGTGAAAGGGATTGATTTGCCGCCGACCTTTACGGAGGTAACGTCGAGCCCAACGGAATTAAGATAGAATTTCTCTCCCTGGCCCGTAACTGAAATGGTCTCCTTGCCGGTGTAATTAAGATTTTTGAAGTCAATGTCCAGTGTGAGGTCGTATTTTGTTATGTCCATGGTGAACCATTAAGAGATCTTCAGATAAAAGCTTTGATTGACAAACACTTATACATTCCCAAAAAACCACACAAGGTGGCATAAATGAACCAGTTCTATTCAAGATTGTATTCTCCCGTGCATTTCCGGGAAGGTTAGAAATGGTAATTAACAGGACACTCATAGGCAGGCAATTCAAGTAACATGACAACCATTGTAAAAACTGACCCTGTAAGACCTTCTAATGATTCTGTAGAGGCAGCAGCAGAAGTCATCAGAAGAGGTGGCCTTGTGGTTTTTCCCACTGAGACTGTGTATGGCCTGGGGGCCAATGCTTATTCCAGGGAGGCTTGCCTCCAAATCTTCAAGGCAAAGGAGAGGCCACCGGATAACCCGCTTATTGTGCACATTTCTGACATGGGTATGTTAAAGGAGGTTGCAGGCCGTGTTTCCAGTGAAATTTTGGGCAAACTCGAAAGAGTATGGCCTGGTCCTGTTACTGTACTATTACAGAGATCAGAGAGAATCCCCGACACTGTAACCGGAGGCTCAGCTCTAGTCGCCGTGAGGATGCCGGACAACATACTTTCACTGGAACTCATAAGGAAAGCAGGAGTTCCCATAGCTGCACCAAGTGCCAATATATCAACAAGGCCAAGCATTACAGATTCCAGGCACGCAATAGAAGAACTTGACGGGAGGGTCGACTTCATATTTGACTGTGGGCCAACTGCAGAGGGGGTCGAATCCACCATAATTGATATTTCAGGAAGAGAATGCACACTACTGAGGGCTGGAGCTAAACCTGTAGAAGAGCTGGAGGAGATATTTGGCCCCATCAGGATTACGGAATTTTCAAGAGGGTTGCTGGAGAGCACCGTCCCACTTGCCCCAGGCATGAAATATAGGCATTATTCTCCAAGAAAGAAGCTTTATCTCGCCTCTTCCAGGTTGTTTGCGCGGGAAGTTTCGGAGAGAAGTGAGTTCCTCGGCAAGATACTCATAATAGGCTCTGAAGAGACCTGTGCTAAATCCAGGCTTGATTGTATCAGCCTGGGCAAAGAGGCCGATTTGGATGAAGTTGCAAGAAACCTGTTCTCTGCTTTGCGGGAATTTGACAAGACCCAATGCGAAATAGGCATCATACAGCCATTTGAAGAGAGAGGAAAAGGGCTGGCAGTAATGAACAGAATCAGAAAAGCTTCGTCCGGTTATACTGAGAATCTTGATTCTTTGCGCACCTACCTGAACTGATTTCTTTTAAATACATAGCTCAAATTATCATACATGCCCCTCGTGGGAATTATTATGGGAAGCAGGAGTGACTATGAGCACATGACTGATGCGATTAACCTGCTCCAGGAATTTGGAATAGATCTCGAATACAGAGTGGTCTCAGCTCACAGAACTCCGGAACTCATGTATGAATATGCCAGTACCGCAGAGGAAAGGGGGCTGGAGGTAATTATTGCAGCTGCCGGTGGGGCTGCTCATTTGCCTGGAATGACTGCCTCAATGACCGCGCTTCCTGTGATAGGGGTACCAATACCGACAAGGAACCTCAAGGGGATAGACTCACTCCTTTCAATTGTGCAGATGCCGGCCGGAATACCTGTTGCAACGGTTGCCATAGGAAATTCAAAAAATGCAGCCCTCCTTGCTGCAAGAATACTCGGAATCAAGCATCCTGAAATAAGGGAGAAAGTGAGGAAGTTTTCCAGCAACCAGAAGAATAAGGTGCTGGGAGAGAAACTCCCATGAAGTTGGGCATCATTGGTTCCGGTCAGCTTGGCCTTATGATGATTCTCGAAGGCAAGAAGCTGGGAATTGAGTTTCTCGTAATTGACAGTACAAAGGAAGGGCCAGCCTCCAGAATTGCCGATATGGCTTTTGAATATGATGAATTCCAGGAGTTTGTGGACAGCTGTGACTTTGTAACTTACGAATTTGAGCATGTGGATGAAAGGGTGCTTAAATACGCAATGGAACGGGGGAAACTCAGGCCCGGAATGCTACCCGTGGAATTAAAGCGGGACAGGTCGAAGGAAAAGCTCTTTCTGAAAGAAAACGGACTGCCGGTTGGAGATTTTGAAGTTGCAGACAATGCCAGGGACGCTGCAAGAATTGGCCGGGAATATGGGGATGCGGTGATAAAGCTTGCCCACGGCGGATATGATGGTAAAGGGCAGTATATCGTCAAGAACGGGTCACTCGAGGAGGAGCTGCCCGAAGGCAAATACGTTGTAGAGAAGTTTGTAAGATTTGACATGGAGGCTTCTGTCATTGCAGCACGGGATCCAAACGGAAACACAACCTTCTTTCAGCCATCGCTGAATGTCAACTACAGGGGGATGTTATATTACAATGCTGCCCCAATAGAAGATTCCGGAATGAGGGAAATCGTTAGGGCCCTATTGGAGAAGCTGTCTTATGTGGGGGTCATTGGAGTGGAATTCTTCCTGAAGGGCGGAAAAGCATACATCAACGAATTTGCGCCAAGGGTGCATAACTCGGGGCACCATACTCTCATGGGCTCCTCAGTTTCCCAGTTTGAACAGCATGTCAGGGCAGTGTGTGGATTTCCGCTGGCAGATCCTCAACTTTACAGATCCTCGGGCATACTAAACCTGGTCGGGCTCTCGCTTACTGACGAATTGGAATCCAAAATTCTTGCCCATCCGGAGACCCAGGTTTACTGGTACGGAAAGGACGGCATCAGGAAAAGAAGAAAAGTGGGGCACATCAATGTTTCAGCCCAGTCTTATTCAGACTTGCTGGATAATATCAAATCGTTGTCCTCATTGGTATATGGAAACGACCTGGACCAGTTTTTCGGCTACTGAAACAAAAGAATGGAAAATACCGTCAGGCACATAGAATTTCAAAATCTAAAGAATAACAACCGCTTCAACTCCATCAACCATCTTCAGATCGGAGAGAAGCCTGCCCGGGATTGGGCTATCGGTAACTATTGTGGCCCTTGGGTCGTCTACAAGCTCAGGATCATCCACCATTACCTGCCTTATGCTGATGCCTTCCCTGGCAATTATCTGAGAAACTCCTGAAACAATTCCTGGTTGAGTAGCCTTTGTGGCAACAATCTGGATCACACCCATTCCAAGCTTTGTGCTGACTTTCCTGAAATCTGGAGATGGCTTGAGATCGAGGAAGAACTTTGCAAGTTCGCTGTCCTCCACTATCTTGGACAGAATATCGAGAACTGCCCGCCGATCCACTCCAAGCGACATCGCCAGAGAGGAGGCCTTAACCTCAACATCATCACAGTATATTTTGGGGGTACCCTCGTGGTCTTTCTTGACAGAAAGCCCAAGAGATATGAGTTTCCTGAGCACCTTAGTCTGAGAAGGATATTTTCTGAATTTTTCTCTGATATAGTCCCACATTTAGACCACGATGCCTGAATTAGACGCCGTCTGAAACCCCGTCTTCTGATATCTGTATGACTGTCTCCCCCTCTGGTAGGTAAGGCGAGTCTATGAGTCTTGCAATTCTCTTTCCACCCTTGCTCTTCCTAAGGTATATCCTGAATGTGGCGGTATGCCCCACAATGTTTCCACCAATTGGGGCAGTAGGGTCACCGAAGAACACATCGGGCCTGGCAGATACCTGGTTTGTAACACCTATCACGGCGTTGTGAATTGTACCAAACTTCAAGAGATCGTGCATATGCCTGTTAAGAAGCTGCTGCCTCTCGGAAAGGGATCCCCTGCCCATGTATTCAGATCTGAAATGTGAGGTAAGCGAGTCGACGATAAGCAGTTTTATTGGGAATTCTTTCCCAAGTTCTATTGCCCTTTCCGCCAGAAGAATCTGGTGATGTGAGTTGTATGCTCTTGCAACATGGATTCTCTTTAGCACTGTGTCTGGATCGGTACCCCTTGCCTTGGACATCTGAATGATCCTCTCTGGCCTGAAGGTGTTTTCAGTATCGATAATGAGAACGTCGCAATCGAATCCGCCCTGCTCTACTGGCATGGTTGCGTTTACTGCTGCCTGGTGCATAATCTGGGTCTTTCCAGAGCCAAATTCACCAAAGAACTCAGTAATTGCCTGTGTCTCAAAACCCCCCCCAAGTAGGTTGTCAAGATTTTTGCTTCCCGTGGTCAGTTTGAGAACATTCTTTCTTCTCTCCAGAATCTGTTCTCCTGTTTCGAAGTTTCCAATATCAGCAGACTTTCTGGCTGCAGCGATTATCTTGATTGCAGATCCCTCTGCTATGCCAGCCATTTCTGAAAGGTCCTTGGGGGAAGCCACTGCAATTGTCATTATGTCATCCAGTCCGTTCTCTCTCAACTTCTCCGCTGTCGCTTCTCCCACTCCAGGGAGATCTTCGATTGTCATCTTTTTCTCTTCTTTGCTTCCTGCCATGTATACCTTAACTCCGTTTTCTTGGGTTCTGACCTATGAAATTTAGCCAGCCCACATCTAAAACATACAGAAACTGCACCTATAGTTGGCTTTGATGCAAGTAACTCTGCGTGTATTTTTTAGGGTTATTGTTTACTAATTGATCAGGCGAATATAATACTTTAATGCTCAAACATTCCAGTCAAAGTTTGAGTCCTAATCTTGATGTATCCTGCTTAAAGTACGCATATTCTCGGGTTATTCAATCAGCTATCCTACCAATTTGAAAGTACACTATATCCTTTCTGGTTGCTCAGAAAAATGAGAAAATGAGTTTTTTCGATCATTGTGAATAACATCATCAAAGCCAATTTTACAGCAATGGTTTTAAAAAAGTATACATTAAGGTAATTCATTAAATTATGAGAAGAGTACTCATTATTGGTATTTTGGTCATTCTGCTGGCAACATCAGTTCAAGTGTCCTCTGGCAGGCAAATTGCCTTTAATTCTTCCAGCCAAAGCCAGCAGCATTACTTGAACTTCAGCTCTTACGGCCTTGGATCTTACCCGTCCAACTTAAGCTGGATCAACTTCCATAATGTCTCACAAAACGTAGACACTGGGATATCTGTTGAAAATTCCATTTATGGCAGAGGTTTGGCAATTTCCACTTATGCCTACCGGAACCTTTCAGATTCGTATCTGGGAATTGGCATCGGCCTTTTTCCTGATTTTACTCTGAAGATAACGTTCACCTGGAATGAAAATAACAGTATTTCCCAGACAGGCCAGAACCTCTTATTTGAAAATAATACGGAGAACATACTGGGATACAAGTTTGGGAGTAATTACAACAACAGCCTGTACCTGGGAAATTTCCATGCGAAGCAACTGGGTCAGGAGCCACAACCTTTTGGCTTATACACACTACAACTTTCAGGTTCTGAACAGAACGGTGATATTTACACAGGAATGGTTTCCGGAGACAACCAGACTTCCCACATGCCTGTCACCCTCAAAGACAGCTATACCGGTTCTACTGGCAATTACAGTATGCTGATTGGGGGTGGGTTTTCAAACCTCACCATATACAGCATTTACCTTAGCAGCAACGTGAGTGGTTTTCATCCGGTTGCCTCAGGCAGCAACATTGACTACCACGAAAGCAACATTTCTTCTGTGTATTTTCCCGGAATCGACCCAAAATTGTTTTCCAAACCATTAGTGGACTGGCAGGATAATTCCATAATTTATGCACTGAAGAAAACTGGCGGGAAAGTATACAGCTACAATTTTTACAACAACAGCAACTCAACTCTCTTCAGGCTTGGCTCTTCCCAGTTTCTTTTATCCACTGCAGGAACTGCCTATAACGGTTATTTTCTCATTGGAAATGGCACTGCAGCTGCCATAGACATTTACAACTACACCACTGGTTCATTAAGCCAATTCAAGTTGAATATTGATCCTGGACAGGGCTCCAGAATCTATCCTGCAGAAGCCCATGTATTCATTCAGAATGAAAATGGCTCAGTGTATGATTATAGCACTGGATTGAAAGGGTTGGTTGCCAATTACACCATCCACGAGGACTCTGTTCCGGTGCAATCCTGGGCAAATGGGGCATCATTTGAGACGGAAATATACAACAATGACACAGCAATCCTTTCCACTGAAGAGTTTAGCAGCAATGGCACTTTCAAAAACATTTCAAAAGTAAATTTGAGTGAGGTTGACCTAAACCCTTCTTTCACCCATGGCAACGTCTCAAGCCTTGGTTCAAGTTCCAACCTTTTTCCCAACAGTACCCTTGAAACGTTCTATGGTTTCAGTGGAGAGGTAAATGTCCCATATATCATTGGCTCCAACCTTTCCATTGCAGGCTTGTCCTCAACACACACATTTCTGCAAAACAAGAGTGGAATTTATGTTCTTGAAAATGGATTTATAAATTTTACAAGTGTGAACGCAGATTCACAGTTTTTAGCTTTTAACTCCAATCTCACTAGAGGATTGTCTATCAGCAATGCGACCATTACGATGTACTCTACAACCAATGAAACCTACTCTCAGGACAACATCAGCATTGGCATTAGAGTACCAAATGTACTTAGGGGAAAAGTTTCACTTGATTACAGCGTCCAGTCAAAGGTCAGTTACACCGTCAATGCCAGCCTTGGAAACACATCACTTTCTGTCTCAAATGATACAGTGGAAATTAACACAACGGAGTTTGGGAATGGGACCTACACGTTTTCTATTACTGCCTCAAATATAGCGGGTTATTTTGCAACTATCGCCAAATTTGTTTCCTTGGACAATTACAGGCCTGTTGTTGCATCCGACCCAGCAAATGGTTCACTTCTCCTTTCCGGATCCCAGATAGGTTATGAAATATCCAATATTACAGGGAATGTATACACAACAGTTCATGAGCAGGATAATTTCTCTTTGGACTACTCAGGCTATACTTTCAATATAAGTGTGCCAAACGAATCTGGTTTCTTCAACATCACGATTAAGTTGGTGGACCGCTTCGGCCTTGGTTATAACTTCACATTTTCCTACATGATTGACGTACCGAACCTTACCGGATACAGCACAAACATTGTGCCCGGTTCATACCTAAGGAGTGGGAACATAAACCTTAGCTGGATTCAAGCGTCTTTTGCTTCCGGCTATAATTTAACACTCATTTCAGGAAACTCAAAATCAAGCACTGAAACATCGGGCAATTTCACTAAGCTTGATCTTAGGTCTGGCTACTTTACTTTGTACCTGAATGCTACCACTTCATCTGGAAATACTAAAAATCTGGTTGAGGAAAACTTTTCTGTCCAGCGTTTCAATCCTTCCCTGGTAGTGAACAGAACAGCCGGGAACTATTTCTCCTTCCTTGGAGATTCCCCGAATAACAGTCTCTGCATTAATGCCAGCACAAACGTAACTTCCAAGTTATGGGTCAATACAACGGGACCGCAGGGCAACATCAACCTGTACCAGGGAAATGGCACTTACTTCAGTTACACCTTGGGCAACGTGTCCGATAAATGCAGCATTGATGGCCAATACAACTTTTCTATTGTCGCTATGGAAAGAAGCGGAAGAGTTTCTTCGCACAACTTTACCATTTCAGTAAATAATTCTATTCCCCACCTTATACCGGGAAATAGCACTCTCTATTACAACAATACAAATGCCTTATTGCCTATTGTGTTTGAAAATAACACAAGTTACTGGTACAATGTATTAGGAAACGGGAAAAGCAATACTTCCCTCTCCCGGCCATACCTTAAACTGCAGAACTTCAGCACTGCGATAACTCTCAGTGCAAGAAACCTCTGGGGAAATTACAATGAGACTCACCTTAGGATCATTTACTCATACAGGAACCCATTAATTTCATTCAATGTAACTCCAGTGAAGCTCTTATGGTCAAGGAATCTGACGATTACATACAGAATTTCTGACCCTGTACCCCTTTCCCTTGTTAAACTAAGGGCAAACAATGAAACCGTACATTTAGGAAATGCTCCAAGCGGGGTGGCGAATTATAGGGTCAATCAAGACGGAACTATCAACCTGACCATTGAAGCCATGGATCTGTGCAACAACAGCAATATTTCCACAACTTTGACTGCGAAAAGTTTCTATTATCCCCACATTACAGCATTTGTTCCGGAAGTCTCCATATTTCTAGGATTTGCCCATTTTAATTCAGGATTAACCGGGAAGGACCTTGAAGCAGTAAATTTAACATGGAGTGAAAATGGAAAGGAGATTGGTTCTGGAAACAGCTTTTGGACCCTCGTTATGCCTGGAAGCCACACTTACCTGGTGACTTTGACTTATCATTCTACCACCGTATACAGGGAGAAAAATGTCTTCACCTTAGGTTTTGCACCTGAACTTGCATTTTCCCTGGCAGTTGTTGGAGCAATACTTTACCGGAAGTACTCAGGAACCCCGGATTCAGTGTTATCTAGAGAAATAGTCCTGGAAAACATGGGTTTGAAAAGAAAGGAAATTTACAGAATGGCAAGGAAAGCAGGTGTTAGAATAGGCACTCTGACTGAAACAATAGCAGCAATGCAGAAAACGAATGAGGTGCTTCTATTAAAGGATCCGGATGGCGTAGTTTACCTGATGGATCCTAAGGCAGCAAACAGATAATCTTTGGGTTGTTTGAATTGATTCGCAAAAAAGGCAGATAATTATTTGTATATTCTGTTCAAGGTTCAAAAACTTATTTAAGAATATTATGTATTCCGCAATGCCAGATATTTATGAAGAAGATAGAGGTTCTCGCTGCATTGGCTTTGTTTTCAGTCTTCCTGATTGCAATAGCGCCAGCTTCATCTGCAGCACAAACGCCAACGCTTTCTCCCCCACCTGTTACTTTGCCTTCAGTCACTTATTACATTAACGGGACCGAAAACCACTATACCTTGTCAAACCCACAGTGGCAGCTGCTTTTCAGTGATGTGATAAACAACAAATCAATGGTTTCGTACAACTGGAGCCAGAACCTCACTGAAGACCTTATTGTCTTCGACCTGTCTTACACAGGGCTCAACCCATACGGGATGACACTTATTAGCCAGTTATCATTCATTGGGTCTCCAACGGTACAGAACTTTTCCAAGGCCTTTAACAATACAAAAAATGACCCATCCCTGGTAAAGAGTGGAGGCAGTACACTGTCCAACATTCAGGCCCTCAATGCTGGAGCATACCCCGGGTTCAACTGGTCACAGATCAAGGTGAACCCTGTGTCTACGGATTATAGGGACGCGGGCATAATTGGGGCGATTATCGCAGCTACTTTTGTACTTTACTTCTATTTCAACCGCAAGAGATAGGAGTTCATTTTCCCAATTTTCATTAATTCCTACCCATATTGAACTTAATGGGTATCGCCTACCAAGAGATATCTTCAGGTGAATCATGACAGAGGAGAGATTCTATGCGGACAGCATGCTGGGAAAACTTACCAGATGGCTCCGGCTGATGGGTTTCAGCGTGGAATACGCCTCTTCTGATCTTGCTGACGATGAAATCATTCAACATTGCAAAATCCAGGACCTCCTGCTCATTACAAGGGACAAGGAATTATCCATAAGATACAAAAGATCACTTTACATGGAATACGACAACCATGTCGACCAGCTCAGGTTCTTTACCGCCAAATTCAAACCAGATCCGGGACTTTACTTTTCCAGGTGTCCTCTGTGCAATGGAAAGGTAACCAAAATGAACACTCTGGATTATACGGGCCAGTTGCCTGAAGGGGTCAGGCTAAGGCAGAATTTGGTATATGTCTGCAGTGACTGTGGAAAAGTTTACTGGGAAGGAAGCCATTTTCAGGCAATTTTAAAAAAGTTGAATCAGATTAATCAGGGGAACCGTCAATGAGGATATTGGAAGGGGAGAAGGATGTGGAATTTACAAGCATCCATGTGGAATCTGATGACGACCTGTGGTACCTCCACAATATCATATCTCTTGGTGACAGGGTGAAAATGACTGTCATGAGAAGGCTTGAGAAACAGCAGGATATGACCAGGTCCAAGGAAGTGCCCAGAAAACCCGTCACTTTGACAATAAATGTGGAAAGCATAGATTTCCAGGAATTCTCCGGAACCCTGAGGATACTCGGCACTGTAATCGTGGGATCGGAGGATGCCATTGGACAGCATCAGTCATTTGCTGTTTCCCCCGGGGATACCTTCATGCTTTCCAAGGAACAGTGGAGCGAACAACAGAAAAAACTGTTCCAGGAAGCACTGGAAAACAAATTTTCTGACAGATATTACTTTATCATAATTGACGATGAAACCGCCTTCATCGAAAGCCTCAAAAGTTATGGCATACAGTCACTGGGAAAAATAGACTCCCACAAAACAGGGAAAAATTATGCCTCAGACTATTCGGAAGACAAGTATCTCAGGGAGGTCTATGAAAGCCTATCAAGAATAGTGCCGGAAGGGTCCAGTGTTATTGTTTTAGGAAGCGGATTTACTCGTGATAAATTCGTCCAGCTCGCAAAATCACTGCAGACCAAACTGATATTTGTTACATTTCCCACAGCAAGATCGGATGAGGGAGCCATATGGGAATTCCTCAATTCCTTGGAATCTGAAGATATCCTGAAGAATTTCAGGCTATCAGGTGACACAAGGTTGGTTGAAGAGTTTCTTAAGAGACTTAAGACCACTGAGGAGGCTACTTACGGATACGAAGCGGTGAAGAAGGCTATTGAAACAGGTGCCGTTGAAGTCCTTATTGTTTCAGAAGAGAAATTCAGGACAGAACCCGGCAGAGAGCTACTGGATCTGGCTGAAAACTTCGGGACATCAGTGCATATCATAAGCCTGACAGGTGAGAAGGGAAACATTGTAAAGAATTTCGGCGGTTACTGTGCCCTTTTGAGATATAAGATTTAGGATGGAAATTTTGAGAGGCAGAGCGCTGCTTTTCAGAAAATTAAATATAAGCTTGTAGGCTTTAGGGTGTGCTCTGCTCCGATGGTGTAGTCCGGCCAAGCATATCGGCCTTTCGAGCCGACGACCCGGGTCCGAATCCCGGTCGGAGCATACCATGTAGTCCAGGTTGTGCCCGACCGTTTCTTTTAGCCCCTTTCCCTGGGGCAACCTAAAATCCAGTTTCTTCATGTATTTTCTAACCTCCGAAAATGCGTCTTCAGCATCTGGCTGAATGTAAATCATTGTGGTACCAACGCTGTTATGACCCAGGAGCTGCTGGATGAGTTCAGGTTTCAGGCCATTCTCCCACAGATATCTTCCATAGAATCTCCTTGCCCTGTGAGGAGAAAAACTGATGCCTGCTCTCTTGGATATTCTGTCAATGATGTTATGGCCGCCATCATCCGTTACAGGCTTTCCGTACTGGGTAACCATCAATGCCCTGGTGTTCTTGTTGATCTTCTCAATTAAAGCCTGCCTGAATGGCAGATACTTCAGAAATGCATCCTTGACACTTGGGAATAATGGAACTTCCCTGTATTTCTCATTCTTTCCTGCCCTTACGATGATCTTGTCATCCTCAAGGTTGAAGTCATCAACTGTAAGGTGAACAATCTCAATGTATCTTAGACCAGCTTTGAATAGAATTTCAACAAGCAGACGGTCCCTCAGTGCTGTATATCCTCTGCAGGCACTCACAAGCTTTTCATAATCTTCCATGGTCGCCCTGGTTCTCTTGATTGACTTCTGGTTCCTGAAGGGCTTGAATCTTTGAATTCCAAGGAATGAAATGTAAGAATTGTATGGTTTGATGTAAGAGTTCAGGGTTCTTTCAAGGATACCTTTGTTTCTCTGTCTGAGCATCCATTCCCTGAACGATTCCTTGTCATCAAGGTTGATCCCTTCCCTTTCAAGATGCCTTAATGCCCTGAGGTAGTTTGAGATTGTCTTATGCTTGTATCTCTCCTGGAGCCAATCATAAAATTCGGGATTCATTAATATGCACTCCTGGCAACCTGAGCCTGCAATTCGATCTGTATCAATTCCTTCGCACTTCTGGTATCAAGAGTGTACTTTGTGCATCCGCACTGATAACATTGCCCTGTCAGTAAATGCTCACCCTTGACATGATCGCATATGCAGGTCATTTCTGGACACCTTTCCATTCGGGCCTGAAAACTCCCTTTGCATCCAGGAACTCATAGTCAATTTTCTTGAACCTTATCTTCAGATCCTGGAGCTGAGCGGAACTGATGGGACTGCCTACTCTGATAATTGGACCATCCCTGATTAAGCCAAATTCAGCAATAAGATCCTCAAGACTTTCCTTTTCACTAGAATGTGATTCAGTTTCTTCAGAATTGGTTATTCCCGGTTTGTCTTTCATCCAGTAAATCAATGGTGCATGAGCATCCTTGTAAACTGATTCAAAGAACCATCCCGGTGGGGACTGGCCCATTATTGATGTCAGGTCCTCATAGAGCCAGTTCTTCAGGTTGGCAGAATATTGAGAATATTCCCTGAGAAGCTTCCTGAATTCCTCTATTGAACCTGGAGATTCAAGAGACATCATTCTGATGCCTCCAGATCAACTCTATGACCTGGGTCTTTGCTGTATGCCTCGATGAGCTCTTTCCTAAGAGTAACAAGATGAATGGCCATCTGTGAAATTGAAGGTTTTTTCTTCTGTCTTATTGATCTCTTCTGGTGTGATCCTCCCCTCTTACCGTTTCCTAACCGTTCACGCTTCACGGAAAGTGATTTGCACTTTATGCAGTATTTCGCTCTGTCAGGTCTTGACCTTGCTTTCCATATATTACCGCAATTCCTGCATTCAAACCTGTACCAGAATCTTGGATCCGGCGTGCTTTGTCTCACGAGTCCAAGTGCTTCCCTTTCAGCTTCAGTAATGATTGGATTTCCCAGCGGATCAAATTTCACTGGAATCTTGATGTCGATGTCCTGGAGTTTCATTGGACAAGCTCCACTATTTCAAAGGGAAATTCTCCGTATGTCCTCTGATATTTGGCTAAAAGCTTGTTCTGAAGTTTCAAGGAATACCTTATGATTGTTTCGGTCCAGTTATTGTCCTGGTTGCTCTTTCTCAGAGCCATAAGGTATCTGACTGATTCCTGTATGTCAAGAATCTCACTTCTGAGTCTGTTCTTCGTTTCATAAGAATCAAAGAAAACCCTTTTTAGCCGTCTGTAAATTATAGATAGGTTTGTGAGACCACCATTCATTTTTTTATAACTCAATTCAAAACCTCCGTGTTTGTGGAAAAATCCTTCTCCCAGTCCTGCAGCATGAGGCGATCCTGTCCGTGTTCTGATTGATCAAATGAAAATCCTGTAACTGCCCCATGTCTGCAGCCGTTGGAGATTGCACCGGACGCAAACGAATGCTTCCGGCACTTCTCTTTGTGTAAAATCCTCGAAAAACCTTTGGGATGATGGAATTTACTGTGATATGGTAAATCACCTGGTTGACCTCTCAACTGATGTTGTACTCAAAATCTCACTAACAGAATCATCTGTAAGAATAGAAGCGGGGCTTTCCATCATGAAATGAATAACTCTTTGGAAAAGCCCAGATTTATTCACTTCTGGGTGACTGTCCAACCAGTATCCTTCTTCCTCTGATACCGATATGAGAAATTTTCTTGTTGTCATATGCTATCTGCTAATTTGACATATAAGAACTCAATATTTATATCTGTCGATTTAGCACATAGCAAATATAAGCTATATGCTAACTACGACATTAGCATACATTGTATAAAATACAAATTCTTGAGAAGCAGTCTGGTATACTGCGGCTGATCCTATTCCTTCACGAAAAGGGAGAGTATATGCTCTCTGATATTTGGCCTGATGCCGATATATCGGTACACCAAGGCTATGATTCTCTTGAGAAGTTGAAATCCATTGGAATCGTCAAAACAAGAATAGATACATCGAAATACCCCAATAGGAACATGATATCACTCACAGATAAGGGACAGAAGATGGCAATGAAGCTGATGGAGATTGAAGAAATCCTGGAAAGCTAAAAAATGAAAGGAAAGTGAATAGTATTTATTCAAATCGGTTAAGAAGCTTGTTCACTTCTAAACTTGTATCCTTCACCTGAACTTCTTCGACTTTTCGCTTTGACCGATGAATAATATGTATGCATCCGTCTACAATTTGGGCTTCCTGCTTTGAGAGCTGTTCCTTGTACTTTTCTAAGAGAAAAATGTCCTCGTTCTTTCCTTTCAGGATTCCATTCAACTGCTCCATGTCAAATCTATTCATATCCTGTCCCTCACGCTTCTCCAGTAGATTTTTTGAGCGATAATTTCACCTTGCAGGAATCTCTTGAGTTCCTCGTCACTTAAGTCCATCTTCAAACCCCTTTGAAGAGTTTCCATGAACCAGTTATGGCCATGTATCAGCCCTAGGATGTATTGTTCCCTCTTCTCCTGAGTTTCCGTGGAGTTAAGTCTCTTCTTTATCTCTCCGATCTTGCGATCAATGTCGTTCCCGGTTTTCACAGCATCTATGGTTGACATCACTCTATAACCCCGTCCTCTTTTGCAATCCTTTCCCTAAGCATGAGGGAAAACTCCTCATAATCCTGGCTCTTCCTCAGAGCTTCCTCTATGAGGCCTGAATCGAATTCCTTTCGTTCATTCCAGCCTCTTCGGTATGCTT
>JAMDCA010000002.1:0-33375 GCA_023489435.1 Thermoplasmatota archaeon
ATGGTTCACCTCAACTTAGCGCAAACCAGACAATGGCAGAAAATGGATCGCTTTTGTACACACCCATAGGCAACTCTCAGCGTATTTCACAGCTGCAGCCGGGCACAACCCCATTTTATGATGTCGCTTCAGTAACTGCGGGTCTTGGCACCACCGCAAAGCTGTTCACTGAGACCCATAATGCAACAGGGTACTACCTCAATGAATTCGGAATATATCCCTCACTGCACCAGGTATGGAGCACCATGTTGTCACACACTGTTAAGCCTGGCAAAATAAGCTATTACGGCTCGTACTTCACCAGTGAAAGCGGCACTTCCGTAGTGGTATCGGTGGGAAACCAGACAAGGGAATATTCCGCGGCCTCAGGTTCAATGGTATGGAACAAAACTTTTGCATCCCCTGTTACCCTGAATGCACCATACATTCCATCAAAGTACCAGTTCCAGCAGAGTTCCTCTAACTCAGTGTTTGTAGCAACTGCCAACAACAATGTTTATGGAGTATCTCTGTCCAATGGAAGTGCATACAAGGTTCTCAACACCACTCAACCTGTTCTATACCTTGACAGTTCTCCAGGCAGCTCAGGCTTCCCTTCCACATTTGTAACAGAGACGGCCAACCATGCGTACCTCACCGCAGTCAATTCTAGCGGATCTCTTGTTACCTCAGAATTCAGCCTCATATCCGGGCATGGCTCATACAGTGTGCGGCCTATATATGACAAGTCTGCTGCAACATACATCTTCGGCACAAACCAGGGATTCCTCATATCCATGAAGACTCCCATATCAGGTTATCCTTACACATGGTCAGCTACCCTTTCACATAAGGGCAATATGACAAACCCGCTGCTGTTCTACGACGCAAGCACAGGCAGGGACGAGATAGGCATCATATCACAGGCAGGTTACATGTATGCATACGATGCAACGGCACATGACCTCAACCCGATTCCTCCGACTCTGCACACCCCAACAGGAAATGTGTTCCTGTTCGGGACAAACATTGATGGCCAGGATGTATTCAGCCAGTTCATCCAGAGTTTTGGCATAGACTGGGAAATTGGCCTCTCCATCGGTTTTGCGGTTCTGGTCATAGGATTGTTCGTAGCCATGATTGTGGGGTATATGGGTGGAGTCATTGGCAGCTTCTTTGAGACAGTTTCCCTGACCATATTCCTTATACCTGGGCTGGCACTGTTAATTGCGCTGGCATCAGTCCTGGGATCCGGATACCTGACACTGATATTCATCGTAACGGTCATATCTTGGCCATTCACCACTTTCACGCTCATAGGCCTGGTACGCCAGATAAAGTCCAGGGCCTTCGTGGAAGCAGCTAAACTTTCAGGAGCGAGGACACCGGCCATTCTCAGAAGGCATATAATGCCCAACATACTCCCGCTTCTGCTCTACCTGCTCGCCATATCCATAAGTGGAGCAATAGCTGGAGTCTCAACGCTGCAGTTCCTTGGCATAGCACCTCTGACTGCTGCAACGTGGGGTGGAATGCTGTCGCCCATGCTCGGAAACTTCTTCCTGGCTGTGAGGGCTCCCTGGTGGGTCCTTCCCCCGTCCATAGCACTGACCATGTTCATCTTTGCCTTCATCTTCGTATCCAGGGGAATGGATGAAGTAGCCAACCCAAGGTTGAGAAGGAGATAATTCAAATGACAGACAGAAACAACAGAAAGACAGGACAGACCCTTGTGGAGGTGGATAACCTCTCAGTTTCTTTCGCAACCGCAGACGGAAACGTAAATGCCCTGAATGACGTAAGCTTCGATATCAGGGAGGGAGAGATCCTGGGAATCATTGGTGAAAGCGGCTCTGGGAAATCCACCCTGGCTCTCTGCCTCATGTCCCTTCTTCCAGACAATGCAAACGTAACAGGCAGCGTAAGGTTCAGGGGAGAAGCAGTAACTGATGCAGAAAATTCAGGCAGGGCCTACTTCAGGATGTCCAGAAAGAAAAGGATGCTTCTTGACCAGAGGCTGGCCACCATGAGATGGAAGGAAATATCCATGGTTTTCCAGGGTGCCATGAACTCTCTGAATCCTGTATATTCCGTGAGGAAACAGCTAAGGGAAGTATTCCAGATTCACACTGACCTCTCAATCCAGGAAATCGACAAAAGGATAATGGAAACAAGCAGGGTCGCAGGTTTCAACACAAAATTCCTGGATTCCTACCCCCATGAACTCAGTGGGGGGATGAAGCAAAGGGCAGTCATAACCATGGCACTCGCCCTGGATCCGGTTCTTGTAATTGCTGACGAACCAACCACGGGCCTTGATGTCATCACCCAGGCGAAGATTATACGTGAATTGAAGGAACTCAGGGAATCTGGAAAGATAAGGTCCATGGTAATAATTTCCCACGATGTTGGGGTGGTATCACAACTGGCAGACAGGGTTGCTGTGCTCTATGCCGGAAGGCTCATGGAAATAGGAGCTCCAGAAGATATATACCTGCATCAGGGAAACCCTTATTCAAAAGCCCTCATTGAAAGCTACCCCTCCATCAGGAATACCCGCAGGAAGGTAACTGGAATACCAGGCTCCGTTCCTGATATGCTTAAGTTGCATGATGGCTGCTACTTTACAGACAGGTGCTCCATTGCCAGCGACGTATGCCACAGGGAGAAACCGCCATTTGTGGACCTTGGGCCCGGGCACTTTAGCCTCTGCCACTTCGCCAAGGACTTTTATTCCAGGTCAGAGGGGCTGAAGGTCAACGTGGATGAGACAGGAAGCGACAGTTTCTTCTCAAAGCCACACAGCAAAGAACTGCTCATGAAGGGGGACAAAGTCACAAAATACTTTACCCATACCAGCAGCCAGCTGGCTGGCCTGTTCTCCAGGAGTGGGGAAAAGATAGTCAGGGCCGTCGACAAGATCGACCTTGAACTCAACCGGGGAGAAATCATCGGGGTTGTGGGCGAGAGCGGATCCGGCAAGACAACCCTTGGCAGAACGTTCCTCCTTTCACACAAACCCACGAGTGGTTCCCTTGTGTTCTATCCAAACGGCAAGGACTTTATGGAAATGGAGGAAAGGCGGGGCAAAAAACACACTGGGGATGAGCAGGTCGGAGTAAGTTCTGAGGAGTTTGCGGAGATTGCACTTCACCAGATAAGGGAAAGCACTGCGCATTTCAGGCACTTCAGGAGGAAGGCCCAGCTCATATTCCAGGATCCTTACGATTCCCTAAACCCCAAGATGACCATCATGGATATAGTTGCAGAACCGATCTATGCTAACAAGGCTTACAAATCATATGACGAAGTGGTCGAGAAGGTAACTGAAGCCCTGGAAACTGCAAACCTGAAACCTGCCGTGAACTATCTCAACAGGTTCCCACATGAACTTTCAGGCGGGGAAAGGCAGAGGGTTTCCATAGCAAGGGCGCTCGTTCTGAGGCCTGATTTTCTGGTAGCAGATGAGCCCATATCAATGCTTGACGTTTCCATAAGGGCAAACATCATGAACCTGCTCATCAACCTGAGGGATGAGTTTGGTATGGCCATTATGTATATTTCCCACGATATTGCCTCGGCAAGGTATGTTTCCGACAAGCTTGCAGTCATGTACCTTGGGAAACTGGTTGAATACGGGCCATCGGAGGAAATAATCTCAAAACCTCTGCATCCGTATACAAAGGCACTCATCAATGCTGTGCCCATCCCGGATCCAAACTGGGCGTCAATTGACCTGAAGATTCGGGGAGAGATAGGAAATTCCATAGATGTCGTTCCCGGCTGCAGGTTCTATGACCGTTGCGCTTACAGGAAGGATATATGCAAAACGGATGAGCCGCCTGCAAGGACAGAACATGGGGTAACTTACTTCTGCCATTTCGACCAGAATGGCCTCATAGAGGAACCAGAAGAGCATCCAGAGGACGAAGGCGGATTGGAACAGGAAAATATGGTTGAGGAGTCAAACACATCAGATGGGCAATGAGGATATGGAGGAGCCCCTGATTCAGCCAGATAAGGCAATGGAACTGAGGGGCATATCCATACGTATCATGCTCCAGATGTCAATCCCTTTCATTTTTCTCCTTTTTATTCTGATAATCCTTTCCGTGGCTCTGCAATTATTAAAAGGCCCATCCTATTCCGGGCCCATGCCGGTGATCATAATTATAACCGGGGTCGTCGTAGCATTCTTCGGCGCTTTCTGGGATTTCGGCGCAAAGAGATATCTTTCTGACATATCACAGCACAGGGAAAAAATTACGGATGACGATATAGTTTACATCAACAGGCAACAGCTCTTCCTGACACTGATATTTTTCGGCATTGCAGGGCTATATGTTCTCAGCGCCTTCCTGATTTATTATTTTGTGGTTTCCTGAAAAAGGAATTGGGGGAGAGAGTTACTCCTTGAAATCCACCTTTTCGTTATATTTTGCCAGCATGTCGCTGATAACTTCAAGGCCTTTCTCCATCTGAGTGTCGAACCCTGAGCGCCAATCCTCAGGGGCGTTCTGCACAGGAATTGTGGGATCCGTTCCGTAATTCTCCACGCCATAGCCGACATCCTTGAACCAGAAGGCGAACTGCGGCTGGGTTACAATGGTCCCATCAACAAGCCTGTGCCTCGGGTTGATCCCAACAACCCCTCCCCATGTTCTTGCCCCCACAACGGGGCCAAGGTTCATGAGCTTGAAGGTATGGGTGAATATATCCCCGTCCGAACCTGCGTTTTCATCGCTGAGAGCCACCATCGGGCCATTCACGGAGTATGACGGATAAGGTTCAATCTCTCCGCGCCTTGGCTTGTCGTAACCCATTCTCCTCTTGGCAAGTTTCTCAAGCAGCAGCTGAGAAACGCTTCCTCCACCGTTGTACCGGACGTCCACTAAGAGTGCATCCCTCTTTGACTCAATAGGATACTGCCTCGTAAATTCAGCAAATCCATTGAATCCCATATCTGGGATGTGTATGTAGCCCACCCTGTCTCCGGTTTTACTGTGGACATACTCCCTGTTTTTCTCCACCCACTCCCTGTACCTCAAGTGCTTCTCGTCTG
This sequence comes from Thermoplasmatota archaeon, assembly GCA_023489435.1. GTDB lineage: Archaea > Thermoplasmatota > Thermoplasmata > Thermoplasmatales > Thermoplasmataceae > JAJZOM01. The sequence continues at coordinate 5,042 of JAMDCA010000002.1, forward strand.
TCATGGTCTTCAGGTAGGTGGTGAATTTCTGGCTTCCCCTGGCTACACCAAGTGCAACAATCTCATCCGCATGGTTCAGGAGGGCCTTCTCAGGGCTAGTTTCCCTGCCAATGGCCATGTTGTTTACGCTCTCAATCACATCCCCTTCCCTGAGCGGGACCGTTGCAAGATATGCAGGTGATTTCTCGCCGTCATTGGAAAGGTTGGCCTTCAGCACGTTTGAAACCACGTACTTTCCATCCCTGAACACAAGATCAAGGCCCAGCCTTCCAACAGGCAGGGACTGGGAGGACGAAAGGTCGCCACCGATTTCATAAGAATGGGAGGTCCTGAATTCACCCTGGAATTCCCTCATGAGGTCAGAGAGCTCGAACCTGGTGGATATTCTGCCCAGGAGGTCATCATATTTCCTGAAGGCAGAAGAGAAATCTTTCATGAGCTTATCTTCGCTCCAGTAATTCTCCTGTACAAGCCGTTTCGCTTCCCCGTACATCTGCTTCCATTCCAGTTCCTGCTGTATCCTCACCTTGATGCGCCTGAAGTCGAATTTCTCCTCCTTCCTGCCATTGTTCTGAGGCTTGATGTCAAGATGGAAAAGGTTGGACTCTGCATCCCTGAACGCAATTATGCTGCCATCTCCTGAGATCCTGTAATCTGCAACGCTTTCCCTGACAACTGAGGCCTCTCCGGTGAATGGATTCACCCTGAGGAGCTTCCCGCTTCTCAGGAGCTTGCTGAAAAGGTAATACTTGGACATGCCCTCAACCGGGAAATCAAGCACAAGCAGGTCTTCGCCTGCAGCCCTCAGGAAATCATAGTCCGCAGCCTTTACAGAAAGAGCCTTCTGCCTCTCCATCAGCGAATCGACGGGATAGTTGCCCTCTTCCTTCTGCGCAACAAATGCCTCAGGAAGGTTCTCCAGCTTCAGGGAAGCCCTGAAATTCATTGGCACTGCTGTTATGACGGTTGTGACAGGGAATGAAAGGTCAAAGACAATGTTGTCGGAAACCGGGTCGAGGCTTCTTGTGGAAAGGAAATAAATGAAGTTCCCGTCTCCGGAGAATACCGGGGAGAAATCTGTGGATCCAGACTCAGTGAGCCTTGAAGCCTTCTTCTCTTCAGTTGAGTAAATCTTGACAATGCTTGCCGGCCCTCTTCCCAGGGACTGGTGGAGTTCAGGATATGAATAAAGCGCGTATTTTCCATCGGGAGAAATACTGATCTCTGAAATTATTCCAGCATCGCTGTGGTCCACAGCATTTGGAACAGCATTCTTTCCCTTTGAGAGGTCCAGGGAAAACAGATCTCCCCTGTTGTTGGAAAACATTGCCATGTCACCCTTCTGGTTAACAGCCAGGCTTTCGATGATTCCGTTGCCAACAGGTATCCTTGTGGAAGTCCTCTCCGCAAGGTTCCTGATGTAAATGTCCTCCTCCCCTTCCCTATCTGAGGCATAGAGGAAGTGGCTCTCCCCCAGATAAGTAGGAAACCGGACATGCTCCCCAGATCCACCAATCTCAAGGACTGCACCGCTCTTCAGCGTGGTTGCGAATCCAACTCCCCTGCTCACCAGAGATATGGCTTTCCCCGGCCGGTCCAGGCTGTAGTCCTCAAAGTACTTCTGTGCATCAACAAACCTGTCAGGCAATGCAGAGGGGGCTGAAAGGAATCTCACATCCAGCTTCCTGCTCTCGCCCTTCTCCGGATCGAAGAGGTATATATCGCCCGCAGACTGGAATACCACCATTTTGCCATCGCTCCTGGCATTTCTCACGTAATAATCCTTGAACTGGGTGTGCTGCTTCATGCCCTTGCCGTCCATGTCCACAGAATGCAGGTTTCCTGTGCCTGAAATATCAGAGACAAAATATATCCTGCCTGAAAGTAGGAAAGGTGAAGAAAGGTGCTGCCCAAGATCCACTATCTTCTCAAACCTGCCTTTCTCCCCGCCTCTCCATATTACTCCCGCAGTTCCGCCTCTGTAGCCTTTCCAGTGTGGCTGGTCATTGGCATGCCTTGCAATGACCACATTCTTTCCTGAGAACATTATGGCCGAAGCAGGCCCGTAATTGAGGTGATTCAGTGGCCCACCCTCAAGGGGTACTGTGTAGAGCTCGGTCATGGCCCCGAATGGCCTGTAAGTGTCAGTGGAAATCACGAGTTCGTTTTGTGGAGTCCACCCTGCTATATCTGTATACATTCTCCTGCTGGTGCTCCTCCCTGAGAGGTAGGTAAGCCTTGTGAGTTTCCCGCCAGCAAGCTGGAGGGAATAAATGTCGGCTGAGCTCCCGTCCTCCCCGACTTCAACCCGAAATGCAACGTATTTTCCATCCGGCGAGAACCGGGAACTGGTAATTATTCCAAGGCCAGATGTGAGCCTTACTGCGGGGGCCTCAAGATCCTCAAGGAGCCAGAGGTCGTCATTCCAGATGAAAGAAATCCTTTTGCCAGAAATGTCCGGTGAAGAAAGATATCGCTTCATTATTCACTATAAGTGTTCAAATATATAATTTATTCCAGAAAGCGGATGGCCAGCATAACAAAAGCGCCAATGGCGGGCTGCACCTGCCTTTCAACCCTCAGACACATGGATGACAATACAAAGTTATGAATCATTTCGGCATATAGCTCTCCAATGAAATTTTCTGAACCAGGAAAGATCGGCGATCTTGAGATCAGGAACAGGATAGTCATGGCTCCTATGATTTCCAACCTTGGGAATCCTGACGGGAACACAAATGACAACCACATCGCTTACCTTGAAGAAAGGGCAGCTGGAGGAACGGGGCTGATCATCACCGAATACACTTACATAAACAGCACCAACTCAAGAGGCTCAAGGAATGAAACCGGAACATACAATCCTGATTTTATCCCGAAATTCAGGAGACTCACTGACCGCATCCACTCCCACGGCGCCAGGACATTCATGCAGCTGGTGCATGCTGGAGGCAAGGCATTTCTGGACACAAACAGGGAAGGGCCTATGGCGCCAACCTCCACAGATTATGTGGGATACATGCCAAGGGAAATGACCATTGAAGACATCGAGAGCGTTGTAAAAGACTTCGTCAGGGGAGCAAAGTTTGCTTCCAACGCACAGTTCGACGGAATAGAGCTCCACGGAGCTCATGGATACCTCATTCAGGAATTCCTCTCACCTGCACTCAACAGGAGGACAGACAAGTACGGCGGATCCCTTGAAAACAGGCTCAGATTTCCACAGGAGATCATAGAAGCAGTGAAGTCTGAGGTGAAATTCCCGGTTGGAATCAGGCTGAGCCTCTACGAGGACGACCCCGACGGTTACACACCGGATTACGGCCTTAAGGTGGCCGAATCCCTTAAAGGCATAGATTACGCACATTTCTCAGCGGGAAGGTTTGCGCCACCCGGTTCATCCTCAGCATTCTACGGCGAGAAGGCACACATCGCAGCTAAGCTTCCAAGGAAGCCCAGGGTCACCTCCATCGTAGTAGGCTCCGTAACAGGGCCTGCAGACGCTGAGAAGGTGCTGGAGAAATCCGACTTTGTTGCTGTTGGGCGTGCACATCTCGCAGATGCTTATTTTGCTGAAAAACTCCTGAGCAATCCTGAACTTGTCAGGCCATGCATCAGGTGCAACCAGGCATGCAGGGATCTGGGATTCGGGGAAGTCAGGTGTACCGTGAATCCGGATGTGGGATATGAGCTCAGAAAGGTGCAGATTCCCGGCAACACGGGCAGGATAAAGATTGTGGGAGCCGGGATAAAGGGGCTGGAAGCAGCTCTCACAGCTGCCAAGGCCGGCATGTCGGTAACAGTTTACGACATGAGGGACAGCATAGGAGGGCAGGTCCTTGACTATTGGGACCCAAAGAAGAAGGAAGAGTTCGGCAACCTCATAAATTACTACGGAAATGCTCTCCGGAATTTCGGGGTGAAGTTCGAGCTGGGAAGCAAATACACAGGATCAGATGCGCTTTACTGCCTTCCCGATGTGTCATATCCGGAACTGCAACCATCAGGGACCGTAAAAATAGATTCCAACGTTTACCAGTATCATGATGTTGCACTGAAACTCGCCTCAAACCACAAGGTCATAATGTCAAAGAGGAGCCTTACAAGCCTTGACCGTGTCAGGGTGCACTCCTATGTTGAGGCTGCAACTAAGGCAGGCATAGAATTTGTCGAGAAAATTGAGGGAAAGCCTGATGTGGAAAAGAACCAGAGGCTTCAGTACGACATCAGGGCTGCAATGATATCAGGCAGGGAAGCACTGAAAAACTACCTGGACCATAATTCTAGGGCTCATCTCTAGAATTTTCCCTGTTGAGCTTTCTCTCCATCCTTCCCCTTACCCATTTTATTTCTTTCTGCTCTTCAGGAGTGAGCTCAAACTGGTCGGTCATTTTCTCCCCCACAAACTCCGGGGGTATCTCTTTTACGAGAAATACGTCATCGGTTGCCCTGTAGGTCTGCCTTCCAGACTCCCTCAGGCCGTCAATGTCAATTTCCACCACAGTGGGGGAATCGATATGGAACATACCTGAGACATAGGCCTGCCTTGGGGTCAGGGAAAGGTGTATCCAGCTCTTGTCTGATGGGCTGATTCCAGTTTCCCGTATGAATTCAAGCTCCTCCTCGGTTGTCTGGTAGTACAGTTTTGAAGGGACATCATCTGTGGGAAGGTCATCCATGTTCACGGGAATGGTATGCCCGTAGGCTGCACGAATCTCATGATCGCTGTTGACCTGGTATCTCTGCTTCGGGTCAGTCATGGCCAGTGCTTCAATGTGGAAGGGAGTGAGCCAGTAGAAATTCTTTCTCTGAGCCTTGATCACAGGCACGATGTTGTATATCCTCACCCAGCCATGGTCATCAAGCTTCACGCCATAGTTCTCAGGGAAATGCCTGAGCATCCCGGCAATAATTCTTCCGACGCCCTCTATTTCGCTTTCCCTCATGAGAAGCTTTCCCTGGTTGCCGCATGCCGGACATTCCGGGCCACGGAATGCTCCATGGCTCATGCAGTTCTTCAATTCATTCGCCATTACCTACTCATCCCCCGCAAGTGCTCTTGAAATATCGCCTGCAACAGAGATCAGGCTGTGGTCCCCATCGATGGTGTCTGATACGGCAAGAAGATCGACCAGAGGCTCAATGATCTTGTCTGAATCCTTGGCGAAGACCCCATGGACAGCACTGACGCTGATCCTTGATGCACCGTTGTCCTTGAGAAGTTTTACAGCTTTAATAATTGTTCCACCGGTGGAAATGATATCATCCACAATGAGTATGGATTTTCCTGAAAAGTCTATCTCTGGAAGGTGCATTTCAACGGTTCTTGCGTCAATCCTCTTCTTGTTGATGTAATAGGCAGGTATTGAAAGGATCTCCGCCATTTTCTTTGCCCTTCCGTATCCTCCATCGTCCGGTGAAAGTATGAGGTCAATTTTCATGTCCCTGAAATATTCGCTGGAAGTCCTTATCACGCTTAGGTTATCCAATGGGTGTGATGCAAAACCAATGGTTTCCTCATCGTGCATTTCCACGCAAATGATCCTGTCTGAGAAATTCTCAATGGCCCTGGTCATGACCTTTGACGAAACGGGTTCCCCCGGCTTGTAGACCATGTGCTGCCTGGAGTATCCGAAATAAGGGAGCACTGCAGTGACATGTGAAGCTCCCGCTTCCCTGGCTGCATTCAGGAGGAACAGAAGTTCAACAAAATCCGCATCGCTCCTCGTGTTTCCAATGACTGCAACTTCTGCCCCCTTTGTATCCGTCAGTATCCTGACATACATTTCCCCGTCGGGAAACCTCTTTCTCTCAACATCAGCAAGAGTGGCCCCCATTTCCTTTGCAACCTTGGCAGCAAGACCCAAGGAAGAACCTGCCGGGACTATTATCATAATCACTTTCCTTATGGTGCGTATGGTTTAAAGGTTTATTCGCACTATCTGGATTCAAATGCCGCTTTCAATGAATTTATAGGAAAGATTGGGTTCCAATAAACATGGAAAACTCCAGGGTATGGTTCGACGGAAAGATAACTGGATACAACGACGTCAAGGTTCCACTTCTTACCCACTCACTGCAGTACGGTTCCGGGATTTTTGAAGGAATCAGGGCATACGATGCAGGTGGAAATGCTGCAATTTTCAGGCTCGAAGAGCATGTTGACCGGTTTATGCGATCTGCACGCATATACAGGATGGGCCTCAGATCAACAAGGGATGAGATCATGCAGGGAATCATCGACGTGGTCAGGGAGAACAAGTACAAATCCTGTTATCTCAGGCCATTCGCTTTCTTCAATGATGACAGTATCTCCCTGCAGACCAAAGGAAAGAAGGTCAGCGTGGCAGTTGTAGGAGTTCCGTACAACAATTACTTTGGAGACACCTCAAACAAGGGTGTTACCTGCAAAGTGGCAGGCTGGAGGAGAATCAACTCAGATATCCTGCCCATACAGGCAAAGGCCAGCGGAAACTACCTGAACTCGGTGGCAGCCATTGGCGAAGCCGATGCTGCAGGATTCGATGAGGCAATACTGCTTTCCAGGAACGGATATATAGCTGAGGGCCCGGGAGAGAATATTTTCCTCGTGAAGGACGGCAAGCTTGTCACACCAGGCCTTGAATCAGACATTCTTTTTGGGATCACCAGGTTCTCACTTATTGAACTGGCAGGCAAAATGGGCATCGAGGTCACAGAACGCCAGATACACCGGGATGAGCTTTATACCTGTGATGAGGCATTCTTCTGCGGCACTGCAGCCGAAGTCACTCCCATAGTGAATGTTGATGGCATCACCATCGGCGACGGCAAACCCGGGCAACTTACAGAAGAGATTGGAAAGAAATTCATGGGTGTTGTATCGGGCAGGGACAAGGAATACCTGCACTGGCTTACCTTTGTCAAATGATGGAAACCTGCATGGAAAATGCAGCCCCCATCCAGCTGAAGGTACAGGACTGTACCAAATAATATTTATTACAAATCAAAAGTAACGGAACGATTTCATGCCCAGAAGATCAGAATCAATACTTGGAACATTTGGAGGAGTAATCGGGATCATAATTGGGGTCCTCTCTTTCATAATCAGCGGAATTGAGTCAGTAGTAAGGCTGCATTTCCAGAATGCAGTTGTAAATTCAATAATCATGGTTGTTGTGGCATTCGTAGCACTCTTTGGAGCCGGCATCACCAGAAGGGACAGGCTTGTGGGCGGCGTTGTAATGGTTTTTGCCGCAATCCTGGGATTCGCCCTTTTCGATGGATTCTACCTTATCTCAAGCATAATTGTGCTTCTCGCGGGAATCATCGCACTTGTGGAGCACTTCAGATAGAGTTATCAACCATTTTTTTGTAATTTATTATTACTGATCATCATATTTTCCATATTTTACGGCTTCTGTGTCAAAATCTATTTATGACACATTAAATACCATCATCAGGATCAATGGCTGCAACGCAAGAATGATCCGGAAGCAATATCTCCGGAGCGTTGGCAAGCCAATGTTCCGGGAAACTGGAGAACTATCAATGCCTGCTGAAATTCAAGACAATGGCCTGAGGGAAATCCTGAGAAGATACCCCACCGGTGTAACAATAGTAACTGCCCTTCTGGACGGAAAGCCCTGGGGAGGCACCATGAATTCCTTCACCTCCGTATCACTGGATCCGCCCCTCGTTGCCATCTTTGTAATGGAGAAAGGCAGAACCACAACGGCGATCAACCAGACTAAAAAATTCGTGGTGAACATCCTGAAGTTCAACCAGGAAAAGGAGGCAAAACAGTTTGCAAGCGACAATGTTCCCGACAAGTTCCTGGATGTTCCATATAGGGAAAGCAGCAACGGCATTCCCATCATTGAAGGTTCCCTGGGATACATAGAATGCGATCTGTACGAGGCAACCAAGGTCTCAGACCACATTATGTTCCTCGGGAAAGTAACCAGATCAGAGGTTACCATGGACGAGGAAGCCCTGATCTTTTACAGGCGTGCATTCAGGAGTTTCACCGGAACGGCCTGAAATCCGTCTGTCTGATTCAGGTCATAGCAATATGTCCCTTTCAGAGGGAACTCTTATGAAATTTATGAGATTGAAGGGATTTGAGAGAAGATTATCCCTCATTTTTGGCCTTCCTGACTTCCTCATGTAATATTTTGAAATATGTTTCATGGCCCTCATTTCATATGAAAGAAGGTCGGACAGCTTCTTCTCCGTATGTTCTGAGTCGAATCCAATTGTAACAGTAAAATTGAACCTCCCCCGGTATCGCCTGCCACTGCCACCGGACCTGACGGAAACACAATACCTGATTACCGCCGTCCTGTCAACTGCAGTGTAATCAAGTATGTTCCTCACAAAACCGGGATGGTAAAACTCCTTCTTCCTGAGGTTGAGGATGGAATTTTTCAGTATCACGGAATTGTTTCCTCCAACCTCTGGCAGCTGGGAATCCTCAAAAACCGCACCATACATCCTGGAGAAGAACGCCTCCATCATCTCAAGATTCCTTGTGCTCTCTGACGCTATGAAGAACCGGGTCTGGAACTGTGAGCTCTGGGCGAAGAACATGTTCTGGGTATACGGCTCTGGAAGCAGAAGCCTGCATTTTTCCCTGTAAAGCATGGAGTCGGTCCTTATTTCCCCGGCTGGAAACAATATTTCCCTGGTAAAGATGCTTCTGGGCTCCATGTCCAGGGATTGCCCATTTCCCAATAAAATTTGCACTGTGGCCCCCACTTTTTCCGAGCGCAGCAATAAAATACAACACCGGGCTAAGGTCCTCATGGGGAAGGAACACACCGTTGAGCAGTACCTGAAGCTAATGAACATCTCATCTGTCATCCTGGACAGGAGCGGGGAAAAAATCGCGCTTGAAGTCTCAAGGACATACCATGAGAAGAAGAACCCAACTGAAACGGCAGTTATTGTTTATTCTGCAAAGGAAAAGAAGCCCATCCTGGAACTGAGGGAGCCAAACGTGAGAAAATACTCACCCATTTTCAACAGCGACGGGAACAGGATTGCTTATCTGGAAAAGGCTGAAGAGAAGCATTCCCTTGTGATCCACAATCTCACTGAGAATATTTCGGAAAAGGTGGAGCTCGATGGTGATCCTGTCCAGATCCAGTGGCATGGCAACTCCATTCTCATACTGAAGAATGATCCTGCAAACCCGGAACTGAAGAAGAAGCATGATGAAGGCCTGGACGGAACATTCTTCGAGGAGGAAGAGCCATACTGTTCCCTGTACCAGTACATCCCAGGGTCCGGTTTCAGGAAGCTTACTGAAAACATCCAGGTATGGGAATTCGATTCAGTGGGAAATACTGCGGTCCTCATAGCATCCAGTGATCCTTATGAATGGTCATGGTTCAGGTCAAAGCTTTATTCTCTCGCATTGGAGGAAAAGAAACTGTCCCTGATTTACGATCCGGGATTCAGGAGCCTTGCGAGGCCAAAGATTTCTCCTGATGGCTCAAGTGTGCTGTTTGCAGAGTCTCTGAGAAGCGACCATGGCCTCACCATGGGGGATATCATAAGGTACTCCCTGAAGGACGGGAGCCATGCCAACCTCACGGAAGGGCACAGGAGAAGCTACTCAGATATGGCCTGGATAGACAACTCAAAGATTGCCACCCTATGGCTGCAGCAGGGAATTTTCGGCATATCAGAGTACGACGGGAATTTCAGGGACATATGGCAGGGCACGGGCACTGTGCTGTCAGGATTCAACCCAGGTTTCTCCTTCTCATCGGGAAAATATGCTTTTGGCTACTCAGATGGCAATAACCTGTCTGAGCTGTACATCATGGGTCATGACGCAAAACCTGAGAAGGTGAGCAACATCAACAGCGGCCTTTCAGATCTGGAGAAGTATCCGGCTGAAGTGGTCAAGTGGAAAGCGGAGGATGGAATGGAAATCTATGGGATTCTCAGATCGCTTGGGCCGGAAAAACCCTTAGTGGTTTACGTGCATGGCGGCCCGACATCAGCTTCAACCATTTCCTTCATAGACAGGAGCACAGTTTACCTTGGGGCCGGCTTCTCGGTATTCTCCCCAAATTACAGGGGAAGCACCGGGGCTGGCAGGGAATATGCAGAGGCAAACCGCGGGGATATGGGAGGAAAGGACTTCACCGACATCATGTCAGGAATTGAAAGCCTGAGGAAATCCGGAAAGCTGAAAACCACAAAGATCTTCATTGTGGGTGGTTCATACGGAGGATTCATGGCATCATGGGCAGTAACCCAGACCAACCTGTTCACTGCTGCAGCCGGCCTCTTCGGGATTGCAGACTGGTTCAGCTTCCACGGGACAAACTTCGCCCCGGACTGGGACCGCATCCATTACGACGACGATCCTTACACCGGGAAGCTGTTCAGCAAGTTTTCGCCCATAAGGTATATTTCCAACGTCACGACGCCCATCATCCTTATGCACGGGCTCAACGACCCGTGTGTTCCGGTGTCCCAGTACCACCAGTTCTACAGGGCCCTGAAAGACCACGGGAAAACAACAAGGCTCCTGCTCTTTCCAAGGGAGGGCCATGGCTTCTCTGAGAAAAAGCATATTGAACAGTATATCACGGAAACCATAAACTGGTTCAGGAAATACCTGGATCAGTGAAGCTTTTTCAGGTAGGAGTCCAGGGCATCAAGCGTCTCCCTGAACTTCTGAGGTTCCTCAGTGAAGCAGAGCCTGAAGCTCTTGCCCACACCAAAATAATCTCCAGGGCAGATAAGGATCTTCTCCTTTTCCAGGGCTCCTCTGCAGAACTCTTCCGAACTCAGATCATAATCGTACCTGACCAGGCCGTATGAACCGCTTCTGGGTTCATCCCAATGAAGGTCTCCGTGTGCCTTCATGTAAGAACGTAAATACTCCAGGTTGGGTTCAAGGATGCTCCTTGCCCTCTTAATGAACCAGTCCCTCTTATGGAGAAACTGCCCTGCTATCCAGAGCGGGAATTCCGGGTTCCTGATGCCGGTTATATTCCTGAGGTCCCTGAGCATATTCACCACCTCAGCGGGAGCAACGATCCATCCCACTCTCAGGCCGGAAAAACCGTAGAATTTTGTCAAGCTGCCATTGATTATGATTTCCGGGGAGTTTTCATAGAAGCTCTTCGGCCTCTCCTGGAAAGTGAATTCAAGGAATGCCTCGTCGGCGTACATGAACCCGCCCTTCCTGAACTGCCTCTCCCTGATTCCCTTGAGGAATTCAGGGTCATGAAGGTTCCCGGTGGGATTGTTTGGATTTGAAAAGAAGAACGCTTTTGGCCCGGATCTGGCCGCCATCTTTTCCTCTATGGCGTCAAATGGTGCAATCACAGTATCCAGTTCCATGTTCTGCGGAACGTTGAAAATAGGCTCGTACTCTGGCTGCCCTATGAAAACGGGAAGGTGCTTTGCCCGGGCAACCATGCTGAGAAGGCTTATGCTCTCTGATCCTCCGGTTGTAAGGAAAACATTCTCCTCAGGGAAGCCATAGAGTTCGCAGAGCCTTTCCCTGAAGTAGTTCTTTGGGTCAATATGGTCCCTCTTCATGTCTGCCAGTGAGGTATTGATTCCAAGGGCTTCGAAATCAGGCTCATTGAGGCCACTGCTTGAAAGGTTGTGCTTCGCCTGGGTGTAATGATCCTCTATCCACCTGATGAGCTTCTGCTCCATGGGATATTCAGGCATATGTGCCACTAAAGCCCCATCTGGGAGATAGTTTCCCCGGTGGCCTGGACCACAGCCCCGTCGCTGTCGTACCTGTTCTTCCATCCGGTGGCGGATAGTTTCCCAATCCCAAGCTGGGCAATCTTGACGTCGCCCTTCCAGCCCCTGCCATTGATACCGCCTGTGTAGTTGTATTTCACATCCTTCAGGCCCATCTCTGACACAACGATGTCAGCAATTCTTGAAACTGAAGTGGTAAGGGGGTTCCCAAGGTTGTAAATGTCAGTTTTCGGCGATTTCTCGTGGACATAAATCATGGATTTCACGCAGTCCTCCACATACAGGTAAGACTTCCTCTGTGTCCCGTCCCCAAGGATCTCAAGCTCACTGCTGTTTTTCTGCAGTTTCCTGATGAAGTCAAATATGACACCGTGGGTGGAATTCTTCCCAACTATGTTTGCAAACCTGAAGACCGTGCCCTTTATTCCATAATAGTGTGAGTATGCAGTGATGAAGCCCTCGCAGGCCATCTTGGAAGCACCATAGCTGGATATGGGCATGTATGGGCCATAATCTTCAGGCGTGGGCATGACTGAGGCTTCACCATAAACTGTGGAACTGGATGCAAAGAGGATTTCCTTAACCTCTTTCTTCCTCATGTATTCAAGGAGGCTGAATGTTCCCTCCACATTGTTCTGAAAATCCACTGAAGGGTTCTCTGCCCCGTTCCTTACGTCAGAGTTGGCTGCAAGGTGAATGACCACATCTACACCATCAAGGCCTGGGACAGAGTGCAGATCATTTATGTCTCCCCTGATGAATTTGAAATTTCCTGAGCTTTTGAACGGTTGGACATATCTCTCATCCACATTGGAAAGGTTGTCCAGTGCTATGACCTCATTGTCCTGTATAAGCGTTTCAACCATGTTTGAGCCAATAAATCCTGCTCCGCCTGTAACAAGTATCTTCCTTCCCTTCATTGAGAGGTTCCTCCTTCTGACACAGGGTTATTTTTCAGGGGCTGTTAAACTTTCGGCGCTAAACTCTGTATGTCCTGTATCTTGCAAAAAACGCAAGGTCATATGCAATCTTTATGAGTGCAGCCGAGAAGAACACCCCTTCCGGGAACACCTCGAACAGTAGGCCTGCAATGCCCGGACCTGGAATCTGCAGGCCGTTTCTCACACCGAGGAAAATTGAATTCCCTGCAACCCTGGCATCGCTTGGAATCATGGTGTTCACCAGGCTGTCCCTGGGCGGAACATCCATCTGGCTGGTGGTCTGCCTGATATACAGGAAGACTTCGCTGATGAGAAGGCTGTGGAAAAGCGGAACAAAAAAGAGCATTACGTTGCTGAACAGGTGCGTGTAGACCATGGTCCTCACGAGCCCTATTCCTCTGGAAATGTGTCCGGAAAGGATAACGGAGATTGCTGTGACTATATTGACGATGACGAATATCAGCCCTGCCCCTGAGAGGCTTATGCCATAAATCACCTTGAACCACAGGGTGATTATCGCAGTGTTCACAAGGCCACCCCCAAGGGAGTCCACAGAAAATAGTGCTGCAAGCGTTTTCACGTTCCTTCTTACCTCGGGATCTGCTATGGCCTGCTTCTGTGCCGCGGGCTTGAGGTCCGGGAACCTGAGCCAGAGGTATATTGCCACCTGGAGAAGCGATACCAGGAAATCAATGAGGAATATGGTCTCAAAGCTCACACCGGTATCAAAGAACAGGAAGGCGCTGGCAATGGCACCGCTGGCATAGGAAGCGAAGTTGTACACGGAGAACATCATGGTTTTCCTGTGCTGGTCCTCTATGGAAAGGCTTATGGTGTACTGTTCAAGGGACTGGTTTGTGGTGAGATCCCTGCCCGCAAAGGAAAGTGCACCCACGGCCATTGAGAGCATGAGGAAGTAGATGTCATTGCCAATGTACAGTATGAGCAGCGACAGGCTGAACAGCCCCGAAAGCATGGCAAGCTTGGTCTTTATCCTCATCTTCGCTGCGGTGAAAAGGTAAAGGAAAAGTGTAGAAACTCCAAGGCTCACAAGCACAATAATGGAAGTGTCAAGGGCACTGTATCCGAGAAATGAAACATAAAATGGAATGGATATTGCAAGCGACGAAAATATGAACGACCGAACGGCCTTGGCCAGTGAAAGCATGGGTCCGGGTCTGGGCATGCACTGGCATCTCCCGGTGGTTGTAAAATTGTTTGTTTTTCACAGGGATTTCAGGTGAAGAACTGATATTCGTAGAGTACCATCACATCTGCATTCCTGTCCACAGACCTGACTCTGGATATGCTATCCCTTGCACCCTTCAGGTTTTCTGAGTAGCAGAAAAGCACACCCGCTGTAGCGTCCCTGATGGCAAAGATGGTCTGAGGCTCTAGCAGCTTGGTAACAGCATCCACGGCATGGGAGAAGATTGAGTATATGACCACATCCCCGCCGGACAGGTCTATCTGGGACACCACTCCAATGAGGCGGTTCTTGAGGAGGAGGTTAAGCCTGCGCTTCACTGTCATATATGGCAGATCCAGCTTTGCAGCAATGTCCGTTACCGGCATCCTCGGGTCCCCCCTCATGAGCCTGATGATCTCCATGTCATTGCTGTTAAGGTTCATTCCAACCTGCGCAGTGGGAGGAAAATACTTCATGACGGGATCTCCAAGTTCCCTGCCTGCTGCAGCAATCTTCTCTTCCACATCCTCCATCCTGTCTCCCCTGAAGCCGTAGAGGGTGATTTCCTCCAGGCATCTGGTGATGAACGACACTCCCCCGTTATATTGCCTGTCTGACTTGAATGCGGCAAATCCCTCCACCTGTCCGGCAATCAGTGGGCTTTCAATGAGGGAGTATCCCTTGATGACCCCGTCCGATATGAGCCGGTTAATCCTGTAACCTAAGGTCTGTGCAGATATCCCAACATTCTGTGCTATCTGCCTCTGGGAGATCCTTCCGTCCCTGAGGAGGTTGAAAAGAATCCTCTTGTCCACCTGATCCATTTTGGCCTGCCAGCAGATAGATTTGGCAGTATTATTTACATTCTGTTTAGCCGGGGAACTTGGAAAAGATTATGACCAATGATAGCCATGGAATGGTGCAGAGTGCCCAGAGGGGCTGTAATTATGAATGACGCAGGACCAGAAAGAATTCTTGACGCTCAGGGCATACTGGCAGAATTCCTCAGGACCAGGAATCTTACCACGGAGCTGTGTGCTCCTCTCCACAGGGATGATTACATGGTCCAGGCCACCAGGGATACAAGCCCTCCAAAATGGCACCTGGGGCACACAACATGGTTCTTTGAGAAATTCATTCTCAGGCAATTCTCCAGGAACTACAGGCCATTTGACGAGAAGTTTGACTATATTTTCAATTCCTATTACGAGACTGTAGGGGAGTTTGTCCCCAAACCCTCAAGATCAACGATCTCCCGGCCTTCCCTTGAATCTGTGCTTGACTATCGGAAACAGGTTGAGGAGTCAATGGCGGAACTTCTCAATGAGCAGGGCGATAACCTTGAAGCCCTGAAGAGGGCGGAACTGGGCATCAACCATGAACAGCAGCACCAGGAGCTGCTCCTCATGGATATCAAGAGAAACTTTTACCAGTCACCATACCGGCCTGCATATGCAAAGGGCAGGAAACCTGTTTCTGCAGGCAGGGGAGAAGATTTTATAAGTTTCAATGAACAGACTGCCCAGATCGGATTCCAGGGCAAAGGGTTCGCCTTTGACAATGAAATGCCGGCTCACCGTGAACTTGTGCCCCCCTTCTCCATATCAAGCCGCCCTGTAACAAACGGGGATTTCGTTGCATTCATAGAGGATGGCGGATACAGGAAACCACAATTCTGGCTTTCTTCAGGCTGGGAATGGCGGCTGGAAAACCAGGCCGCAATGCCACTGTACTGGGAAATGGAAAACGGGAACTACGGGCATTTCACCTTTTATGGCATGCAGGACCTGGACCTAAATGAGCCGGCAATGCACATTTCATACTACGAAGCAGACGCCTACGCAAGATGGGCAGGCGCAAGGCTCCCAACTGAGCCACAGTGGGAGGTTTCAGTGGGTTCACAGGGCTGGGATGAAAAAAACTGGCTCGAAACGGGATATTTTGCCCCGTTTTCAGGCAAGGAAACTTCCGGAATCACCGGCATCGGCAACGCATGGGAATGGACCCTGAGTGCTTACCTGCCATATCCCGGATTCAGGCCAATTGAAGGCTCTCTTGGCGAATACAACGGGAAATTCATGTCCGGGCAGATGGTGCTCAAGGGGGCAAGTTTCTGTACTCCAAAGGGCCACTCCAGGGTATCATACAGGAACTTCTATGCACCCGGAAGCCGTTGGCAGTTCTCCGGCATGAGGCTTTCAAGGGATGGGCCAGATGGGCAATAATTCAATCACAGACCTGAAGCCAAAGCTCTCTGACTTCAGGACGGAGGTCCTGCAGGGCCTTATGAAGAATCCCAAGGAAACACATCCAAAATTTCTCTACGATGAAAGGGGTTCAAACCTTTTTGACCGGATTACCGGCCTTGAAGAATACTACCCAACCAGGTCTGAAATAGAGATACTTGAGAAACAGGGTCTCGGTATCGCGGATTACATAGGTGAACGGTCAACAATAATAGAACTTGGAGGAGGCAATGGGTCCAAAGGCTCAATCCTTTTGAGATCAGTGAGGTCTCCCACTGAATACATACTTGTGGATATTTCCAGGGATGCTTTGGAGCTTGCAGTGGAGAACATTTCCTCAAAATATCCGGGCCTGCAGGTAAAGGGAGTCTGTGCTGACTACACCAATTATGATGTAATGGCTGGCCTTGGAATAGCTGGAAGGAAGAGCATTGTTTTCCTGGGATCAACCATCGGAAACATGGAACCCGGGGAGGCTTCACAATTCATTGCCAACTGCAGGAAAATTATGTCAGGTGGAGATACCCTGACCATCGGAGTGGACCTGAAAAAGGATACGGGAAAGCTTGAGAGGGCTTACAACGATTCAAGCGGCATAACAGCTGAGTTCAATGAAAACCTCATTGAACGGATTAACAACACCTTCGGATGCCATATAGAAAAGTCTGCATTCCGGCACCATGCTTTTTACAACGCAGAGAAGGGAAGGATTGAGATGCACCTGGAAAGCACAAAAGACCAGGCAATATCTCTTGACGGCGTGGCCGTGAATTTCCGGAAAGGAGAGACCATACACACTGAAAACTCATACAAGTATTCCCTGGCCGACTTCGTGAAAAAACTTGAGGACGCAGGGCTGGGAAGTGTTGTCTACTGGACGGACTCCGGAGGCAATTTTGCACTTTTCTCAGCCAAGGCATGAAGTATTGAATTTTCCGCTCACAAAGGTTAAAGTCAATTCAGCATGGAAGATTGCATGAAGGAAGAGGTCAGCAGCGGAATAGTGGTTTTTCAGGAGGAGAAAGGCACGAGGAAATACCTGCTTCTTAACAGGAGAGAAGGTTTTCTTGATTTCCCAAAGGGCCACATAGAGGAGGGAGAATCAGAAGAGGTAGCTGCTGAAAGAGAAACACTCGAGGAAACAGGGCTCAGCGTGAAACCTGTCTCCGGGTTCAGGAAGGAATCGGATTACTGGTTCCGCGCACATATCAGGACTTCAGAAGATAAGGAAGAATCAGTTTCCCAGTATGCACAGAAACGCGGAAGGGGGGAACTCATACACAAGAAACTGGTGATGTTTCTTGGCAGGGCACTGGAAAATGAATCACCAAGAGTATCCATTGAGCACACCGGATTTCAGTGGCTAGATTATGGGCAGTGCATGTCCAAACTCAGGTATGAGAACCAGAGAGAACTTCTGGAAGAAGCTGAAAAATTCCTCTCTGCGCACAGCAACTGAAAATTGTGTCAGAACTCCCTGTGCATGATGCCATTGGCAATGGTGTAAGAATGCTCTGCCTTTATATCCGGCAGAGAGTGGGCGACCAGAATGACATCTGCCTTCAGGGAACCCGAAAGTATCCTGATTTCATCCATAACCGTTGCTGGATCACTGAGGTTTGACAGCGCCTCATCAATCAGGACCGCCTCGGGCCTCCTGTAGAATGCTGTGGCAAGGGAAACGCGTATTCTCTGGCCCATGCTCAGGTTTCCCACCTTGCCCTGGAAATCTATCCCGAAACTCTCCTTCAGTTCCCTGATCCTCTCCTGATCCATGTCAGGCTTTCCAGGGAAGGCAATATGCCTCTCCACTGAGAGGTTTCCAATGAATGAACCCGGCGCAATGTGGACTATTCCGCGCTTCTGCACCTCCAGTTCTGTAACATCCCTTCCATTGACCCTTATGGTTCCGGACTGAAGCGGGGCGAATCCTGCCAGGGCATTGAGAAATGTGGATTTTCCTGCACCGTTCTCGCCTGAAAGTGATATGATGCCCCCGTCATGGAAGCTTGCACTGAGCCTGAATTCCCCCTGTGCAAGGGTAAACTCAGCTTCTATCATCTACTGCCTGCCTCCCGGAAAATCCCTTCGCCTGTTCCTGTAACCCAGGTTCCCTCCTCCCACGAACCTGATGGCTATGACTATGGCTAGCGAGAACAGTATCATGAGGGCCGAGGAAGTCACAGCGACTCCGGGCCCAAGATATCCGTATGACTGGTAAATTTGGACGGAAACTGCCTGGGCTCCGTTGAATGGGTATGTGAGTACATAGTTGGCAATGATGGCCACGGACCCGTATTCGCTCATGGCCCTGCTCATGGCTGTCAGGCTGGAGGATATGATTTCCCTGGATGCGCCTGGAACCAGAACTGAGTAGAGCACCTTCATCCTCGATGCTCCAAGCGACATGGCAAAATTCTCAGGCTCAACCGGGGAAGAAGCGAATACAGACTGCGCAGACCTGAGGTAAATGGGCATGGCAACAAAGCTGAGGGCAAGCACAAGGCCCTGGAGCGTGTTGAAAAGCCCGAACCCGATTGAAGTCAGCAACCTTCCAAATGGGGTAAGTGGGCTTCCAATGAACAGGAAGGCAATTCCCACGATGGGATGCGGAATGGATGCAGGCAGGTCAGAAACGGCCTCCCACACTGCATGTGTCTTCCTTGACAGCTCGAATGCCAGTGGCGTGAACACAAGGAATATGATAAGCGCCGCCAGTGCTGAGGAAAAAATAGTTACGCCTATGGACAGAAAAACAGTTCTGCTAAGCCCCAGGGCAGAGTGGAAAACCACAAACCCGTAGTAAAGGATGAAAATAATGGGCACTGCCGTAATGGCAACGGAAACCAGAGATATGGCCCATACCCAGTCCTTTCCCTTCATTGCTCCTTTCTCCTGTAACTAGATGGATCCAGCTGAAGTAATTTTTCCCTGGCTGAGCAGGCCTGATATGGGAGACGGCACCGGAGTGTCATTGAAAAGAAGCGGCTTTGCAATGGGAACAAGCCCGAATGAAGCCATTTCAGCGTTGTGCGTCACCACAAAAACCGTGAAGTTCAGGGATGCAGCTGTATCCGGCCCATTACCCGCAAGGCTGGTCACGAGAAGCAGAATGGGGGATCCTGAGGCAGGGCCCGTTGCTGTGCTGTATGAAAAACTTGAGTAGAACCCATCCATGGAAGCATTTCCGAAATTGGTGTAATTGGAAAGCTCCATATATGGAAGCCCGTCGGAAACTGCCACAGACTTGTATATGAAGAGGAATTGTATATTTCCGGTTGTGAGCGGGGTAACCAGCTCTGCAGCGCTTGTGCTGTTTGAGACACCGCCACTGGCAATTATGGAGGACGTGAACTTTGTCTCATTTCCGGCATAAAGTTTTCCTGCGATCTCAAGGGAAATCCAGCCCCTCAGGCCTGCAGGATCACTGCTGGGATTGGAAATGCCCACCTTGACCTTCCCCGAAGTCAGGTTATCATAAGCTGAAGTGTAGTTCTGTGTACTGTTTGCCTTGAGGCCTGCACTGAACTCCTTCACTATGCTGTTCACCAGGGCAGTGTGAGTCGAATTGGAATAAGCCAGCACCAGCTGATCCGATGCAAAGGCAATGGCCCAGCCTGAGTATCTTGAACCAAGGTATGACTGGTTATAGGAGCTCTTAGAAACAGATACGAAGGCATTGGCAGGAACACCCTGGCTGATCTCACGGGCATCTGTAAAGGATCCGCCGCCCTTGGCATTCAATACACTGAAGCCCGATGCATTGTGGTATCCGGAAAGCAGGTAGTTAGTCTCAGGCACATAGGCATCGGCGGAGAAAACTATCAGGGGGCTTTCGCTGTTTGAAACGTAATGGCTATAGCCTGCATAAGCGGCAATTCCCACTATGACGATGGCAGCAATCAAGGCACCCGCCTGCTTTGTCCTCATGCTCTGCCAATGGCATCCGAAATATAAAACATTGTTTAAAACAATACAAATGTAAACATTATTATTTTACATCAGGTTATGAATCATCATGGCCCAAGATGAGAAATTACCCAGAAACCTCTTCCTGTCAAGCAGGCAGATCCAGATCATGAAACTGAGGCAGGAGGGCTATTCCACGGAAGGGATCGCACGGGAGATTGGCACCACAAGGCAGAACGTCTCAATCCTCGAGAAGAGGGGCCACAGGAACCTGGAGAAAGCCATCCGGACCCTCAACGCAGTAAGGGAGTTGAAACTGTCCCACGAGGTGCATATCGAAGGCAATATCCATGTCCTGGATGCAGTGAAGGAGATCATCGACAGGGCTGACAAGCTCAACATAAGGCTGAACGACAACCTCATTGGCCTCATGACCCGGCTCAAGATGGCTGTGGAGAGAAACCTGAAGAACGGCATAATCCAGAAGGCAATAGACATACTGATTTTTCAGGATGGAAGCGTCCAGTTCACCTGAACCTTATGGTTCCGCCTGAAGGGCTGCCAGGCGGCTTCAGCCTGAACAGCAGGGAGTAAAGCTGGAGAGGGGCTCTTCCCCTTACATCCGGTTCCCTGAGTTTCAGGAACAGAAGTGATGAAAGGAACCTTCCTGCGAACACTATGAGGTATCCGTAAAGCAGAGCCTCATAAAGTGGAAGGCCGGTCATAAGGTAGGACAGCAGGTATCCTCCGGTCAGTGCCCCGGCAAGGTACATCAGCCCGTTGAAGCCGTTTATGATGGAAAGGTACTCTGCCCTCTGCTTCTCCGGCACAATGTCAAGCACATACGAATTCATGACGATGTTCTGTATGCCTCCAATAACGCCGCTGTAGACCTCAAGCATTACAAAGTCAGGAAAAGTTCTCGAGAATGCATAGATGAGAGGTATCCCGCTGAGCAGTAACCTGTTGAGGAAAATAAGCGGGGGCCTCTGGATCCTGTCCGTGATCCTGCCCAGGATAAACTGGACGATGATGGTTGACCCGATGGAAGCAATTGTGAGGAATGCCACATCTGTAAGGGTGAAATGCATCACAAGAACCATTGTGATTGGGAACATTGGCCAGGCCATTGACCAGAAATATCCCTGGGTATTCATGGCGATGAGGTAGTTGAAGAACATGGGTTCATTCCTGAGGTTCTTCAGGGTCTTCAGGATGCTTCCCACGACCTTGGTGGAATGCCTTGTCTCCTTTATCCTCCCCATAAGGATGGCGCTTATGGCATAGGAGCCTGCAGCGGCAAAGAATGCAATTGTAATGTCAGAATTCACATGGCCGCTGAACAGGAAAGTCATGGCAAGCAGTGATACCAGAGTTCCAACTGAGCTCAGATTGTTGATGATTGCAAGAAAACGCCCTCTAACGTTTGATTCTGTCTCATCTGCAATGAGTGAGAACCAGTTCACCGTTATCATGGCGGCGAAGAAGGACACGAGGCCGTAGACTAAAATTAGCTCCAGGGGTGTGTCCACCACACCAAGAAAATACCAGAGGATAGCCAGGATTATGCTTCCTGCAACCAGGAAAGGCCTTCTCTGCCCGACCTTGTCGCTTATCCTGCCCCAGAGGATCTGCCCTCCATTTCCCAGGGCATTTGCAGTGGACTGGAGCCATCCCATTTCAATGGCAGTCGCTCCAAGGAAGACACCGTAAACTCCAACAAAGGATGAGGCTGCAGTGGCTCCAACTGCAATGACAATGGATCTGATGGCCAGGATGTTCTTGTTAAGCATAATTGCCAGTTCTGAATTTTCCAGTTTATTCCAGCACAATAAATGAAACTTTGTGGTGCTGCCTACAGCACGTTTTTAAGGGAAATAACAAATACATGCCCATGAAGGCTCTTGTGCTGGGCGGAACAGGATTTATAGGCAGGAGGCTGGCAAGCAACCTTCTCTCAGGCGAAAACGAGGTAACACTTGCAACTTCAGGCAAATCTCCCACACCATTCGGAGATAAAGTTTCAACACTGGTCGTGGACAGGTTCAGCAGGAACAGCCTGATGGAGGCATTTTCAGGGAATACATATTTCGATGTGGCAATTGACACCATCGGGTACAGGTCCCTCGATGTGAAGAACTCCATGGACGCACTGGACGGGAAGATTGGAAAATACGTTTACATTTCCAGCGCTGCGGTGTACCGTGGAAACAGCGGAACCCTAAGCGAGGAAAGCTTTGATCCAGGAAAGATTGAAAACAAGGAGCCAGGGATCGAAAAGGCATACCATGAGGGGAAGCAGATGTCTGAAGCCTACATTCTGGAACAAGCACCAGTGCCATATGCAATTGCAAGGTTTCCAAACGTCCTTGGCTACGATGACAGCACCATGAGGTTCCAGGACCATGTGTCAAGGATCATCAACGGTGAGGAATTCAGCTTCCAGGAGCCAGAGGGAAGAAGAAACTGCGTATGGGTGGAGGACGCTGGAAATTTGCTTGCATGGCTATCCACAACAAGCAATGTGGGAATATACAACGGGGCTTCCCCTGATGCCATGAAGGCAAGTGAACTGGTCGGGAGGATGGCTGAAGCTCTCGGAACCACGGCAAGAATATCCCATGGGCACGAAAAATCAAACTCACGCTATTCCGCAACAACAGACTTTGTACTCAGCGTCAAAAAGGCTGAAGGAAAGGGATTCAAATTCCATCCAACAGGCGAATGGTTGGGTGAGGAAACAAGGTTGGCAAAGGAGCATGGAAAACTGTCCCCCAACTCGCAGGATTATTCTGATAAACTCTTTCCATGATGCCCTGCGGGAATTATAATAACCCTTTCAACCTGACATGAATATGAGCTGTAAGGTTGGCGTCACGCTTGGCGACCCTGCAGGCATAGGCCCTGAAATAGTGGCCAAGTCACTTTCAGCCCTGCAGGAAAACAGCAGGGATATAATGCTCATAGGCAACAGGAGAAACTTCTCACATGTGCTGGAAGAACTTGGCATTGGGAATGAAATTGCCTCAAAATTTCAGTTCATGGATATCAACCCTGCAACAGGAAATATCCCTCCGGGAAAGGTATCTCCCATTGCCGGGGACATTGCGGTCAAGAGCATAGAGGCTGCAGTGAAGCTTGCAATGGAGGGCCAGATAACAGGCATATGCACTGCTCCCATAAACAAGGAGGCAATAATTCAGGCAGGATCCAGATATATCGACCACACTGAAATGCTGTCCGGACTTACAGGTTCATCAGAGGTCACGACTGTTTTTGAAACCCGGAAACTGAGGATCCTTTTCCTGAGCAAGCACCTGTCCCTGAAACAGGCAATAGAATCCATAACAGAAGGATCAGTGAGAAAATACATCGGCCTTTCGGACCTTGCACTTAAGATGCTTGGGGTGGAAAACAGGAAAATAGCTGTGGCCGCCCTCAATCCACATGGGGGAGAAAATGGCCTCTTCGGTTCAGAAGAGAAAGACATACTTGTGCCGGCCATTGAAAAAGAGGCTTCCCGGTATGATGTGAGCGGGCCCTACCCTGCTGATTCGGTTTTTCACAGGGCAGCGGAAGGAGAATTCGGAATTGTCCTGTCACTTTTCCACGATCAGGGACACATAGCAGCCAAGATGTATGATTTCCACAGGACAGTGAGCATGAACATCGGGCTTCCTTTTCTCAGAACATCCGTTGATCATGGAACTGCATTTGAAATCGCCGGAAAATGGATAGCCAACGAGACAGGCATGGCAGAAGCAATAAAAAAGGCCCTGGCGTATTCTGGAAAATACCGAGAGAACTATCTCGGAAAAACATAGGATTCAGCATTTCCATGAAATAATGCTTCAGGAAAGATGAGAAAATGGCGGACGAAAGAGGTGGCAGGTTCACCGGAAGAACCGGGAATTACTCTAGGGGTAGGCCGGGTTATCCAGATGAGATTATTGAGTATCTAATAAAAGAGGGGGCCATTGGCACCGGTTCCCTGATTGCAGATGTGGGATCAGGAACCGGAAAACTTTCCAGGCTGTTCCTGAAGCATGGGTTCAACGTCAAATGCATAGAACCCAATCCTGAAATGAGAGAACAGGCCCAACGGGATCTCATGGGGTTCTCCACGTTTATCTCCATTGACGGTACAGCAGAGAATACGGGCCTTCCCGACCACTCTGTGGACCTCGTGACCGCCGGTCAGGCTTTCCACTGGTTTGATCCTGTGGCTTCAGGGAAGGAATTCAGCAGAATACTGAAACCTGGAGGTAAAGTTGCATTGATCTGGAATGATCGGGTCCAGAGCTCCGGGAGCTTCAATGAGGAATACGAGAGGATATGTTCCACATACAGCAACGGCTATCACAAATCCGGTAGCATGAGCCTGGACAGGGCAGCGATCGGGAGATTCTTTGGGGGAAAGGAAAAGGAACATTCAATGGAAAACAGCCAGAAAATGGACCTGAACGGCATCAGGGAAAGATATTTCTCCGCATCCTATGCCATCGGAACCGAAGATGCACGTTTTGATGCTCTGATCAAGGAAATTGAAAGTGCCTATTCCCGCCACCAGAAGGATGGCTATGTTACAATGAATCATGTAACAAGGCTTTTCCTTGGGATGCCAGACGTCTAGAATTTTTTACTGGAATACACAAGGTCCCAATTGCACCAAGCGTGATGGAAAACCCTGCAGCAGCAATAATACATGCTTCGTTTCAAGAAATGAGATGGAGGCATTTTAATTCCTTATTAGTTAGTACTGATTTCTGTATATTTCTGGGAATCCTGGAAGAACTCTCAAACGCAATAACTTAATACTATCTTTCTTAACATAAGACGGAACACTGGCCTTGACAGACACGAAGTCAACCTTAAGATGTACGAACTGCGGAACCGGTTATGGACTGGACAGGATGAACTACACCTGTGACAGATGTTACGGACTTCTGGAAGTAATTCACCACGATATTAAGGATACCTGGATTGATGGTAACAGGGAAGGCGTATGGAGATACAAACCTCTCATATACCCCGGGATAGAAGACAAATTCATAGTAACCATGGGTGAAGGCAACACCTATCACCATAGAAGCCAGAAAGTCTCCCAATGGGTCGGAATGGATGAAATCTTCATGAAGCAGGAGGGGAATAACCCAACAGGCAGTTTCAAGGACCGGGGAATGACCGTTGCAGTATCAGAAGCCAGGAGGCTGGGTGCTGAGGCCACAATATGTGCATCCACAGGAAATACATCAGCCTCGTCAGCAGCCTACAGTGCAATGGGGGGACTGACCAGCTATGTTCTAATACCTCAGGGTAACGTTTCCAGATCCAAACTGGCTCAGGCAGTGGCTTACAACTCAAAGATCGTAAATGTACCTGGTGATTTCGACCGGGCCATGGATACTTTGAGGCAGGCAGTAAAAACCGATCCTAGGCTTTACATGATGAATTCAATAAATCCGTGGAGGCTGGAAGGCCAGAAATCAATAACATTCGAAATTATGGAGAAACTGGGCCATGTGGACTTCATATCAGTGCCAGCCGGAAACCTCGGCAATACTGCCGCAATGGGAAAGGCCCTGTCTGAACTGAAATCAATCGGTGCACTTGACGAAATTCCCAGGATAATCTCTGTGCAGGCTGAGGGAGCCAATCCGTTCTACAGGTTCTGGAAGGGGATGACCAAATCTGTGGTTCCGGTAAAGGCGGACACCATTGCAACAGCCATTAAGATTGGGAATCCTGTAAACTGGAAGAAAGCCATTAAGGCCATAAATTTCAGCAATGGGATTGTAACATCTGTTACCGATGAAGAAATAATGTCAGCAAAGGCGGTAATAGATGCTTCAGGAATAGGTTGCGAACCTGCATCTGCAGCTTCCGTTGCGGGTGTCAGGAAACTTCTGCAGGAAGGTTCCCTGGACAGGAAGGACAGGGTAGTTTCCGTTCTCACGGGAAACATCCTGAAAGATATTGATGCCATAAAGGGAACTGCGGGGGAACTCACATTTCAGGATCTCATGGATATGGCAGAAATACCTGCATCTAAGTCCGTTATTCCGTAGCGTCCAGATCGGTATTCTGCTTGGCAGCAGGAATTATTGCGAACAAAATCGTCTCGCGTACCCTGTCAAAGACTTCATAGGATTATCAACTTATTTTCATACATGCTCATTCCATCTGAATACAGCGATATACTTCAAATGCGGCAATCCGGACCTGTATCCACGATCACCCGCACAAAACCAGGAAGAACCATTATTTGAAGGGAACGTTAACCAGGAAACTTTCGGCAGTGCTTATTGCAGGCACGCTTGCAGTTGTAGTTGTTGCGGTCGCTATATCAGTTCCCTGTACATAAGAAGGGCAGGCAGGTCTCCATTATTATTGGCAGGCCAGCCAATTCAGGAAACATCATCTAAAAGAATAAAAAGGAGAAACTGTATAGGCAACCAATGGAAGCCGTTTCGGCAGAGAAGCAAGGCAGTCCCTGGCTGAACAGGAACGTGCTTTTCCTTTCCCTTTCAGCATTCTTTGCGGATATGGGCTATCAGGCGGTGACAGCCATTTTCCCGCTCCTCATAATAATAAAACTCGGTGAACCCGCCTACGACTATGGAATCCTCCTTGCATTGAGCTTCGGCATCGGGTCAGCAGTCTCCATTCTTGGGGGGAGGATGGGGGAAAGGTTTGGCAAGAAACCTATGGCGTTGCTTGGAAACCTGCTCATCCCACTTATGTCGGTGAGTGTCCTGTTCCAGAACATTTACATCCTTGGCGCATTGTTTGTTTTTGGCTGGTGGGCCAGGTATTTCCGGACTCCTGTGAGGAGGGCATGGATGGTGGAGGTTTCTGACAGGAATTACCAGCCCAAGATATTCGGCTTCCTTCACGCACTGGATGTGGGTGGAGGCCTGATAGCTGTTTCTTATGCAATAATACTGGTTATCCTCGGAACACCACTTGATGACATCATCCTCATTACAGCAATTCCAATTCTTGTCTCATCCCTCATGCTTGCACTGGCAGGTACAGAAAAACACCAGACATTCAAATCCATGCAGAAGGAGGAGGCGAACAAGCAATCTTCCAGCGAACATGAAGAAGATTCCAGGAAAAACACATTTTTCTTCAGGATACTCCTTCTCTCCGCGACACTTTTCGGATTCAGCTATTACGCCCTGGGATTTCCAATCGTAACAGTGGCGCAAACCCACGGCGGATATGCCTACGGAATCCTCACTTTTGGCATATACCTGGGCATTTCTGCACTCTCGGGTTTCACTCTTGGCTCCATCAGGGGAAAGAAACCACTAAGGACTCTCTGGACCCTTGGATATGGCCTCGCAGGTGTAGGATCACTCATCATCGGCCTTTCCTACCTCTTTGGCTCCAGCCTCTTTGTTTTCTACACAGGGGCAGCACTCCTGGGATTCTCCACAGGCTCAGTGGAAACATTTGAGCCAGTACTGACCACTTTACTGGCAAAATCAAGGCAGATATCATCGAGAATGTCATGGCTGAGCTCCAGCAGGGCACTTGGGCTGTTTGTATCAAACATAACCATGGGGTTCCTCTTTGTCCTTGGCCAGTTTTATTCCTACTTCTATGCATCTGCCACTGCAATTATTGCCGCTGCCCTGCTTGCGGCCCTTGAAATACTTAGGGGAAAGAGCATGAACCTGAAATAAGGCATATGCTGGCCTGCAGCACAGCAGGTTATAGAAGTTATATTCGGCACCGATTCAGTTTATATGGTATTACTAAATCTGGAAAGATGAATAATAGAGAGGGAACGGTCAGTAACCATGGCAATGGCAGGACATACAGGTTTTCAGTCGAACACATGGACACTTCTGCTGACCCTCTCACAGACTTTTACAACTATGCAGCCGGAACCTGGATTGCAAATAACCCGGTTCCTTCAGACAAGTCCAACAGGGGTTCGTTTGAGGAACTCATGGAAAGGAACCTGGAGGACCTTGGGCAGATCCTGAAGGACTGCCAGGACATATCTGAGAAAAGCACATCCGGGATCGAATCCAAACTGGGCAGGTTCTACAGGTCTGTCATGGATACTGATTCATTGGAGGGTGCCCGTCTTTCACCCATTGAACACCTTCTGCATAGCCTTGACAGTGTATCCAACCTGACTGAACTCAGGGATTTCCTCTCCCAGCTCCACCTCTCAGGGCAGGGCGCACTTTTCAGGCCGTACTCAAGCCCTGACAAGAAGAACAGTGAAATCTATGCCTTCTATCTGTCACAGGGAGGCCTCGGGCTTCCAAACAGGGACTATTACCTTTCTGACAATTATAA
>JAMDCA010000002.1:34015-35597 GCA_023489435.1 Thermoplasmatota archaeon
CTCAGGAAGTTTGAGAGGTTCAGGCCAAAGATTGGCCATCCCCCTGTATTCAGGGATTACTCCTCTGTAGAAATCAGGGCAGACGATCTTGCAGGAAATGTCAGAAGGTCAGTGGAATTCGAAATAAGGAGAAGGCTGGGCAGGATAGGGGAAAAGGTTGACAGGAATGAGTGGTACATGACACCTCCCACGGTAAATGCCTATTTTTCACCACCGGACAATGAAATAGTATTTCCGGCAGGCATACTCCAGCCACCGTTTTTTGATCCCGAAATGGACGATGCAGTGAATTACGGGGCTATCGGTGCTGTGATCTCACACGAGATTACCCATGGATACGACGACCAGGGGAGAAGGTATGACCTCCAGGGAAACCTCAATGACTGGTGGACAGAGGAAGACAGGAAAAACTTCCTGGAGAGGGCTGATGAGCTTGGAAAACTGTACTCCTCCCTGGAGATATTCCCCGGATTCCATGTGAACGGGGAACTCACAATGGGTGAAAACATAGCAGACCTTGGAGGCGTCAGCATCGCTTATGATGCACTGCAGAAACATCTTGAAAAGAACCCGCACATGAGAAGGGAAATCGATGGCCTCTCTCCGGAGCAGAGGTTCTTCATATCATGGGCACAGATCTGGAAGTCAAACCAGAAGGAGCAGCACGCAAAGATGCTCATATCAATGGATTCGCATTCGCCAAACAGGTTCAGGGCAACCATACCGGTATACAACCACCCTGATTTCGAGAAGGTTTTCAAGCCTGATGGCAGCCCTGGCAACAATAATGGCGGCAGGAAAAAGATCGGGCTCTGGTAATTCCAATTTTACCCAGCAAATTCTTTGCGGGATACCATGAATAATGGATTGCGAAATGCTGTTTATCACAGTTTCTGTAAATCTGGCCACGGCGAGTGTGAGGTTTACAAAGTGGGCGATACCTTATTCACAAAATGTGGCTTCAAATTCCTGGGATTACCGGTTATGGCCTGAACTCAGGCAGGATGAAATCCGTCCGGAACATGGGAAAGGTAATTATATCGTCATCTCTTGGCGGATAACCCAATGGACAAGAAAAACTACCATGCCTACAGAGGATTGAAGAAGATACCAAATCTGCTGGATTTTGAGGTATTGATGTCACGCCTCGGCGTGAGTGAATCCGACTCAAACTTCATCTGGGCTTCAACTTTCACAGCTGCGGAGAGTATTGCATCCCTGGACGGGCAGTTGTTCCTGAATCTCTTCCTTCCTGAGGGATCAGAGAATGACCCTGAGAAGAAGCTTTTCCTCAACAGGGTTGGTGCGAAATTCCAGGATGGCCTGTGGCAGGTCAGGAGAAGAATGGACCAGCTGAAGGGGAAATATGGTGCCTTTATTCAGACCACACTTTACACTTTCAAGACTGCAGTATTTGACCAGATGTACATTAAGAACGGCAGAGTTTACGGCCGCCTCCTCATCAACCATTCAGAACTTGAGCCATTTTCAAGGCTCCTGATGAAGGTGAAGAAGGAGAGGCCGGACCTGAGGGTGGAGCATTACGGGAAATACGATAGAAATGGTATGCCATATCTTATAC
>JAMDCA010000020.1 GCA_023489435.1 Thermoplasmatota archaeon
AGGAGGTAAAGAAAGGCTTATGGTTTATCCGATGCTCCTGTGGGCAATGGCGATTTCAGGACATCTGATGAACCAGAAGGACTGAGTTGATTAGGAAGAGAGGGCCGGAAAATATTCCATTAAACCCCCCATATTTGCCAAGCATCATCCTGCAAATTCGGCGAATTTATTCTCCCAATGGCTTATTCTCATAATTTATTTTTTCAATGCGATTATTTAGGTTGGCAAGACCACTGACGAAACGAAGCTGGGGGGCTTAAGATACTTGTTTCGGATCTCGTGATTTTGTCTATTGAAGTGAAGAAAAATCAGCAAGGGTTCAGAATGCGCTGCCAAGGGAAGAGGCAGCAGAGCCTGATTTCAAAAATCATCTAATCCCACCCCTATTCGTTCCCTAATGTTTCATCACTAAGTTCGTGCTCAAAAATAACATTGAGATAGTTATTAGAAATTTTGTTCTGATAGAAGCAACGCACATCGTTTCAACGTCAAGTGATTCCATTTAAAAGGTGCCGCCACATGAGATCTGTGGTTTTTGCATGCGAGGGATGGGATTCGAACCCACGAACTCCTACGAGACAGAATCTTAAGTCCTGCACAGTTGGCCAGGCTTTGTTACCCTCGCAATTAATCGGTTTATACTCCGGGAATATATTAAAAGTGCTGAAATTCGATGATTAACAAGAAAGTATCCTGTCTTGTGAAATGAATGTGGGAGAATACATGGTTAAATTAGCTTGAGTGATTTTCGATTAATAGTTTTAAATAATCGCAAATAACCTCTGGATACGAATTTGTATGGAAACTTCGCAATAGTCTGTCGAGCCTTATCAAATAAAAGGCTAAATTTCAGTTTGCAGTCATTACAAATATGTTAGATGGTCTCTGATAAGTGTGACATGACACCTCCCACATTGGCAAATGCTAGATGGGAGCCATACGCAAAAAGTAATTATGGCTCCAAATCTTCGATATTATTATGACTTTGTATGGAGACATTGAGCCTTATGAAAGAGGAATGCTTGATGTTGGGGATGAAAACTCAATCTATTGGGAGGTTTCAGGCAATCCAAATGGTAAAGCTGCTTTAGTCTTGCACGGAGGTCCCGGATCAGGGTCGAGTCCCTGGTGGAGGAGGCTCTTTAATCCAACCAAGTACAAAATTATTCTATTCGATCAAAGGGGTTGTGGTAAAAGCACACCCAGTACTTCCAATCCAGGGTATGATTTCTCAAAAAACACTACGCATCATCTAATCAGTGATATTGAGGCCTTGCGTAAGCATCTGAATGTGGATAAATGGTTAATACTCGGGGGCTCTTGGGGTTGCACTCTCGGCCTAGCATATTCGAAATCATATCCAGAAACAGTGACACAAATGATATTCTTTGGAGTAACAACTGGCAGGCACTCTGAATTTGACTGGACATTTCGAGGTGGTAACAGGATATTTTTCCCAGAACAATGGGACCACTTGATGAAGGCCCTGCCTTCAGACAGGCCGGAAAGTGATATTCTCGATTTGCTTTATGAAGTATTGAATAAAGGAAATCCTTCGAACATCGCCTCCCTTGCGAGATCCCTGTGTCTATGGGAATCAACAACGGCTGATTGGCCACCAGTTTACACCCTTCAGAAAAGGTTTGAGGATTCATCTTACGCGATTACATTTGCAAGGCTGGGAACACATTATGCAAAACACTACGGTTGGTTGAAAGATGGTGAACTCCTCAACGAAGGGGGATACTTGGATAATATTCAAGGCATATTGATAAACGGGAGATATGATTTCCAGGCACCACTTGAAAATGCCTGGATACTTCACACAAAGTGGAGATGTAGTGAACTAATTGTGGTAGATGACTCAGGGCATTCTCCAAGTGCAACAATTGAAAATGAGATAGTTAAGGCAACTGACAAATTTTCAACTTTATGATCCAGCTCGCATCCTGAATTTGTTGCGCACCACAGTGAGGGCATTTTTCTCTCTAAGAGGAAAAGTTGGCCAGGCTTTGCTACAGTCACAATTAATCCGTTGATATATAAATAATGAATGATTATTCATAGCAAAAGAATATCACATTCTCTTATGGGCGAAATGCGCATCAAATCGCTAGCAGAATACATTTAACGCCAATCCAAAGGGTTTAAAAGGGAAACAATTAATAGCTAACCTTGCTTGGCTAAGGGTGAACTAGTTTGACTTTGAAATTGAAAGTTGGAAAGAAGGGCTACATCATTCTTCCTAAAGCATTAAGAGAAGCCGTTGGAATCGAAGAGGGTGATGATCTCACAGTAAGCTTAAGTGATGCGATAATTCTTACACCCGCGAAGAAATTTGACAGAGCAGCATTTGAAAAGATGGCCAAACAACACAAGGAATCTATACTTTCAGTAAAGGGGGCTAAATATCCTGAACCGGGTGAAGCCAAGGAATACTCGTTGGAGGATGAGTTTTGACCAGCGTATTCATAGACACAAATTTCTTTATTTATATGAATACACCAGTCAAGAACCTTGACAGTTTTATTGATTACTATGAGAAGGAACTTTCCAACAACAGGACATTCACCAATCTGATAGTCCTGGATGAGCTTATTTACATATCCGGTAATAAATATTCTATCCCGACAGAGGTGACTCTAGAATTTATTGACTCCATGATACTCCCATTCACATCTATTCTTCCACTTGAAGAAGGCGACTATCTGATTATGAAGGACATCCTGAAGTATTGTCGTAAACCAAGCGATGCACTGATCGCTTCCTCCATGAAGCGTGCCTCCATCACAGAGCTTATTAGTGAAGACAAAGACTTTGACAGAGTTCCTGGAATCAACAGGAAATGGTTGTAAAACTGAGATATTTTTCCTGTTCCAACGTTTCTCAAACCATTGAATAATGTTGGCGGGGCAGTCATTCATTAGTATTGCGCAGTTAGCCAGGATTTTGTCCCTGAAAATCAATCGGTTTATGCTTAGAGAATATATTCAAAGGGCTAAAATTTGAGTAAGGGGGGGAGTGTCCGTTTTTGAGGATCGAATGGATGCGAATATCGGAATGACGAAACATGAAAAATTTTCTTGTAATATGCTTATATGCTATATTGCAAGTTAAGCAGAGAATTTTTAAGGAGATGTGTGAATAGTCAATCCCTCTGCTTTTCCAAATGATATGCCTTGCACTTTTGCCTGGAGGGCAAGAATTATAAAATCTATGGGCTGAAACAGCACAAGGGGTTATCGAAGTACGCCTCTGACATCTGAATTAAAACACGATCCCTTGTAAGTATTGCGGACATTCCATTGCTGGAATTCATACCAGAGACAGTCAAGAGTCGCCCATCAGCCAACAGCAACCATGTATCGCAACATTGGGGTGACAATACAGACAAGTTGAAATTCCTGCTACTATCTTCGGTTAGTTTATCAAATCCATTTTGGGGCATTGCTATTTTTATTTTGGCTCCCCGCAGTTTTGCTTCAAGAAGTTGTTCACGGATAGTGGTGAACTTGCTGAAATCTGGCAGGATAATCATTATTTCATGCTTTGCCGAAAGAAGCATTTCCTTCATTTTCGAGATTATGTTCTTTGTTCCTTTCACTACATACGCTATTTCGATTCCATTATCCTCCGTGTGGTTCCCATTCATTTTCGTCCACACTTCCTGAAGTTGAGCCTCAATATTTTCACCGATCTTGAGACCATTTTCATACCTGTTTCTCAAAACCGACTTCAGTTCTGCAATAAATGGTGCGGGGGCAGTAGCCCGGTAGGTTTTGGGCACACCATACTGCACCTCAATCATGTTCAATTTTAGTGCATTTTCTATTACACCGTAAACCTTCGAGTCCGGGATACCAGTGATTTCGCACAACCTCGATGCAGACACCCCCGGTTCCAAAAGCAAAGCAAGGTAGATTCTCCCCTCATTCAGGGGAATTTTTACTTCCAGCATCTGCGGAAGGATATTCTGAACCAGTTTACGGTAACTAATGACCTCTAATTCATCCGTTTTTTTCACTTTAACTCATCTCTACTTATAGTATTAGTAAGAGAATCAATATATATATAATTACTACTACTTTGAGTAAGTGGTACTATGACAGAGAATCTAAAACAAGCCGTCATAAAAAGATATTCAGAAAGGATAAAGGCAAAATCAAGCTGTTGTGGCGAGTCAGCTGGCTGTTCTTCAGGATCAGGTTCCCAAAAACAGGTGGAAGCATCTGAAAGCAGTTGCTGCGCGGGCTCCTCTTGCACGTCAGACGTGCAATATGGTGAGTTGAAAGACAAACTGGGGGATGTCAGCGGGCAGTCGTTTGGGTGTGGTAACCCTATAGGCCAATCCTCAGTTATGATTGGGGATACTGTAGTTGATTTGGGATCTGGTGCTGGACTTGACTGTATAAGAGCGGTTTCCAGGGTTGGTGCTACTGGTAAGGTTGTGGGTGTAGACATGTCTGAAGAGATGATTGCCAAAGCTACTCAAAATGTAAGAAAAATGGGATTAGATGAACAGGTTTCTTTTGTTAAAGGAGATATTGAAGATATTCCCCTAACAGACAATTTTGCTACACTTGTAATCAGCAATTGCGTCCTTGCACTGGCGCCAAACAAGCAAAAAGTATTCAACGAGGTTTACAGGATTCTAAAACCGGGGGGTAGGTTCATAATCTCAGATGTAGTGAGTGCAGAAAACATTCCACAAGAGATGAAGGATGATGTAGAATTGTTTTCAAACTGCATTTCAGGGGCGTCTCAGGTGGATGAATACTATAAGGCTATTCTGGCTGCAGGTTTTACCAATGTTGAAGAGCTGGAAAGACAAAACTACGGTTCTCTTGATGCCGGTGGAGTGGGCATAAGTTTGTTCAGCATAACCGTCATGGGGTACAAGTACACGTAGTCTCAGCCTATTGTCGGAACGAGAAATGCAACAAAAATAAAGGTGTAAATAATGTTTATTTGTAAACTCCAACAGAGTGGCTCTCTGGCAGGAAAGTGTAAAGCTTTTGCATTTTTTCATCAAAGGTCAGGGTGTGGCTTCCATATTCTGTTCGAATTTCTTGTACCTTTTCAAGAGTTTTTCCGTTGAAAACCTGCACTACACCAGGTTCACCAATGCTGCAATAAACAAGGTCTTGCTTCCTGTTATACCAGAGGACATCCGGAGCCCCTTCCAATTTAGCCTTTTGGCCAATTTTCATTTCCTTTAAATCGATGGTAACTAGAGTGGCGTCGTCACATGCAACAAAAGCGGTCTTGCCTTCAATAACAAGTCCATGGGGGCCCTTTTGATCAACGTCGAAGAATCTGGTCTTTTTGAAGTCCTTCGCGGATATAAATTCCAGACCTGGAGGGTCCATTATGTTGACAATGTACTCGTCACTTTCTTTCCTGTAGGTGCTCCATCTTGGTCTTCCGCTGAGGTGAACAGAAGCAATTATTTCACCAGTTTTCTGGTTGTGAAATCTTGCCTGGTTGTCACCGACATCAGCAGTCATGAGAATCTCCCTTGCACCGTCAACTGCTAATCCATTGGGTTTCTTCCCGGTTTTAAATTTCCTGACTGCTTCCAGGGAAACAGGGTCTATAGCAAGAATGTGCCCTTCAGCTCTTGAGGCTGCAAAGATTTTTTTCGTAACCGGATCAAACACAACCCCGCTTCCGCCAGCACAGTCAGGTATGGTTTTTATCCACTTGTCTTCTTTGCCGTCAAGCACTTCAACAGTTCCGGAACTGGTATGTGCCACAAAGACTCTGCCGGACGTCTGATCAACATCGGCATGGTCGAACTCGCATTCATTCTCCTCTGGAAGTTCCTTTCTTATTTTAAAATTCAGCAACAGTATCTTTTCCCTTCAAGTTAACGAGATTTCACTTCTTGGTATGTTCGAGTTTTGCCTTTCCTTCCATTTTACCTTTGACATAAGCGTACATGGCATCGTAGAAAGGAAACTGTAATTTCATGTTCTCGTGGTCATCCTCTGCAATTTCTCTGAATCCAAGGGCTGCAGCTTCCAGTCCTGCTGACTCAGGAGGGGCATCTGGCATGTTTGCATCAGCTCCCCTTACAATCCTGGCAAATTCAAGAAGGGCTGCGTCTTTGAGGTTATATTTCTTTATGACGGCATCAAAGCTCACGTATTCTTTTCCATTTTCTTCATAATGGAACAATTCTGCCCCAGGTGTGTCAAATGCAATGGCATTTTCTTTCTTAGCTGTTTCTAATACTTTTTCTTTCGGCACAAAAAGAAATACCGGATCTTTATCCACAAATCTTGAGATTACCCAAGGGCAAGCAATTCTGTCAACCTTGGCCTTTTCTCTAGTTACCCACTTCATCAGAATCACTGCCAACATTTTTCTTTTTAATAAAATACTTTGTGTATTCCGGAAACACTACAAAATTCTACAGGAAAAGTTAAGCATGAAAGCGGTTGCTCTGTGAATCTAATTTCAAAATCTGTGGCCCGGTGGAAAACTAAGCTATCGCGTACTTATAATTATGAGGTTTTCACTTATTTATCCATCAGATGGAGATTCGCAACTCCACAATGGGCACGTTTCACGGATAGGGTTGCACTCCCGGGGAGCATTGATGCTATGTCTGCAGAGCAGCAAGGGAGAAAGAGTGGGTTGCATAACGCTTTATTCTATGGGATATCGCTAATGCTCTCGCTCATAATCATCGTGGTTTCAACCGCAGTTTTCCTGGTATTTATATATCTGGAAGGCAGTGTGCCAGATAGTTTCTTCCTCCTCTATCTTGGGGTTTTGGCAACCAATCTGGCGGTCTCCGTGGTTTCCACCAGGCAGCTCATAGCGTTGATCCCGGCTCTATCTCTTCTGAATAAAACTTCTGAAGTCGAATATCCTCCCGGAAAGAAGAGTGGAACCGCAATCTATAGCCCGGCCCCCATAGCTTACAATGATGAGAGATATTTCACAGAGGCTGAAATAGAAATCATAGAACTCCTCAGGAAAAACAATAACAGATTGCTGCAGAGCAGGCTAGTTTCATCTGTTGGAGCCTCCAAGGCGACCGTATCCAGAGTTATCTCTTCTCTGGAAAGCAAAGGGGTAATAGTAAAGCTGAGAAAGGGCGTAACCAACGAGATAATTCTTTCAGAAACCAATTTCAAATAGTTTCCTGAAACATGTTTCAGCCATTGGTTAAGAACTGTTTCAGCATTTATTGGAAACATGGAGAAAAAAGCAGAGAATCTGGTCTGGGTTCTTGTAGGGCTTGTCGCCGTAATTGCAGCAGTTGCAATTATCACCTCTGTTTTGTTTGGTGGCAGATACACAAATGGAACATTCGGCCCATACGGAATGATGGGGGGATATTATGGCATGGGTTTGATAATGCCCATCATCGGGGTAATATCAGTTATTTTTGTAATTGTATTTGTATTTTTCATACTGGATGCTCTCAGAGTGTCAGATCGGCATTTTGACAGTGCTTACAGCTTCAGGGCTGAGGAAATTGCCAGAGAGAGATTTGCAAAAGGGGAAATTTCAGAGCAGGAATACTATGCAATGTTGGAAAAGTTAAGGAAATAGGTGTTTAGATGAACAAACACAGGTTGTTTGGGTTAATTTCCGTGGCTGGACTAGCACTGGTTGTAATAATTTCTGCATCATACATCTGGGAATTCTCAGGTTATGCCAACGCACAGAATACTGGATTCATGACAGGTGCAGAACTGTCTTCTCTCAATGCAAGTCCACCCGGCATATACGTTTCGCATTCCAATTCAACAATTTACCTTAACAATTCGGTGGATCTGCCGGTAATGATGGGGCCAATGGATGCCCCGAGCATGTACAGTTTTGAAATCCTCGGGATGTTTAATCCCACTTTAACAGTAATGCAGGGAACCACCCTAGATTTCACCGTGATTAATGTGGATACAGACTCTTACCACAATTTTGTGATGAGCCACTCAGGGCCGCCCTACTACATGGGTAGCATGATGCAAAGTTCTGGCTTGATGAATAACATGAATTTCCTGCCACCTGTACATTCAGGCAGTTATGCCTATTCCAACCTGAGTTATAGCTTCTCCACACCTGGAACCTACTGGTATCTTTGCACTTATCCGGGGCATGCAGCCGAGGGAATGTATGGAAAAATCGTTGTAGTTTGAACCTCCAACCATATTTTTCTAAATATTATTTGTAAAAAAACACTAATTTGAGTCCAAACCCGGTCGCTTAAACGGGAAATTTCTCAACCATTTCTCGTGTCATAATCAATGAACGCATATAGCGGCCAACCTTACTTCATGCCAACGCAGCCATTTAGACAGCATTATTTTGAAAAGATTCGAACTAAAACTTCCTCTCTTTTACTTCCTCCTAAAAAGCCAGTTTCCATATTATGGCTGTTCAGTTGACACCGCCAGCCCTGAAAGAAGGTGAGCTAAATCTTCGGATTCACCCCTCGAAATTTATGAGAAAATGCCTTTCGGGTCTCCAAAATCCTTATTTTTTTCTGCCAAATAATTTAAACCTTATTTGGACTATGTGGTTCAATGATGCCGGGACAAATGCCTCCACAAGGGGACATTATAGGATTTGAAACTGAAGAGGAACCGAGATGGGTCACCGTGAAGCTGGAGGATGGATCGGTCATCCAGATAAAGATGGAAATAGTTGCAATTATGAAAGGCGGAAATGACCAGAACACTGGATTACCGATTTATATGGTCCAGGCAACTAATATCATAAGAATGGTCAAAGTTCCGAAGGAACTGATTAAAAAAGGATCTCCTCCAGATGATGGGAAAGGGGCTAACCTATACAGGTGATTTTCCCTTTAGGATCCGCGTTCAATTAACTTCTATAACCTACTGAGGTTGCCATAACCCTCATCAAAATACTGGCAGAACCCGCATTTCAATTGCTCAGAAAATTATTCTTACAGTGGACAGCTGTCAGAACAGTCTAAAGAACAAGGCATTTTAACCAGCAAGTGATTTTGATACAGTGGATGAGAAAGACTGGGCCATAATTG
This sequence comes from Thermoplasmatota archaeon, assembly GCA_023489435.1. GTDB lineage: Archaea > Thermoplasmatota > Thermoplasmata > Thermoplasmatales > Thermoplasmataceae > JAJZOM01. The sequence goes on from JAMDCA010000020.1 coordinate 9,026, forward strand.
ACATTCTGAGGCGCAATGCCAGAACCTCTAATTCAGACATAGGCAGGGAGCTTAATGTCTCAGAAGGCACCGTAAGAAAGAGAATTCAGAAGCTTCTTGACGAAGGTGCCATTAAGAAATTCACAGTTGTCCTGAGAAATGAGGGCGTGGAAGGGATGGTCCTCATCCGAACCGACCCCAAGAGGGCAAAGGAATTGCTTGATTTCATAACAGACCGGTTTGACGAAGTTTATGAGTTCTCTGGTAGGTTTGACCTTGCAATACGTGTAAATTGCAAATCCCTGGAAGAGCTCAACAAGATTGTTGACGGGCTCAGGGAAATGGATGGGATCCGAAACACTGATACTATAATACGCCTGCATTGATAATTCCATCATTCGATATAATTAAATATCAACTTTTTATGGGAAAAAGGAGGGAACTACATGGCAGAGGAAAACGTCATTTTCGTCGGAAAAAAACCAACAATGAACTACGTACTAGCTGTTGTAACCCAGTTCAACAACAATGTTGACAGGATTACTATAAAAGCCCGTGGCAAAGCAATAAGCAAAGCCGTCGACATAGCAGAGATAACACGTCATAAGTTCATTCAAAACGCAAAATACGAGAACATTAAGGTAGAAACAGAAAAACTCCAGGGAGAAAGGGGAGAGTCGAACGTTTCTTCCATAGAAATAACCCTCATAAGATGATGCGGTGTTTTACGCCAACTCACATAATTTTCCTTTTTCAATCCTCATTGGCCTATTGCGAAAATTAGGAAAAAATAATTGGCAATCATTAAATGACCCGGTTAAATTAAGGCATGGTACAGTGAGCACATGAGAGACTTCCTGGATTGGAGCATCAGTTTGCATGGGAAGGTGGACGAGGTCAATGAGAGATTGCTTCTCGCGATCCGCACCGACCAGGAAGAATTATACAGGATGTCAAAGTACACCATTGAGGCTGGAGGAAAGAGATTCAGGCCCCTTCTCACCATTCTTGCATATGAGATAAGCAGTGAAGGCCACTACTCCAATATACTAGACCTTGCAGCCGGGTACGAACTTATACACACTGCAAGCCTCATTCACGATGATATTATAGACAATGCTGCAACCAGGAGAGGAAGACCGACTCTCAACAACGTGGATGGCGTTGCAAATGCAATTGTTGTGGGCGATTACCTGTTTGCAAAGGCATATGAACTGGGGTCCAGGTATGGCACAGTAGTGTCAAAAATTATGGCAGATGCATCAAGCAGGCTCGCTGAAGGCCAGACACTGGAGGCTTTCAGCCTGGGAAATCTCGATCTGAGCGAAGAGACTTACCTGGAAATAATCAGCAACAAAACGGCGAGATTCTTCGAGGCATGCGCAATGGGTGCTACCGTTGCTGCTGGAGCTGGAACGGCAATTTCCAATGCTCTGAGCAATTTTGCCTACAACCTGGGGATGGCTTTTCAGGTAACTGATGACATCCTGGACATAGTTGGCGATTCAAGTAAACTCGGTAAGCCTACATTCACGGACATAAGGCACAGTGCAATCACCCTGCCCCTTATACACACCCTGCGGAAGACAGATGCAAATGGCAGGGATGAGCTTAAAAGAAAACTTCTGGAAGGGGAAAGCGGAGAGGTTGACATGAACCTTAAAAACCTCATGGTCGAGACCGGAGCAATCGATTATTCATTTTCAGTTGCGAAAAGGTATTCTCAGATTGCCCTGGAATCCCTCAAGGACACTGGTAAGTCACCGGACCTTAATCTTCTAATGGAACTTGCCATGATTGTCATTGAAAGAATAGAGGAACTCAGCTAATCATTTTCCTGATTTTCTGCACCGCTGTTAATTTCCTTCCTAAACTTTTCAATGTCTTTGGGCTTTACTTCAAGTACAAAAGTACCTTCGTATCCGCAATCATTGCAGCGGTAGATTGCTCCTATGAGCCCACCTGCGATCCAGTAAACATGGGTTGAGGCACATTTAGGGCAAATCTTGACCATTTCAGGTGTTTTCAAAAATTTACCTACAATACATGCCATGTGATGAAACCACATAACAGTTCTCAGCGGATTCATATGGTTAAATGTGGGCAAATCTAATTCAATTATCAACTGATATGCCATAAATAAAGCCGCTTATGAGAAAAACTATTGCTTATGCATGCCTTTCAGTGTTATGAGCGGACAGAATTTTGACAGTTTCAGAGAGGGCACTCTTAATGCCTTGGGGTTGAAGGGACTGAATTCCGGAATATTTGACGGACAATGGAAGGATTTGAAGGGAAGGAATGTGTACAAATCTTCAAGTCCCGTAGATGGAAAACACATTGCTGACCTGACACTGGCAAACAGGGAAGATTTTGATTCAATAGTAAGGAACTCACGTAAGATATTCGAGGAATGGAGAGAATATACGGCTCCGCGGAGAGGGGAGATAATACGATCCCTTGGCGACCTTCTCGTGAGGAAGAAAAAGGAACTTGGCGCCCTTGTTACTTTGGAAGTTGGAAAAACACCATCCGAAGGTGAAGGTGAAATACAGGAAATGATCGACGTTGCTTACTTCGCTTCCGGCCTCTCGAGGCAGCTTTATGGTCTGACCATGGGAAGTGAGAGGCCATTTCACAGGCTCTATGAGCAATGGGTACCTCTGGGTCCCGTAGGCATCATAAGTGCTTTCAACTTCCCAGCCGCAGTGTGGTCATGGAATTCCATGATTGCGGCAGTGTGCGGAGACACTGCGATCTGGAAACCGTCAACAAAGGCTGCACTTGTAGCCACAGGCGTAATGCATGCGGTTTCAGAGGCACTCAGTGATCTTGGGGCACCGCAGATATTCAGCCTTATGGTCAGCAGGGGAAACGAAGGAGGAGAATGGATATCAAACGAACCTGGAATTCCACTGGTTTCATTCACCGGTTCCACAAATACGGGAAGAAACCTTTACCAGAAGGTCTCTTCCAGAATGGGGAGATCTATTCTGGAGCTGGGAGGGAACAATGCTGCCATCGTTACGGAGAAGAGTGACATGAATGTGGCACTGAAGGGTGTGGCTTTCGGAGCTTTGGCAACTGCCGGCCAGAGATGTACCAGCACCAGGCGGGTAATTATACAGGATTCCATCTACGAAGAGTTTGTTGGAAAACTGCAGAAGGTGTACTCCAACGTCAAGATAGGTAACCCCAACGACCCTGGAGTACTGGTAGGCCCGCTTATCGACGGAAAGGCAGTGAAAACATACCTGGATGCAATAGAAACTGCCAGAAAGCAGGGCGGAAAAGTCCTCCATCAGGGGAAATCTATGAAAATTCAGGGACTAGAGGAAGGCAATTATGTTTCACCGACAATAGTTGAAGCTAAGCAGGACATGCCAATAGTCAAGGTGGAGACTTTCGGGCCTCTCCTTTACGTTTTCAAATACCACTCCTTTGACGAAGCCCTGAAAATGCATAACGATGTTCCACAGGGCCTTTCCTCTGCTATTTTTACAACCGATATTCGAGAAGAAGAGGAATTCCTTTCGGCCAGAGGCTCAGACTGCGGAATTGCAAACGTCAATACGAGCACAGCGGGAGCTGAAATAGGCGGTGCCTTTGGCGGAGAGAAGGAAACCGGCTATGGCAGGGAGAGTGGAACTGATTCCTGGAAAGCATACATGAGGCGCCAAACCGTTACAAAGAACTTCGGAAAGGACGTTCCACTATCTCAGGGTGTTAAGTTCGACGTATAATTTCCCACATTTTTATTATTGGTAGTAATTTTTTTATCATTAATCATTTTGAAGTCGGTCATTATGAGCAAATGCTGCAGATGGAAACTTCAAGCATTACTGAATTGAAATTTGTCAAGTCCGTAGAGGTTGTGCCCGCAAAGAACCTCGACATTGAAGATTTCAGGCAGGCTGCTTCACTTTTATCGGATGTTGCGGATGTGGTCACAGCACCGGAAAATCCCATGGGAATGCCGGGAATCGATCCTATCATTTCCACCTATCTCATCGCTAAGGAATACAACCTCATAGCAATGCCCCACCTTACTCCAAGAGACAAGAACCGGCTTTTTATCCATTCACAGGTAATCACTGCCCTGAAAATCGGCATCAGGAACTTCTTTGTCATTGGTGGCGATCCCATAAGCAAGAAGCTTGACTCTAAGGAAGTCAGGGAAATAGATGTACTGCAGACAATCAACACAATAAGGCAGTCTGAAGTTTTCCTGAAGGAACCTTTTCCAAAGGTGGGAATCGGATCCGCGTTCAACCCCTACAGGGAAGTGGAGCAGGAGATTCTTGCAAAGAAGCTTGAAAACGGTTCAAATTTCTTCATAAGCCAGATCATCTTTGAGGCGGAACACCTGAAAAAGGACTGGATACGAAACAGATCCTTCAGGCTGTCTGCAGGCTTCATGCCCCTTACAAGGAAGAGCCAGATTGAAGGGATAAAGAAGATGGGGGTAAGATTTTCAGAGGAAACGCTCAAAAAACTTGACCAGGCTGAAGACATTACAGCAACTTCCACAAGGTTGATCCTGGACGCATTCGATGAAGCCAGGGAATATGTTGACGGCATTCACGTAATGCCTTTGGGCAACAACAGGCTTGCAAAACAGATATTGGAGAGTATATAGATGGCAGAAATACTTAAACTGACATATGGAATATTTCCGAAAACAGAAAAGCTCAGAGTGAGGGTAGGCAGATGGGAGAGGAAAATCCTGCCGGCAAGGGAACTTGAAGATCTAATCAGGGAAGAAACTGAAGCATTCCAGAAACTTGCAAGGGAAAACAGGATTTCCGCATTCACTGACCCACTGTTCAACTGGTATGATATTTTCAGGCCACTGTCGCTTCTGTCCGGAGGGATAGAGCTTGGGCCACTTACGAGATATGGGGAAACCAACACGTTCTACAGGCTACCGGAGGTCAGAGGACCCCTTTCCCTGAACGGGACCCCTTGGGAATATAAGGAGCTCGGTGAGAATCCTCCCCTGCCACTTTACCACGTTGACCAGGGTGCAGACCAGCTGGCCTTTGTTCCAGGGCCTGTAACCTTCTTCCATTTCTGTGGGAATGTGGCTGCAGAAAGTTTTGGGAATTTCTCTGAACAGCTTGGGAGATTTTACAGCCAGGCTCTGGCCAAATTCAAGTTCAAAAAGTTCCTGGTTTTTGAGTCGGTTCCACTTGGGGATAAAGATCTCGGGCCATTTTACAAATCAGTGGACCCTGAAAAAACCATTCTGGTAACTACAGGAAAACTTGAAGGCAAGACACTTGCCTCGGCCGGCAAAAAATTCCATTCCGTTGTGACAGGGGATGAAAGTGGTAATATCAGAACTGCAGCCAAATATTCAGCCATTCCGGGCCTAGCTCTCATAGATGCCCACAATACAAAGCTGGAAGACCCCAAGGCAATCACTAATAAGGCAAATGACCTTGGAAAGGAGCACGGCATAAACAGGCTCTATGTTACCCACTCTGATTATCTCGACTTCTTCCCGAGGGAGATCGCAGAGAAAAAGGTCCAGCTCATAGGGAAAATAGGTGAGTAAAATGTCAGAAAATCTCTTTATAACCCAGGAAATAGGAAGCTTCAGAAAACCAGATTATCTAAGCAAGAAATTCCACACCATTGAGGGGCAGAAGGAATTCTTCGACCTTGCAAGGAAGGCAACAGTTGAGACCATTGACCTGTTCGAAAAGTCCGGGCTGGACAACCTTGGAGTAGGAGGGGAGATGTTCAGGTGGGAGATGTATGAGCATCTTGCTGCAAACGTTGGCGGCCTGGAATTCTACGGAATGGTAAGGTCTTTTGACAACAGATATTACAAGAAAGGGAGTGTTGTATCCAAAATTACAAGAAAGAACCCTTTTCATGTCGAAGAGCTTGAATATGTGCTTTCCCGGACAAAAGGGAAGCTAAAGGTACCAATTACCGGGCCATATACCATGATGGACTGGTCCTTCAATGAATATTATAAAGACAGGAGAGAGCTGGCAAACGCCTATGCAGACGTCATAAACCAGGAAATCAGGGCACTGAAAAAAGTATGGGAAAAGGCCAGAGGCAATGAGACACTGGAGATACAGATCGACGAGCCAGCAGCCACTACCCATCCGGGAGAAATGGACATTGTTACTGAATCAGTCAACAGGTCATTCCAGGGGATAAGCGCCATAGAGCCGACAATACATGTCTGTTACAGCGTGGATTACAGGTACCTTTACAACACTCTCCACGATCTGAAGGTTCAAGGCCTTAACCTTGAGTACGCAAACAGGGACAAATACTCTGGAGGGACATCCATAGACCAGAGGCCAGGGTACGCTGATCTGAAGGCTTTCAACGAAGTAAACCAGACCCTTTCCGAGAAAAAATTCATCGGGCTTGGGGTTACTGACATACACGTGGACTTTGTTGAACCGGTTTCACTGATTAAGGACCGAATTGAGGCAGCAGTAAAACTTGTGGAGGATCCAAAGCTACTCAGGATTAACCCTGATTGCGGCCTCAGAACAAGGTCAAGGCAGATAGGATTCGACAAACTGAAAAATATGGTGGATGCAGTCAAGGATTTGAGAAAATCCTACTGAAATCCAATTTTGCTTTTCTTTTTCGCAAACACTCTGTACCCCATGTATATGTAAAACCCAATGGCTCCCAATAGAACAAGGTTGACGCCCAGGTAGACAGGGTTGGCATAAGTTATTTTCACAACCTGGCTCTGGTAAACCTGCGAATTGCTAAGCCGAACCACCACTGACACATAATGGGTGCTTCCGGGGGTCAATCCGTCCAGGAAGGCATAGCTGGTATTCTGGGAAGTGACTGTCGTAATGCCCGGGCTCAGGAAATTCTGGTTGTTGGACACATACACCTGGTAAATTGAGAAATTCTGGCCTTTATACGGTGTCCATGAAATATAGCCAAAATAGAAAAGCAGAGGGAAGTAATGTGTTATGGAGACAGATTCTCCCGGTGCGACAGATATCTTTGACGGGCTCATCCTGATGTTCAGTACGGTCGAAGACGTGATGTTAAGCGGGGTGCTGAAGTTGTCGTACATTTGTGCCGAAGCGCTGACATTGTACTTTCCTGTTGTAGGGTAGAGGAAATAATATCCAGTGGAGTTTGTGTAAGATGCATCAGTGGAATTTAACCTCACTAATGCACTTTCTAATGGGAAGGTATAAATTGCATCCGTCACTGTTCCGGAAAGAATGCTGAAAGGCGCCTTGCTAGGCATAAGGTTGGCCTGAAGGCTCTGATTCTCACCAGGTTGTAGCATCAACTTTTCACTCTGGTTGGAATATCCTGCTGCTGAAACGTTAACAGTAACACTCCTCCCGGGCGAAATGCTTCCCACATGGTAACCTCCAGCCTGTGGAACAGTTACGTTGTCAAAGGTTACTGAAGCATTGGCATTGAACACAAATATGGAAAGGCTGACATTCATGGGGTTAAGTGTTTGGCTGATATTGTGAGACCCTGAAAATGTGGAGGCTGCTCCATAAAATCCCGGGGCCGATGCACTTACGGGTGTGCTCAAATTCAAAGCTGGAATCTGCATGCCTGGTCCGCTGTATGCATAATTGTAGAAATAAAGTGCTGTTATTTCAGTTCCCGGAAAATCTGTGCCATTGATGGTATAGTTCACTGAAACATTGGCCAGATGGATGTCGGGCAGGGTTATGTTCCTGGTGACAGCATGCAGGACCCCACTTGAGGTGTATGTTGCATTAACGGTGAAGGATCCGCCATTTCTGACATCAAAGACGTTTGAATTATGAGATACATTGCCAAGTGCCCAGCTAACTGTCCCTGAAACCCCACTTAGAGTGAATGTAACCTGTGAGGGATAACCATAACTCTGCTGGTAGGTTATTTCAGGCACAGGTTGTTCTGTGCTTCCAAGTAAAGGATTTTCTGCCTTATCTGAAGTGTAAAACTGGATCTGGCCGCCACTGTAAGTGGCATCTATGGTTGAATAGGTCCCAGAGCCGATATAATCATAATGCTCAAAATATGCATATCCCGGTGAAAAAGAAGAGCTTCCATTGCTAATGGAAATTGAGCTGAAAGTGCCTGGGCTCATCACTGTCAGGTTTGTCTGGGATTCGAACTGTGAGCTTCCAATCATGGGGGGCATTCCACCTGAGAAGTTGAGAAATGCCGGAACGCTTCTGGTGAACCCATCACTGGTTGTAACTGAAACCGCATACGGATCAATGGAAATTCCCACATTGAAAAGGTTGAGTTTTTCTGAGAGTCCAGGAGGCATTGAATAGGTCTTTGTATACTGCCTGCCTGATTGTGCCAGCACAAGCATCAGGCTTTCGCCGCTGGAATTGAGTGTTACTCCGAATCTCACAAAATTGCGTGAACTATGGTAAAAACCCACATAGTAAAATGTAGTGCCATTGTTAGCCATACCTTCCTGATTCGGGGTAAGGTTTAGGCTAGCAGATATGCTGGTTGCATTGTATGAACTTGTTCCGTTGAACAGGGCAAACCCGCCATATCCGTCTAACAGATTCTTTGATGCATTAATGAGTGATGCAACCCTGGGTGTGCCAAGACCTGTAACCGGGTTCCAGTTTGGACCGTTCAGGTAGTATCCGTTTGTGCCTGACACGATCTGAGTGAAAGAACTGTTGTAAAGTTGCGTCCTTGCAATCTGGTACAGCAGGGGATTTATGGATGGGAGATGAACGCCCGCATTCTGTTCAATAAGGGCAACTACATCGGCCCATATGGGGGTCGCAACGCTTGTTCCCCCCACAATGTATTGTCCTCCGCTGGATATCACGTACACTCCAGTGTACTTGTTTGCATCCATTGCTACATCTGGTACTCCTCTCTTCGTTCCGTTATACCCTTTTGCTGATTGCCAGTAGGGCGTATTGAAAACCGTGCTGTAACCTCCACCGCTGCCATATGACTGCCCATTGACTACTCCTCCCCAGCCTGACTGCTGGAACCTATTGTTTACTGCGTAAAGAGAGGTTCCGCCCACGCTGGTTACATTTGGATCAGACGCAGGAAAATCAACACTGAGCTTGGACCCAGAGTAGGCTCCAGTATCGCCAGAGGCTGCGAGAACAGATATTCCCTCTGAGGCAGCCTGCGAGTACACCTTTGAATATACTAGCTCAGAATTTGCGGACATTCCAGTTTCAGGAGAACCCCAGCTCAGGGAGAGGATGTTCGCAAGGTGGTTTGAGACTGCATAACTTACCGTGTTCTGCAATTCATTGGTATAGTCCGAAGTCGAAACCAGCAGGACAATTCTGGCAGCGGGTGCAAGTGCATGTGCCCACTCCACATCAGTGGAAGTCTCCATTGCCCAGGTGGCGTTGTAAGAAGCCGGTACTCCATTGGGATATTTAATCGACAGGTTCAGAGGAGGCAGTCCGTTGACTGCATCAAAGGCCTTGAGGTCGTAGCGGATATTTGGATTACCGTAAGCGTCGACAATTCCAATGGTAATGCCAGAACCATTGATCCCATGGGCAATTGGCCAGGTAAAATTGTAAGCCCGGGAAAGTACACTTGGGGTAAATGCGAAGGGGATGTTGATATTCTGGCCAACATAGGAGTAGTTCAGGGAAGGATTGACAACCGTTTGGTTTTCGTTGTAAAAGAAGTCGATTCCTGAATTAAAGGTAAGGGAACGAAGTGTACGGTCAACCGAATGGGCCAGCGTGCCAGGAATTGAGAAAGTCCAAAGGAGGCCAAATTTATGGGGTGTTATTCCAATGTGGCTCATGGCATTATCTGCCACAGCAATGTCATATGGATTGGAAGGTACGTATACCGTAAAATTGGCTTGCTGGGAAAAACTGGATCCGGTTGAGGATGAAAGTGAAAGCTGCGATATTGAAATAACACCATGAGCTCCGGAAGATGATGGCATTATGATCATGGAACCGGTCAGCATGATAAATGCGAAAGCAATGGCAGCAATAGTATACCTGAACATCTGCCGGCTCAAATGGTAAACCCTATTAATATATTCTGTGATAGCTAGAAGTTGCTTCCAGTAGATGATTCTGACCTGAAACTAAAGTCGCTTTTCCAGGGCTATTACAGAAACTGGACGGGTAGGGATGTCGATCTCATAGGGGAGAGGGAGTTAGGCTTCATACCCTTCTTTGGGACAATGATACGGCACAGGGCAGTACGGAACCTTTCCGATCTTGGTTTCTTTGTAAGGAAGAATACACCAAGGCACATCTACTACTCGACCGCTTATTACAAGACTCCCGATGAGAAGGTGATGAAAGAGAAGGGATGGAAAGGGGCTGAACTTATCTTTGACCTGGACGCGGACCATCTTTCCGGGGCAGATAAGATGTCATACTCTGAAATTCTGTCGGAAGTTAAAAAACATACCCAGAGGCTTATTTTCAAATTCCTGATGGACGATCTTGGGTTTGAGGAAAAGGATCTTAAACTCTTCTTCTCAGGAGGAAGGGGTTATCACGTCCATGTGGTCGAAGACAGCGTTTACCAGATGACATCCGATTCAAGAAGGGAGATTGCCAACTACATCCGCGGCGAAGGCTTTACAACATTCGATGTGAGAAGATCAATGCAGGAAACCTCCCATAAACTCAGCGGCTGGAAGAAAACAATTGATGACAGCATATGCGGCTTCTACTCCGATCTCCTTGGCAACAGCGAAAAGCAGGAAATTCTTCATGGGCTGTTGGGAAACATCAGGACAATGCAGAACTATCTCACAGACCTGAACAGGTCAACTCAGGTAGGAGGGAACCTGAAACGCATTGAAGTCCTGACAATGCCCGGATTCAGCAAATACCGAATCATGGACAAGAATGACGAAAAAGTCCTGAACTACATAGTGGTAAAGGTGAAGAATGAGGGACAGTGCGAGATAGATGAGCCGGTAACCACTGATATTCACAGGTTGATCAGGATGCCGCACAGCCTTCATGGGAAGACGGGATTGGCTGTTGTTCCAATCAAGCTGGAAGAATTCCTGAATTTTGATCCACTGAAAGATGCCGTCGCAGAGGCATTCAGAAATAATGAGGTAAGGATAAACCTAATGAGGAACTACCAGATTGACTTTGACGGAGAATCCCACAATTTATTGGCCGGAGAGCAAAGCGTTCCAGGGCCGGTCGGTGTATTCCTCGCTGCCAGCAAATTAGCAAAACTGCTCTGATGATATGTATAATTATTATTAATTAGAAACTGTTATCATAACTTTCTTATAGCTTGTTACAATCTATTTCTGGTGATAATTTGGAACTAAAAAACAGCAAAACTATTGAAAATCTAAAAGCTGGATTTGCAGGTGAATCACAGGCAAACCGGAGATACCTCTATTTCGCCCAGAAAGCAGACGAGGAGGGACTGCAGGAAGTAGCATCAATATTCAGGTCAACAGCTGACGGGGAAACTGCCCACGCATTTGGCCATCTCAAGTACCTTGCACAGGTTGGAGATCCAGTCACTGGTGAACCAATTGGCACCACAGAACTGAACCTCAAGTCAGCAATTGCAGGGGAAACATACGAATACACTCAAATGTATCCGGGATTTGCAAAGACTGCAAGGGAAGAAAGCTTTGAGGATATAGCTCACTGGTTCGAGATTCTTTCAAAAGCAGAAAAATCACACGCAAAGAAATACGAAGACACCTTGTCAAACATGAGCAAGTAAGCTGGTTCCAATGGAGTCTATAAAACCGGTGGAGATCTTCTCCCCGGAAGTTTATAAATCTAAGCGGGATCAAATAACCCGCGAAATCGTTTCAGAGAAGAAAAAGAGAAGACTGGTAACCAAGACTTTCAGCTTTCTTTTCGAATCAAGAAACACAGTGATGAACCAGATCAATGAAATGGTATTCATCGAGAATGTCCACGACAGGGAAGAAGTTGACAGGCTTATTAGGGTCTACAGCGACCAGCTCCCTACAGATACCGAACTGAGCGTATCAATGTTCATCGAATTCGAGGATGAGGAGCAGATGACCAGGGAAATCCCGAAACTGGCAGGCATCGAGAACTCAGTGTTTCTGACATTCGATGGCCATGAAGTCAAGGGGACTCCTGAGGAAGGGAGATCAACCGAAGTTCTAGAATCAACACTTCAGTATTTGAAGTTCAAGTTCACTAAGGAAGATCATGAGAAATTCAGCAGTTCCAAGAACGTGTATATTGAAACAAGGAAAGAAGGCTACAATGAAGCAGCCAGGATACCCCCAGACCTTTTGGAAGACCTTAAGGGTGAACTGAGGTTCTAATCCGGTTGCTCACTCATTTTTCAAGAGCGTGCATAAAGGTGCCCGGATCCTATTCTTCCAATGAGAAAATGAGTGGATATCCCGTGTCAGGCGGAATAATATCGCTTTCATTCCTTTCCTTTCGAAGGGGATTTTCCGCTCAATTTTGTTAAAGGAGCTTGCAAAGGACTTGTTCTAAAACATTCCGCAGTTTCTGATTCAAGGGGGATCTCTTCATGAGTCTATCCGCGAAGACAGAATTTTTCATGGAAATTTTCCAGTCCCTGGGAAATGCCAATTATTCCTGCCCAATGCTAATTTGAATCAATAAAAGTGTACTATCGACAGTTTATTTATTTTGAGACAAATAATGTTTCATGATTGAGGCTAATCTGACCCAGGATGAACTGGACATTCTACAATACGTGAAGGAATTTGCAGTAAAGGAGGTGAAACCTCTTGCCAGGGAGATAGACAGGAGCAAAGAGGTTCCGGAAAAGCTCATACAAAGAATGCGCGATCTTGGCCTGTTCCAGAGTTACATTCCGAAAGAATATGGCGGTGCAGGACTCAGCTTCAGTTTCTTGGTAAAGGTAATCGAGGAATTGTCAAAGGCGTGTCCGAGCACTGCACTGGTTCTTGACGGTGCACTCACCCTTTTTGCTGACCCGCTGATAATGTTTGGCAGCGAGGATCTCAAGAAGCGTTACCTTAAGAGAACTGCCGAAGGAGAAATCGGCGGGCTTGCAATCACCGAAACAGGCGCAGGCAGCGATGCAGCGTCCATCAAAACAAGGGCAGAGAAAAAGGGTGACCACTATGTCCTCAATGGCAGCAAGATATTCATCTCAAATGGCAGGATTTCAAAGTTCTTCGTTGTTTCTGCTGTCACAGACCCATCAAAGGGTCACAGGGGCATCTCCACTTTTGTTGTTGACTCGGACGTACCTGGGTTCCGTATAAGCCGGGATATAGAAAAACTTGGGATCAGGGGAAGCAGCACGGTTGAACTTGAATTCAATGATGTAGAAGTACCACTGAACAACATCATAGGGGAGGAAAATTCCGGCTTTAAAGTAGTAATGGAAACTCTGGATTCCGGCAGAATAGCAATAGCAGCGCAGGCCCTTGGTATAGCCGAGGGTGCGCTGGAGGAAGCTGTAGATTATATAAAGCAGAGGAAACAATTTGGAACCAGCATATCCAGTTTTCAGGGGATACAGTTTATGCTGGCTGACATGGCAACCCAGATCGACGCTGCAAAACTCCTGACCTACAGGGCTGCTGAGGCATGGGACAAGCACGAGAATGCCATTAAAATTTCATCAGAAGCCAAGCTGTACGCATCAGATGCGGCCATGAGAATAACAACGGACTGCCTTCAGCTGTTCGGTGGGTATGGATACACAACAGAATTCGACGCAGAGAGGCACATGAGGGATGCTAAGATCACACAGATTTATGAAGGCACCAATCAGATTCAGAGGATTATCATAGCGAAGGAGCTGCTACGGTAGGCAAAATCAGAATAGGGTGTTCCGGTTGGATTTACCCTGACTGGAATTCTGCCTTTTACAAGAAGGGTGAGAAGGATCGCCTCGCATATTATTCCTCTATTTTTAATGCAGTGGAGGTGAATTCGACTTTCTATTCACCACTTCCAGGAACAACACTTGCAAAGTGGGCAAAAACCATGAAGGGGCGGGACTTTCTGTTCGCTGTAAAGATTCCAGGATCAATCACGCATGACAATCTGATTGAAAGGACAAATCAGGCTTGCAGTGAAATGCTGAAGTTCCAGGAGACCCACCTTGATTACCTGTCCGGTGAGGGCATACTTGGACCAATTTTATTCCAGTTGCCACCCTCCTTCCAGGCAAAGCATATGGACAAACTCATTCAGGTCATCTCATCCTTTGATCACGAAAAATTCACCTGTTTCGTAGAACCAAGGCACCGTGAGCTTTATGAAAACAGAGAGTTCCAGGGGGAGCTTGAACGGATGGACGTTTATAAAGTCTCAGTGGACAGCCCGGCAATGGAACTCCAACATAATTTGCATACCAGTGCCAGAAAACAGTACATAAGGTTTCACGGGAGAAACAATGAACAATGGTTCAAAAAAGGAGCTGGAAAGCTGGAGAAGTATAATTATCTATATTCAAAGGAAGAGCTGGAATCGTTTATGCGCATTATCTCCCCTCTTGCTTCCAGGGGTGATGAAATCTTCATTTTCTTCAACAACCACCCCTCAGGAAAGGCACCGGCAAATGCAATGCAGTTAATGGGGATGCTTGGTTCAAAGCCTCACGCAACAAACCAGAATACTCTTTTCTGACCCATTAACTCTTATAAGGTTACTTCCAATTACAAGGAGAAAGGAGAGCAGTTCCTCGTGAATAAAATAGAAAACGGAACCATGGTGGACTTCACTTACAAGAACACCAAAATGAAAGGTGTTCTGGTAAGCAGCAGCGAGGGAAACCTGAATATCAAACTTATGAGTGGGTACAACCTGCTTGTCCCGGAGAATTCAATTACTGACATAAAACCTTTGAAAACTATCGCTCAGACTGGGGGTTTTGAAGAAAAAGACCTGATTTTTGAGCACGGCCCGAAAAAGGTTGCATTCATTGGTACTGGAGGAACAATCGCAAGCAGGGTTGATTATATTACTGGGGCAGTTAAGCCCGTCCTCAACCCGGGATTTCTGAGGGAAAGCGTTGCAAACCTTTCCAAGTTCACACTTGACATAAGCCTGCTGGAACCAGTCCTTAGTGAAAACATCACCCCAAACGACTGGATCCTTTTTGCGAAGACTGTTAAAGACAAATTATCAAAAAATCATGGGGCAGTGATTCTTCACGGCACCGATACCATGAGCTATACGGCTTCCGCCCTTTCCTTTATGTTCCAGAACCTGTCTGGCCCCGTTGTGATGATTGGTTCCCAAAGAAGCAGCGACCGGCCAAGCAGCGACGCATTTCTGAACCTTGAAGCAGGTCTGGAGTTTGCTGCCTCCAATTTTGGAGAGGTCGGTATAGCAATGCACCAGAACACTTCAGACAATGCAGTGGCCCTTCATAGGGGAGTGAGGGCAAGGAAAATGCATTCCTCAAGGAGAGATGCTTTCAGGTCAATCGGAGGCAATCCAATCGGAAAGTATGAAAACGGAAGTGTTACAATTTCCCATGAAGCACGAGCACTAAGTGATGAGACAGTGCTGTTGGATAAACTTGAGACCTCTGTGGCACTGATATATTTTCACCCCGGCCTCACAGCCGAGGATTTAGCCGCAGTTACAGAAAAGAAAAGGGCAACAGTCATAATGGGCACCGGCCTTGGCCACACAGGAACCCGCCTTTATCCAGTTATCCGGGATATAGTGGGACGCGGCGACCATGTGCTTATGACAACGCAGTGCCTTTTTGGAAGTGTTAACATGAATGTTTACTCGACAGGGAGGGAGCTCCTTAAACTCGGAGTCATACCGCTTTCGAATATGCTTCCAGAGGTTGCGATGATAAAATCCATGCATGTTCTGGCCAATTATCCAGATGGCGAGTTCTCCAAGGTCATGCTTTCAAACCTGCGTGGGGAAACTGTTGACAGGGAATTTCTTGGGGAGGTTCCATAAATGAGCTCCAGAGTAATGATTGGACTCGAGATCCATATTCAGCTTGCAGGAAAAAAGCTCTTTTGCGATTGTACCACAGAATCAGCAATTGAAACTGTAAATGGAAAGGTCATTGAAAGGAGGCTTATTGCCACTACGGGTGAATCGGGTAAGTATGATCCAGCAGCCGTTTATGAGAAATCCAGATCAAGGAGTTTCAATTACTCCGTGACTGATAACAGCTGCCTTCTGGAAGCAGATGAAGAACCCCCGCACAGTGTAAATTCAGATGTACTGAAAAAAGCCATTTCAACTGCTCTATCCCTGAATTGCCAGGTTGTTGACAGGGTGGCATACATGAGAAAGATCGTGATCGATGGTTCAAACACATCTGGATTTCAGAGGACTGCAATAGTCGGCTTCAATGGATATGTGGAAACGTCAAGGGGGAAAGTGGGAATTTCATCTCTATGCCTGGAAGAGGATTCATGCAGGAAACTGGAAGAACATAACGGGATTGTATCTTATTCTCTGGACAGGCTGGGTGTGCCTCTGATGGAGATCGCAACTGATCCTGATATAGTCGACGAGGAACACGCCGTCGAGACCGCTGAAATAATCGGAAAGAAACTGCTTCTTGCGGGTTGGGCAAGAAAGGCTCCAGACGCAATAAGGCAGGACGTCAACTTCTCAATGGGGCATGGAAGAGTTGAAATCAAAGGAGTTCCAAAGCTTTCCACAATAAAAGCCGCCATTGCATACGAGAAGGAAAGGCAAACCTGGCTTGCAGAGCTTTCCCCTATACTTAAAGGCACAAACTGGGGGCGATTAAAATTCCAGGATGTCTCACATTTGTTCAGGAACACAAAATCAAAAGTCATAGCAAGTAACCTCAAAGCTGGAATGAATGTTTACGGAACTGTCCTTCCCGGACTTGCCGGTTACCTTAAGGGCGAAAAATACAGAATGGGAATAGAGCTTGCTGATGTTGCCAAGCTTTTCGGTTCAGGTGGCATAATGCATTCAGATGAATTGCCTGGTTACGGTGTAGAGGATGAAATCAAAGGGTTGGTTGAACTATTAAAGCCTGGAAAAGGAGACGGTTTCACTATAATTGTCAGCACCCATAAGGTCATCGGGCTCATCCAGGACGCGATGATAGCAAGGCTCAAGAAACTGGAGGAACTTGACCTGCCAGAAACCAGGGTAGTAACTGAGGAAGGAACCACACATTATCTGAGGCCACTCCCGGGAGGCGAGAGGATGTATCCCGAAACGGATGTGCCAAGCATAGCCGTGGAAGAGGCTTTGCTTGAAGCAGCGAGAAAAATTTCACCAAAATCTGAGGAAGAACTTTTGGCTCAGCTGGTTTCTGAATTTGGCATCTCAAAACAGGATGCGTCAGTTATTTTGTCAACCACTCAGTTGGAAACGTTCCAGAATTACAATTTGATACTTGGAGACAGCAAGCTTGCGACCAGGGTTATTCTTCAGGCCATTCCGGAAATGGAAAATAAGACAGGCAGGCCCATTTCTATCCCTGATCTAATTCCGGTTCTTGAGGAAGCCGGCAGGAGAAAATGGGACAGGCAGATACTGGAAAGGGCAATGGATCTCTACTTTGTTGAGCATATGCCTCTTGGAGACCTCATAAGAAGCGATGAGATGAAACCCATTGGCGGCAATGAACTGAAGTCCATGATCATCCTGCTTCACAATGAAGCGCCTGTGAATCCAAAGAATATCATACCTAGAATAAGATCAAGAACCAGTCGCCCATTCAGTCCTGCAGAGGCGTTGGCACTGGTCAAGGAAATATTGGGGTAGGATTACTTATTTAAAAGATATCATTCAAAAATAGCGTAATTTATTGGGTTTGAAAATAATTCTAAATAATTCTTAAATATCGTTGAAAGATACTGATGGGATGTTAGACGGTTATATTCCGTTGCTAATCACCCTGGTGTTAATCGTCCTGGGCTTGATTGCGACTTTCTCCGTCCTGCCTTCTATTTCAGAAAACCGATTTAACAAAGACAAAAAAATAAGTCTGAAACCTGATGCAGTGATTGCGAACCTGGTCAAGGAAAGAAGCCCTCCAGTCAAGGATGGGGCATATCTCCAGACGTATGAGTCGGGAGAGGTTTCCAGAGGAGACATCGGAAAGTTTGTAACAGTCCAGTATTATGTCATAATCCTTCTTTTCATTCTATTTGATGTGGATATGGTCCTGCTTTTCCCATGGGCACTGAATTTCTATTCTTTGGGTATCGTCCCGTTCATTGAGACACTTATCTTCCTTGCCATGCCCCTGTTTGTGGTTTACTACGCTTTCAAGGAAGGTTATATGAGGTGGCAGAAATGAAGTCGGGAGACGGCGGAGTACTTACAACAACACTTGAAAAGGCTCTTGAATGGGGAAGGAGCAACTCCCTCTGGCCACTTACCTTTGGACTCGCCTGCTGTGCTATAGAGATGATGGCAATACAGGCCGCGGATCTCGACATCTCAAGATTCGGAAGTGAAATATTCAGGAATTCCCCCAGGCAGTCAGATTTGATGATAGTATCTGGCACAGTTACCAAGAAGATGGCACCCAGGCTTAGAAGGCTGTACGATGAAATGCCCTACCCAAAATATGTGATTGCCATGGGCGTGTGTGTTATCCAGGGTGGCCCGTACAACCAGGGATATTCGGTTGTGATGGGGGTCGACAAGGTAGTGCCGGTGGATGTTTACGTTCCGGGGTGCCCACCGACGCCAGAAGCTCTCACATATGGTATTATGCTGCTTCAGAAAAAGATAAGAAACGAGACGGAGAGGTGATCATGCTTGGTTGAAATTCTTGAAGAGTCAACGGGAAAGGATGGAAGGAGAGTCCTTAAGGTAGCCAAGGAAAACCTCGTCCAGCTCATGAAGGAGCTGAAAAGCCATGGGTTTGTCCACCTTTCGCTCATAACGGGCATAGACAGGAAGGACCGGCTGGAAGTGGTTTACCATCTTCAGAACCTTGAAAAAAATGAATACATCGCAGTCAAGACAGAGACCCTTGATGAAAGGGTTCCCAGTGTTACTTCTGTGTTCACAAGCGCCAACTGGGATGAGCGTGAACAGTACGATTTAATGGGAATTGTATTTGAGGGGCATCCCAACCTGAAAAGGCTGTTCCTGCCGGAAAGCTGGGTTGGTCACCCACTGAGGAAGAACTATGACATCTCCAAGGTCCAGTACATAAATATGGATGAAAACGGAGAGGATTATGCAACCTTTGATCCGGGAGATGGTTGGTAATGATGGGCCCCCGCATCTCAAATCCTGACGAGAATGGTTGGGTGGAATTGAACATGGGCCCGCAGCATCCGTCGACCCATGGCGTACTGAGGTTGAAGGTAAAGCTCGACGGTGAAATTGTAAGGGAAGTCGAGCCAGTTATTGGTTACCTCCACAGGAATGCAGAGAAGATCTGCGAACTGGACTATTATTGCGACTCAATGATCTATTTTGATAGAATGGATTATGTTGGGGCAATGAACATGGAAGTTGGATATCTGGAGGCTGCAGAAAAGCTGCTTGGAATACCTCCACCCGAAAGAGTCCAATGGATAAGGGTCGTCATGGCTGAACTGAGCAGGGTTGCATCACACCTCGTTTGGGCAGGAGCTTTTGGGCTTGATCTTGGAATGCTCACACCATTCTTCTACTGCTTCGTTGAAAGGGAGAAAATCCTACGCATCTTCGTTGAAGCCTGCGGATCAAGGCAGGAAACAAACTACATGAGCATTGGTGGAGTCTATCAGGACTTCAATGACAAACTTATCCACGATATCCTGGAATTCACAGAGCAGTTTCCCAAGAAACTGGAAGATATCTTCAATGCCTATGTCAAGAACGACATTTTCATTTCAAGAACCAAAGGCATTGGCATCCTGGAGCCAGAAGTTGCACTGGATTACGGCGTAACCGGGCCAATGCTCCGAGCTTCAGGTGTTGATTATGATGTGAGGAAAGCTGAGCCCTATCTGGTCTATGACAAGATCAATTTCGACATACCCGTTTCACACAAGAAGGACAATCTGGCCAGATTCCTTGTCAGATTTGAGGAAATGAGGCAATCCATCAAGATCATCAATCAGGCTGTAAAGAAGATTCCAGATGGGCCGTACTTCAACCCCAAGGCAAAAAAATCCCTGATGATCAGGCTCAGGGGAGAAGGCGAAGTGTACGCCAGAACCGAATCATCCAAGGGTGAATTCGGCGTCTACCTCGTCGGAGACGGCGGGGTGAAGCCATACAGGGTCCGTGTTAGAAGTCCATCGCTAAAGAACCTCAGTGTTCTGCCATACCTTGCAAAAGATCAGATGATTGCCGACATGGTTGCAATTTCAGGAACAACTGACCTGGTATTTGGAGAGGTGGACAGATGAACGTTCTTACAAGGCTGGCAGATTTTTTTGCTGCATTTGGGCACTATCCTGCTTACATACTTGCCTATCTCTTCGAAACCCTCTTCATGATTGTATTTGTGATGGTCTCTCTCGTCGCAATGATATACATTTTCAGAAAGTACATGGCAAGGCTCCAGCTGAGGGTTGGACCAAACAGAGTGGGGAAATTTGGTACATTGCAGCTCATAGCAGATTCCCTGAAGCTTGCTGGCAAGGAGAGCATTCTCCCATCAGGAAGGGATGATCTTCCTTTCAGAATAGCCCCCATAATCGTGTTCCTTGGACTGATCACAGGCTTTGCCCTGCTACCATACGGACAGTTCTACTTCATTGGCTCTCTCACGGTGACCCACTCAGACGTGAGCCTTCTTCTTCTCTTTGCGGCGCTTGCAATAATGCCCATAGGAGAAATTCTGGCAGGGATAAGTTCCAGGAATAAATATGCCGTAGTAGGTGCTCTTAGGGGGGTTGCCAAAGATGTTTCATTTGAAATTCCCATGATGATCTCTGTACTCGCGCTGGTAATGATGGCATCTGCAAAAACAGCTAATCCACTTAACCTGTCCAATCTGGTAGAAGTTCAGTTCATACCGTATGGCATTCCACAGATAATCGGGCTCGGAGTGTTCTTCATAGCAATGGTTGCCAGGGCTTCATTCTCACCCTTTGACATGAGCGAGAGCGACAGCGAACTTGTCTCCGGGCATTCAACAGAGTACACAGGAATGAGATTTGGAATGTTCTATATGGGGCTTTTTGGGAGCATCTTCCTGAGTTCCCTGGTTGTTTCCCTCCTCTATCTTGGAGGTTACAATGGCCCATATTCAGGCTATGCAGGATTTGTTTTCCTACTCATCAAGGGCCTGATTCTTGTTCTAATATCATTTACAATCTGGCTTTCGGTCCCAAGGATCAGAATTGACAAGTTCGTCAACATGGGCTGGAAATACCTGCTGCCAGCTTCCATAATCAACCTGATCATTGCAGGCGTACTTACTCTGGGGTTGGGCATATGATCGAAGTCAAGGAACCTAAAAAAGAACTCCCTCTAATCGGGACGATGAAAGCAATGGCGGTAGTGGCCAAGCACCTTTTCCAGAAACCTGTTACAGTGCAATACCCAGAGCAGAAAAGGGAACTCCCCGACAGGTTCAGGTTCAGGATATTTCTCAGCCTGGATGACTGCGTTGGTTGCACGCTTTGCGAACAGGTATGCCCGAATATATCAATCCACATGCAGAAGGTGGACAGGGAAAATCCCAGGAACAAGAGGAAAATATACCCTGATGTAAATTTTGGGACCTGCACTGTTTGCAGAAATTGCGAAGAGATCTGCCCGACTGATGCCATATACCTTACTCATGTATTTGAAACAGCAAGAACCAGGAACAGTTTCACTTATTCCCCTGAAGAGCTTTCGCTCCCGGAGGACGAGGTGGTCAAATGATCTTCACCATTATTTTCCTAATTTTCGCAGTAATGCTGGTTCCATTGGCAATGAAATCAGTTACAGACAGGAACATAACCCATGCAGCGGTCTACCTGATGGCCTTTCTGTTTATCCTGTCAGCTTCCTTCATATTCCTTGGTGCATCAATCGTTGGTGCAGTGGAGTTGCTCGTTTTCATCGGTGCAGTTGTTACGCTTCTTGTTTTCACCATAATGCTTACTGGAGGGAAAGAGTTTGAATAAAATGCTCGCAGCGGTTGCATCGGTGCTTTTCCTGGTGGTCTTCGGCATGGAAGCGGTCTCAATTCAGGGTTCATTCACCCCGGTTACCCAGAACCTGACCAGCATCAGCGTGGTGCTTTTCAACACATATGTTGTTCCGTTTGAGCTTCTTTCCTTAATCCTGGTGGCCGGAATAATAGGGATGTTTTACATAGCAGGGAGGGAAGACTGATGGAGATATTCCTAGTATCGGTTCTTTCGCTCATACTGTTCTCCATAGGACTCTACGGTGTAATGACCTCAAACATTGGAATAAAAATGCTCATCTCCATTGAGATTCTCATCAATGCTGCAATTTTGAACCTTGTAATGGTCGCAATTGCCTATGGCAGCACAGATCCAATTCTCATGGCACTGTTTGGCATTGCAATCGGTGCTGTTGAATCCGTGGTTGGCCTTAGCCTTCTGACAGCAACTTACAGGAAAGTCGGCAGAGTTGCAATCGCTCTGCTGAAGGAGATTAAATGGTAAGCATGTACTGGCCAGGATGGTTCATATTCATAAGCCCGCTGCTGGGTTTCGCTTTCACTTATGTTGTGGGCAGGTACCACAGGAATCTTTCAGGTTTGATTGCGTCGCTTGCAGTCCTCGGCTCACTCATCGCCTCCCTTCTCGCATTCTTCTATGTGCAAAGCAATGGCACAGTTTACAACAGCTTTGTCTGGTTCTACAACATACACGCTGGCATCTACATTGACCATCTCACTCTTGTGATGGCCTTAATGGTCTCCTTCGTGTCACTGATGATACATCTCTTTGCCATTTACTACATGAAAGAGGACCCGAACAAGCATGTTTACTTTGCAGAGACTTCTCTGTTCACTGCGGGAATGCTGGGGCTTGTTGTATCTTCAAACCTCGTCCTGTTCTTCCTGTTCTGGGAGCTTGTGGGGCTATGTTCCTACCTTCTCATCGGTTTCTGGTTTTTCAAGCCAAACGCGTCTGCTGCAGCCAAGAAAGCTTTCATTGTAACCAGGGTTGGGGACCTGCTGTTCCTCGTGGGAATGGCCATCCTTTACAGCAGCCTTCAGGGCTATACGGGGCTTGGTTCAAACAGCCCTCTCAGCATACCGTTCCTGATACAGAATGCCCAGGCTATCGCATCATATGTGGGTCCCAGCGTACTTGGAACAGTTGCAGTGCTGTTTCTTGCAGGAGCTGCAGGAAAATCCTCGCAGTTCCCGCTTCATGTATGGATACCGGATGCAATGGAGGGGCCAACAACAGTATCAGCCCTTATCCATGCTGCCACAATGGTCACTGCTGGTGTCTATCTGGTTGCAAGAGTGTTCAACATTTTCTATTATTCCGCACCATTTGCCTTGTACTCAGTAGTGATACTTGGCTCTTTTACAGCTCTATTCGCGGGCATAGTCGGACTATTCGTCAATGACATAAAGAGAATACTTGCCTATTCGACAATAAGCCAGATAGGATATATGCTGGCTGCAATTGGGCTGGGCGGAGTATTTGGTTACGGAGGCGTTTCATTTGGCATGTTCCATCTGGTATCCCACGCGGTGTTCAAGGCACTCCTGTTCATGTCAGCGGGGGCAATTCTCATTGCACTGATGGACCTGAGAGACACTAGATATATGGGCGGCCTCTGGAAAAGGATGCCTATGACAGTGACTCTGCTTTTCATCGGTTCGCTTGCTTTAATTGCATTCCCGGGAACATCAGGATATTTCTCCAAGGATACCATCATATCTGCTTCGTGGGTATACTATCAGCATTATGGCACTGTCCAGAGCCTTTTCCCATGGTTGTTCCTCGCCACAGGCGCATTGCTGACTACACTGTATACTTTCAGGATGTTCTTCAGGACTGCACTGGGTAAACCAAGATCGCATCTTGCTGAGCATGCAAAAGATCCAAGCATACTGCCACTGATTCCGCTATTCATCCTTGCAATCGGCGCACTTGGGCTGGGTGTTCTCCAGGGTTCTTTCTATGGTTTCATTGATCCCTCGTACACAATGCCCTCTGTGCCATTGTACATAGATATTGTACCCATGGTTCTCATGGCCATCGGCCTTGTGATAACATTCGTACTCTACGGAACATCCATCTGGCAGAGGATGGACTTCTCCAAGAACTGGCTCTACAAGCTTGGAAAAAATAAATTCTACCTTGATTACCTGTTCACCAACATAATCGCAGAGCGCGTTATTGTACCACTGTCTGCAAGCTTCACCCTGTTTGAGAATTCCTACAACAGGGCGGTTGACAATGTTGGCACTTCCACGCTGAAGCTTGGTGATTTCTTCAGGAGAATCCAGAACGGTGTTGTTGAAAATTACTTCATAGTGCTTATAATAGGTGTGTCCCTGATATTCATAGCTGTAAAAATTCTGGGGTTGATGTAAAGTGTTTATGCTTATTATTTTCCTGCTGACAATCCTTGGCGCAGCCTTTTCATTCGCTGTTAAGGGCAGGCGCAGGGAATACGCCGTCTATGCATCCGGACTCTTTCTGGCTCTCACGCTGATTTACAGTTTGATAAGATTCCATTCAGGTTACACCGGCGGCATTATCTCTCAGGAGACTTTCAACCTGGCCTCTTCCATAGGCATAGTGTTTTCAACAGGTGTAAGCGGCTTCTCCGATACTCTGATCATACTGTCCGCAATAGTGATTTTCCTTTCAGTTATCATAACTGAGAATGGGAAGTACGGCGAGTCCCTTTACAGTTATATACTCATTACTGAGGTTGGGCTATTCGGTGTTCTTCTCTCCAGGGATTTCCTCTTTTTCTATATTTTCTGGGAAGTAGTACTTATACCGGTGTATTTCATAGTTGCACAGTATGGCGGCAGGAACAAAGACAGTGTCTCGCTGAAATTCTTCGTTTATACCCACATTGGATCCGTATTCCTGCTGCTGGCCATCTTTACAGTGTACACTTTCCACTACGAGGCTACTGGCGTATTCACCTTTGAAATGAGCCAGCTCATGGTAAATACTTACATCTCAAAGATCCCTGCTTTCTGGATGTACTTTGCACTCTTCGGATTCCTCCTGGCATTTCTGGTTAAAATGCCATCCTTCCCTGTGCACTCCTGGCTTCCAGATACCTATGATGCTGCACCTTATCCGGGCACAGTGATACTAGCAGGCGGGCTTTCCATAATGGGGGGATACGGGCTGTTCGGCATTCTCATGCCTATCTACCGGTCCATGGGCACAGGCATCATGGACCTGCTAATGGCATTGGGAATAATCAGCCTGATTTACTTCTCGCTTTCCGCAATGATGCAGCAGAGCCTCAAGAGAATGATGGCATTTGCCAGTGCTGCAGCTATGGGCTTTGTTACGCTTTCATTTGGCGCGGGGCTTGTGGAGTCGGGATACCAGGCTAGCCTGGAACTTGCAGGTGGCATGTTCCAGATAGTGGCCCATGGCCTCATAATGGCACTGATATTTTCCACTCTCTATTACATACACAGGAGTACCGGGCACGATGCAACCCATTCTCTCGGCGGCATCTTCAGGGAGGCACCAATACTCAGTTCATTCCTGCTTGCCGGGCTGCTCGCCTCGCTTGGCCTTCCGGGGCTGGCAGGCTTCATTGGGGAGTTTTCCATAGTCGTGGGTGTTTTTGGAGCCATAGGCTGGTTCATCATGGCCGTCATATTTGCAATGATCATTACTGCTTCCTATCATATATGGGCTGCACAAAAGTCTCTATACGGGCCATATAATGAGAGGCTCGGGGCAATCAGGGACGCCGACGGGCCCACAACTGCAAAGCTGATGGGCATGCTTATTGTGATATTCGTTCTTGGAGTTGTCCCAAACCTGATTTACGGGCTCCTTTTAACTTATGCTGGAGGAATAATATAATGACTGGAATTACAGCAGGCGGGCTGGCAATACTGGGTTACTTTGCCCCACTGGTCTTCCTTGGGATCGTTGGCTTCGCAATTCTGGGGCTATCAATGCTCAAGACAAGCAAGAAAGCCCTGTCATGGATTACATTTGGTTCACTGGGAATATCGGGACTTATGCTCTATTTCCTCTTTCCGAACAATACTTCCATTTACGGCGGTACAATTGTATTCAACCAGTTCGGGCTCTATTTTGCCATAGTCATGATCATTTCTGCGATGTTCATCACTTACCCTTCAATGTACGGGCTCAAGGCAAAGAGTGAGATATTCTACGCTACACTCATATTTGTCACCATTGGAATGGTGGTGGCTGCATTATCGTATAACCTTATCACACTGTTCATTGCGTTTGAGTCTGTAAGCATTGGAACTTATATCATGGCAAGTTTCGGCAAGGAGCGGAGAAACCTGGAGGGAACTGTGAAGTACTTCTTCACTGGAACCATTGCAACAGCCTTCATTCTATTCGGTGCTTCGTTCTTCTTCATGGACACCCACACATTCAACCTTTCAGTGCTTTCAGCTGCAGCTCCCACGCCAGAGCTCACCATTTCACTGATATTCCTCATTGTGGGATTTGGCTTCAAGCTGGCAATTTTCCCAATGCACCAGTGGGCAATCGACACTTATGATGGGGCAGAAAACTCAGTCTCTGCATTCTTATCTGCGGGGAGCAAAGTTCTTGCCTTCGTAGTGGTGCTGAAAATGTTCCTGGTCGGCTTTTCTTCTGATTTCAGGGACGTCTACTACCTGTTTGCAATATTGGCAATCCTAACCATGACATATGGAAATGTCTCGGCACTTTCCCAGAACAACCTCAAGAGGCTCCTTGCTTACTCTAGCGTTGCCCAGGCAGGATACCTTATACTTGTCCTCGCTGTGGTCGGTTCAGTTGGCAACGTGAATTCCAATGTCGTTGCCGTTGCATTGGCAGCAGGAATGTTCTATGCCATAGCATATATCTTCATGAAAGGAGGGGCGTTCATCACCCTGAACACATTAAAGGGTGACAATCTGATGGTTTCTGACCTATCAGGGCTGGCAAAGAAGTCTCCCGGAGTTGCAGTCGGTTTCTCCATAATGCTGCTGGCCCTTGCAGGAATCCCCCTTACAGGAGGGTTCTTTGCAAAGTACCTGCTTTTCCTGTCCCTCATAGAAGGCGGGCTTTGGTGGCTGGCTGTAATCGCCATTCTAAACAGTGCCATTTCAGTGTTCTATTATTTCAGGGTCATACTGTACATGTTCGGAAAGGAACCACTGAAGGAAGATGCATTTAACCTCGACAACTCGTTCAAGATTCCCGTCTACGTGTCAGCTTTCCTCACAGTTGCCATCTCCGTACTCGTGATCTGGTTCCCCACTATGATAGGGCTTGCCCCGGGACTATTCAGGTGATAAAAGATGCCGTTGATATCTGATTTGGAAATAATCAAGAGCGCCATAATATACGGCGACCTAGACGATGCAATGTCTGTGATAAGGAAAAGGCAGGAATCCCTCTCCTATTACCTGAAGAGAAACCCAAAGGAAAAACAGGTCACGTACTCAAAATTCCTGAAATCTTTAGAATCCCTCCTTAAGGGGGAAATTAACCTGGATACCTTCAGAAATGAGGTAGGGGCGCTCGACAGCCTTCCGGAACTGCTGGACATGACAGGCGACACAGGCGAGATCCTTGAATCACTCTACTATCTGCTCGAATACTCACTTGACAGGTACGATGTCAGGTACCCGGCATATGACGGAAAGAGGTGTGATGACAAATGACCAGAGACTTTGACCACTGTTTTTCACATCTGGAAAGCACAGAGGAGTCCGCGGCCCACTGCATCCATTGCCTCAAGAAGAATGGCGAGCAGGTCCTGTACGATGACCATGAAAAGAGGCTGAAACTTGGCAGAGAAGTTTATGACAAGCATTATTCCGGCGAGATGAAGACCCTGACAGGACTGTTGGGGATCAACTCGCGGGAAACCTATGAAAATATGGATAAAAAATACAATCTTACCATGTACTGAACTCGTTCCGTACGTGAGTAAATTTTAATTACCCCATTCATCACTGGAAGGTTGCCAATTACACGTACTCCAATAGTTTCTCTTGAAGAAGATGAGGGAGTCAGCAGGATAGTAATATCCAACGGGGTTAACAGTTGCCTCAATAACGACGGGCTCCGGGATCTCCTCATAGCACTTACCGAAGCCATATCTGCAGGGGATTCCCCGATTCTCCTGACATCTGACAGCAAGAGGGCATTTTGCATGGGTTACACGTCCGATTGCAGACGAATCAGTGACAAGATGCACCTGAGGGAGGCATATTCCCTCGGAACAACCATTGCCAGAACCATGGCCACATCAAAACAGGCAATTATCAGCGCAATAGATGGTTATGCCCTGGGGCTGGGCCTGGAGATAGCTTTGTGTTCTGACCTGGTGATTGCATCAGAAAGGGCAAAATTCGGCATGCCTGAAGTCGCCTTTGGCATACCGTCGCTGACAGGCATAATCCCGGAAGTCCCTGAAATGTTTTCCGGAATGGCATATTCACTTATCAAGAAGGGAAAGGTCTTTGGTGTACACGAAGCGAAGGAGGCTGGCATAGTGAAAGAAATTGTCAGCAGCGACAACTTCCAGAGGCATGCCCTGGGACACGCTAGAGATATAGAATCCAGGCTGTTTCGTATCATCAAGAACGGAAACCAGTCTTCACACAACAGATACATCCTCGATGACCTATTTTTCAAGATTTACGATCCAAGCTGCCTGACAATGATGCAGCTAGAACGTTTCAGAAACAGTATCTGAATCCTTTGCTCCTAATTTCCGTTCATATCTTCTGGTGAAGTATATTCCTGCGAAATATAGGGCAATCATGGGCATGGCCATCAGGACTTCCGTGAATCCTGTAACGCCTGGAGAGAAAATGAGCCCAAAAAAGAGTGACCCAACTACTGCATATCTCCAGTTTTTTTCCCAGGTGTTGGCTGGCACCATCCCGGCACGTGTCAGTCCGTACATGAAAACTGGCACTTCAAAGGCAAAGCCGAATAATACAATGTAAATGATAAGAAAGGAAATGAAGCTCATCAGGCCCACAGTAGGCTGTGCACTCACTCCAATGTCAAAGCTGTTGAATATTCTGAAGAGAACAGGGGCAATCCACAGGAGCCCCATTAGTGAGCCTGCCAGAAAAAGGAGGCTTGACGGAACAAGAATAGTCCTTAGAAGCACTCTTTCACTCCTTTTAAGTGCCGGCCCCAGGAACATGCTTATTTCATAAACTATAACCGGCATTGAGAGAATAAGGGCAATAAACATTGCCACGTAGGCATCAGCGGTTACTCCGTCAGAGGGCTTGAGTATCAGAATTTTTGTATTTGCAGGAAGCACGTAATTCTCTATTAAGAGAAGAAGTTGGGCTGCAATGTTGTGATATATGTCAGGATAAATGAATGGAAACGTGTAGCCAAAGAGTGTGAGGTCTCTAATGGTAAATAGCATTATGAAACCAAAGATTACGACGAAAACAGCCATAATCCTAACTACTCTATGACGTAACTCATCTAGATTCCGGAAAATGATCGGAATAAAGCTATCATCATTCATTTAATGGTTTGTTTTGAGTCTTTCCGATATTTCCTGGCTAAGCTGATCATCTGTCTTGTTTGCGGGGTCAATTCCCAGATTCCTTGCAGCTTCAGCGTAATTTACCTCTGATTTTGCTTTTGGAGCTTCTGGCGTGGAATACATGGCATTCTTTATCTCGTTCTCAAGTTCCACTTGCCCTCTCTTGAATTCCCCAGTGGCCCGTCCTAGGTTTCTTGCGAAATCCGGGATCTTTTTGGCGCCACCAAAAAGAATCAATGCGACAACAATTATGATGATCCAACCACCGACGTTGTCGAAGATCATGCTTTATGTATATTAGCCCGTTATTTAATCTTTTAGAGTGCATTAGCAGCACTGTTAAATGTGGATTCCGCAGACAAAAATAATATCTTAGGGTTCATTTGATCAATCCTCCGTGATAATTCATCTGGTAAACCTCAACACCTTCTGAGAGAATGTACTCCTCTCCATGGAATCTTTCACCTGACCCATTGAAATGGTTCTCGTAGGTGAAAAGACTCTCCTTGAAGGCTTTCGGTCCCCTGACAGGAAATTCTGTGGAAACTTCTCTCAAGGCCTTCTTAAGGAATGCATATACTGCAGCAGAGTATGTTGGGGATAGCATGCCCCCACTGTAAACCATTGTCCAGATGGGCACTTTTCCTTCATATGCAACTTCAATGCCTGAAAACCGCTCTGAACCAAAATAAATGTCCCTGTATAGAAAATTCCCGCTGGAGTACTGCAGCTGCCTGGAAGATTCCAGAATTGGAACAGAGGCATTAATGGGAGACTCTGAAGCATAAGTGTTCCTTTTTGCTTCTACAAGAAAATTTGCGAATTGGGGTCCAACTGATGTCACACTACAAAATCCTCAATGGATAATTTAACCTGTTGGATATGAAAAATAGATCAGGGCAGGTCCAGGTCTACACTGTAGCCTATCTGCCTGAATTTTTCTCCGGCGCTGATAAGCCCATTCTTAGTATGGGTTTCCACAGCGCTGAATGAAAATGAGACTATCTTCTTGTTGCTGTTGAGAACCACAAATCCAACAGTCTTGTCTGTTGGAAGGACTTCGTCAGTTCTTGAGAAATTTTCAATGAATTCCGGCAGCCCCTCTTCAATATATGCGGAGCCTAGAAGATCTACCAGAGAATCCAGCGATGGAATAAGATTGGGAAGTTCAACACAAATTACCGAGGGGTGTATGGACCCCAGGGATAAATTGTACATTGCGCAGTTTGTCAAGTTAATCAGGCTTTGACTCTCTTAAGGTACCATCTCTCTGCCCCAGCTTCCTTCTCTCTTTCAAGTGCACCCTTGAAAGTGTTAGGCGCTGCTGCGATACCATCAGTTCCAGGTTCCCAGTTTGCAGGAGTTGCCAGTTTCTTGTCCCAGTTGAACTGGAAGGCCTTGATGACTCTGATAATCTCCCTCATGTTTCTTCCAACTTCGGCTGGATAGTAAACCATCCACCTAATGGTCTGGTTTGGGTCTATGAGGAATACGCCCCTTACGGTTGTGCCAACCTTTTCATCCATCAGGTTATACTCTCTTGCGACTTCCTTCTCAAGGTCCGCAAGCACAGGGAACGGAACTTCCACCCCGTACTTCTCCTTGATATCCTTGAGCCAGGCAATGTGGCTGTATATGCTGTCCACACTAAGTCCAATAAGCTCAACGCCCAGTTTCTTGAATTGGTCAAAACTCTCAGTAAATGCCATAAACTCTGTTGTGCACACTGGAGTAAAATCTGCAGGATGCGAAAAGAGGAGTACCCACTTTCCCTTGTAATCCGAAAATGTTATGGGGCCCTGCGTTGAGTTTATAGTAAAGTCTGGTGCTTTTTGTCCTAGATGTACTGGCATTATTTTTTCACCTTATACCTCGATCTGGAATTCCTATATTAACAGTGAAGATAGGTGCAAATTTAGCTTTATTTTCTAGATTTTTCACAAAGGTACTCTGCGAAATAAGTAATGACCATGTCTGCACCAGCCCTGAAAATTGAAGTAATGCTCTCTTCAATTGCAGATGGCGCAAGATAGCCATTATCGACGGCCATCTTCAACATGGTGTATTCGCCGCTCACACTGTATGCTGCGATTGGGGCGTCAAAAGATTCTCTCGCCTTGTTGATGATGTCAAGATATGGCAGGGCAGGCTTTACCATTATTATGTCTGCGCCCTCATTGAGGTCATGTGCAATTTCCAGCATGGCTTCCCTGGAATTTCTAGGGTCCATCTGATAAGCCCTTCTGTCGCCAAAGGATGGTGTTGAATCTGCTGCGTTTCTGAATGGCCCGTACATTGCAGATGCATACTTTGCACTGTATGCCATAATGGGGACATTCTGGTATCCTGAACCATCAAGTGTTTCCCTGATGAAACCAACCTGGCCATCCATCATGCCACTGGGAGCAACCATGTGAACACCTGCTTTTGCATATGAAAGGGCAATCTTTCCGTAGCTTTCCAATGTGGAATCATTGTCAACCTCCTCACCGTGGAGGACTCCGCAGTGCCCATGTGAGGTATATTCGCACATGCACAGGTCAGCTATCACGATCTGGCTGGTTTCCTTCCTTGCAATTCTGATAGATTCCTGGACAACACCATTTTCCTGGTGCGCTGAAGTTCCTTTATCATCCTTTCTTCCCGGAATCCCAAACAGCAGGATGCTGCTGACTCCAGCCTCATCCAGCTCTCCCAGATGCCCGGCTAAAGAATCCGGGGTTTGCCTGGCAATTCCAGGCATTGAGGGAATTGGAACCGGTTTCCTTGCAGTCTCGTCCACAAATACCGGCATTATGAGTTTCTTCGTATCAAGAGAGGTTTCGGAAACTAAGTCCCTTATTTTTTCTGAACTGCGCAAACGCCTCGGGCGCGAGACTGGAAACATAAAGCATAAATTACCTTCCGCAATTAAACTTATTGAGCTTAAGGTTTTGATAGCATGGTTAAGATAACATCCCAGGGGACAATGGTGCTCCCCTTTCAGAGGATTCAGGAATTATTGAAAACGGTCGATACGGGCAGCAATAAGTTCCACACTGCCAGAAACATCGTAACAGACAATATGGCCAACAAGAACCAGGAGATTGCCATTGGTTCCATTGATTTTGAGGTTTCGGGGAACAGGGTCACTGTTACTTGCGACACAACCGGAAAGAGTGTTAAGGAAGCTTTCAAACGCTCATTTGACGTGGTTTACGAAGTTATGTCAGAACTACTTGAGCTCACATTGAGGGAAAAGGACATTGAAAACGAGGACACTCTGATGGCAATAAGGGACATAACTATTGTAAGTGTATCAGAGGAATAATCATTACACTATTTCGTGCATGACAAGTGATGGCCAGCCGTCATTGTTGAATTCAGGCATTGCGACATAGAAGACTTTCGGTGCAGAATTGACTACCGCATAACCGCTGACTTCCTTGAAATGCATTGTGAAGTTGGAATAATGGCTGATCTTCTCGTAGTACTCATCATCAGTGATTATGACAATTGCACCGGTTGGCCTGA
Source organism: Thermoplasmatota archaeon (assembly GCA_023489435.1). Lineage (GTDB taxonomy): Archaea > Thermoplasmatota > Thermoplasmata > Thermoplasmatales > Thermoplasmataceae > JAJZOM01. Next base: position 42,097 of record JAMDCA010000020.1, read on the forward strand.
TGCTGTTGATGAGATTCACAAGATCTCCAAAGAAATCCCGTCCGTAAGTGAACATCAGGAAATCCGTGGAGAAGAAGTACAGATCCGGCCTTGATGAGGCTGACATAAAGAAGTCAATTACATCATTTGGAAAGTCTTCAACAATACCTTTTCCTTCAAGGTTAATAACAAATGAGTTTGCCCTCTTTGACTTCTCAGCAGTAATGTAATGCTTCATGGTCTCAGAATCCATGGAGTTGACCAGGATTCTTGAGGTTTCATAACTGCTGGAAGTTGCGTCTATGACTCCTCTCCCGTCCAGGATTGCATCCTTTATGAGATTATTTTTCACGAGGTTGACAAAATCATTCACAACGGTTGAGTTCCCTTTTCTGTGCAGCATGATTACGGAACCAAGAGGAACAGTATCAGATCCGGTCTTGGTCAGTTTCTGCAGGTCGTCAGAATCGAGAGGGACTTCAAACTGTTCGTGCTTGCCCTTCTTGTCTACCTTTACCTTCTTTTCTGGATAGATAATCTGCCGCTGGTCAAGCGAAAAGAACCTGCCGCCCTTAAGCGTGTATAAGTATACTGGCGTTGAGCCGAGAGAGACACCCCTAAGCTTCTCAACGATGGTTCTCCGGACAAGGAAGTCCTCCTCAATACTATAATCCATAGAAATGACTCCGTCAGAGAAGTATTCCAGTTTCTGGTTCTCCTTTGCTTCCAGGATGCAAACAAGCCTGGCACCGGATTTCTCAACCAGATCCGCATGGATCATTGAAAACAGGAGCAGGTAATTAATGTCATATTTTTCAGAAAGGGCTTCTATGGAATCGATGACAATGAGCGGGGCACTTCCATAATTGGAATCCACGAATTCGTAAAGTGCCCTCACCTCAGGCAGAAGGTCTGTGATATTAAGTATCAGGCCGTTGTCTATGCCACTGGACACTTTTCCCTCTTCAATCATGTGCTCCAGCTTCTGCAGAGACTCGGTGCTGGCGTTGACAATTTCCCCTTTCAGTGAAGTGGAAAGATTCCTGATGGAAACATCTTTCAGCCAGGGATATGTGAGCTGAAGGGATTCGTCAGAGAAACGGGCTGAGAGGTAGCAGACTGGAACTTTGTCCATTACAGATTCCATGTATTCAAGTGCAAAAGTAGTTTTTCCGGCACCAGGCTTACCTTTGATAATAAGGGACCGCCCATACTTCTGATCAAAAAATTGATCAAGGAGACCTACTAATCCCTCTCTATTCATTTTTTCAAGCCTCTAAGTCTGTCACCGCATCTCTGTTCCAGTCCAGACAGTACCTTGTAATCTGCCCGAACTGAATATGGTCCATAGAACCTTCGCCAAACACTAGCACCAGATAAGCATTCCTTTCCAGGGCTATGCTCTTTATCTGTTCGAAAGCTCTCGCCACGTCATAGAATGAGTGATATACAATCAGCAGATCGAATACATCTATAAATATAATGTGTGCTTTGTTTTCGCTTATCCTTTTAATGATGGAGTCAACAATGAATGTAAGGTTCACGGGCCTGTTTCTCTGCGCACCCATAGAATCCGTGACCCAGATGAAATTTTCGTCATTGAGGATTTCAGGCATTTCCAGTTTAAGGTTGAAACGTGAAACAACAAGGATTGAATCCTTGCTTATTCTGTTGGAAATGAGCATTGACATAAAAACGGGAGTTGATTCTGGCATGGTAAAATAGGTGTTTCCGGGATAAAGGCCATTTTTGGCAAGGTAAATTGTGGTGTTATTTATTGTTTTAAGCTTGCTAATAATATGACCGGAGAGAGCCTGCCTCAAGCGCTTGCGGATCTCTTCAATATTCTTTGGGTCAATAATAACAGTCTCGGAAGTATACCGGATCTTCTCATCCATCACCGGTTCCTTCTGAGACATAATTATGAGCAGGTAACCCCTGTGTTCCTCGAGAAACAGTTCCGCATCCTCTTTCTTCATGGAACCGTCTGTGTAATAGATAAGAGAACTGGGTTTTGTCTTCTCAATAAGATCCCTGGTAACCTTATTCATGATTTTATATTCAATACCTGTGGGAGCCATGATATCCTTGAACAGCTTTTCTTGTTTTCCGCTCCCATCGTAAACTAATATCATGCCTCTTAAACTAAAGTTCATGTTTATTTAATTTTTACTATTGTGGGCGAGGGTAAGTTCGTTTAAAAATTAGCCAGAATGTCGATTTTCAGTCAATTTTTGAATTGGTTCAAAGAATTTGGTCAGGGATGGTACACCATTTACCACATAACCATGCATTTTTACACTTTAGACATGTGAAATACCAAATAAAAAGGAATATATGCTGCATTCTATATTATAAACAGATCTGCAGGGAGGACAAACTAAATGGACTGGGATATAGCATATGAAAACGGAGACTACAGAAAACACTGGAATTCTTCACATCCTTCACCAGAACTGGTCTGTCATATTTCTTCTATGCAAAGCCCTTAGACCAAGGAATTTCTGGACATTGGCTGTGGAACTCGAGAAGATACTATTTTTGTATCTAATTTTTTCATGCATTCTGTGGGAATCGACATCAGCTTGAAGGCTTTAGCACATGCAGCCGCAAAAACCGGCTCTACGGGATCAAAGGCAAAATTCATTCAAGGGGACATAGGGGCCCTTCCTTTTGAGAGTTCAAGATTCAGCATGGTTTCGGATAGGTGATGCATGCATAATCTTTCCTTTGAGATGTGGGCATCATGTGAAAAAGAAGTTTACAGGGTGCTGAAACTCGGTGGCGTTTTCTTCTTGAGGGGTGCAAGAAAAATTCCATCCTATGTTACGAATTTAACTTTCATTGAGCAGGAGAATGTTGAAAAATATTTCACCTCAAATCGCTGGAAAATCGCCGGGCCATTTAACTTCACAATGTTCTCTGATGCAGAGGATGGTTTCCCTCTTTCCAATCTATTCGTTTTGAATAAATTGTAATTGTTATCAGCTTGCCCAAATATCGCCCAACAAATTTAAGATTGTTTCAACAATCCTTGATTCATGGTACGAAAGAAGATTTCACTTATAGGCGCAGGAAACGTAGGCGCTTCCCTTGCCCAGTTTCTTGCACTGAAGGAACTTGGTGACGTATATTTATTCGATGTTGTGGACGGAGTGCCTGAAGGAAAGGCATTGGACATTCTCGAAGGAAACCCGCACTGGGGTGCCGATGTCAAAGTCAAAGGCTTCACTACCGCAGATCCATCAGCTTACAAGAACCTTGAAAATTCAGATGTCATTGTTATCACTGCCGGGCTTGCCAGAAAGCCTGGAATGTCCAGAGATGATCTCCTGAACAAGAATGTTGAAATCATGGCTTCCATCGCCAAAAATGTAAAAAAATACTCTCCCGGTTCTAGGGTTGTAATAGTATCAAACCCTGCTGATGTAATGGCATACGCTTTCCACAAAGCGTCTGGGATTAAGGCAGAAAACATAATGGGGCTTGGAGGTTCACTGGACAGTGCAAGGTTCAGAGCATTCCTTGCTGAGGAACTTTCAGTGTCAGTGGAGGACGTGAACGCATTTGTCATTGGAGGACACGGCGACGACATGGTTCCCTTCATCAGGTATTCCAATGTCGCGGGAATCCCAATTACATCTCTCCTCTCAAAAGAAAAGATTGAAGAGATTGTAAAAAGGACCAGGTTTGGTGGCGGAGAAATCGTCAATTACCTCAAAACCGGTAGTGCATATTATGCACCTGGTGTCTCCATCACAGCAATGGTTGAATCCATCATAAAAGACAAAAAGAGAGTTATTCCTTGTGCAGCCTATCTTTCTGGAAGCCATGCAAAGCACTATGGTGCTGAGGGCATATTTATAGGCCTTCCCATTAAGATTGGGGAAAGTGGTGTAGAGCAGATTTATGACATGGACTTCAACCCTGATGAGAAAGCACTTTGGGTAAAAACTGTTGAATCGGTCAAATCCAGCTGCCAGAAAGTTGATGATTTCCTGAAAACATCAAACTAATCTCTTTTTTTCAGGTAATCCTGGTAAAAGCCAGGATATTTTTTATATTTAACAGGGTCTTTCAGACCCGCTTCCTTGAAACCCTGCAACCTCAGTATGCAAGAATCACACTGGCCGCATGCTTCTTCACCCCCTTCATAGCAGGAAGTGGTGAATTCGTACGGCACACCAAGATCTGTTCCAAGTTTGATTATTTCTGACTTTTTCAGGAATTGAAGGGGGACATGTATCCTGAACCCTTCTTCCAGGCCTGATTTTGTTCCAAGATTTAGGGCACGTTCAAAGGCGTTATAAAAGCCCGGCCTGCAATCTGGATATCCGGAATAGTCAATTGCATTGGCACCGATAAAAACATGCCTTGCTCCAATGCTCTCTGCATAAGAGGCAGCAATAGAAAGGAAGATTATATTCCTGGAAGGAACGTATGTATTTGGAATTTCATTGCTGATTTCATTCAGTTCTCTTCTCTGTACCTCCCCATGACCCGTAAGTGCGCTCTTCGCAATATGTCTGAGGTCTATTTCGGAAATTACCCTTTCCACGCCAAAGTGTTCAGCTATCTTTCTCGATGAATCAAGTTCCCTCTCGTGCCTCTGTCCATAACTGAAACTGATTGCATGGCATTCAAAGCCCTTTGATAGGGCAATTGCAAGCACAGTTGCAGAATCAAGGCCACCGGAAAGCAGGCAGACAGCTCTTTCATTCTGCATTGAATGGCAGCTCCTGGCAGGTACATTGTCCAGGGCCCTCATAAACACAAATATTGATTCTTTTAAGATTCTTGTACTGCTTGAGTTTGGTTCTCATCTGCTCTGCAATGTAATCTGCAATCATCTCGCTTGAAGTGATTTTCCTTTCCAGCATGTACACGTCGCTGATTGGAAACCTGAACTGCTTGTCACCATATGTTACAAAGCATTCCTTGGTGTTGCACGTTATCATTGACATGCTTGAGCTTTCGGGAAGAAGTACTTTGTGATCAAAGGTGTCAACTAATCTTCTGAGGGCACTTTTCACTATGCCATAGTCTATTAGAATGCCATCTCTTGGTTCGCCTTCGAGTTCCAGATCCACGGTATAGTCATGTCCGTGAAGCCTGGAGCATTTTTCTATGGAGGGAATGAAATGAGCTGCGGAAAAATTAATTCTGTTGTGTGCACCTTCAACCCTTAGTATCATGGTACTCTTGAATTGATTCGAATATTAAATATCTTCATAGACTGACTCGAATAAAATGGATGATATCGTATTTAGCAAAGAAAAGAATTAGGTTGTGGAAATGCTGAAAATGACTCAAAATAAATACTACCTAAGAATTATGGACTAACATCTGGGCGGGTGGCCTAGTCAGGATATGGCAGCAGCCTCCTAAGCTGCAGGTCGGGGGTCCGAATCCCTCCCCGCCCGTTTTTTCTGCATGAAATTTTGGAATTCTATTATTGCTGCTTATATGTGCAATCAGTGTTGTGGGTCCAAAGAAATACCGCCGAAAGGATTTTGTCATCAGGCTATCCGAAGCAGGTGACTTTAAGGAATCTAGCGAAACCTTTGCCGAAGTGGCAAGGGAGAAATTTATCTTAACGCTGAGGAACCGTCGCCAGACATACTGGAAGTCTGGAACGAACGCTGGAAAAAATGGCGCAAACACGATGTTTTGCGTTGCCCAATGCGAGAGCAGGTTTGCAGGTAGCTTTCATACCGATATCATATTCCAGATCGCCAAAAACAGCGCATATCATTAATCTGGGAATGTGGCTGGTCAAGGATCGTGGGGGACAGGGAATGAATAGTGCACTGATTGATTATGCAATAGGATGAGTCAGGCAGGTCCCCGAAATCAGGGAAATCATCCTAGGGGTATTGAATGTCACTCCAAGGGTGATTGCTCTTTCCAGAAGGTTCGGTTTTCATATAGAAGGCTGCTACAGGAATATCGTAATGGTTCAGAAAAAACCTGTCGATGAGGTGCTTATGGCCTGTGATTTATAAATAAATATTTTAAAATGGTTTACTGTTCCATTCTGGGTGCCAGAAGGAATGAACCTTTTATTGCATTGGGTGCAGCCTTGCCCTGTCCGAAATTGAACTCAATGGTCAGGGGATAATCGTCCTTGAAGCTCAACTTAAGTTCCTCGGTTGAAGCAAGAGACTTCACAAGCTTAAGCAGATACTCAAGGGGATATGAACTCTTGATGGGGGTCGAGCACTGGATTTCCTTAATCATGTCCTTTGTGAGAACCATTTCTGATTCTTCAGAATCGGATGAGGATCTCGCCCTGAAATCCTCAGATGTGAGGCTGAACTTGATTGAGTCTGAAACATCCTCAGCAGCCTTCAACCCCCTCTCAAGCTCTGTCTTGCCCAGGACAACAAAGAACTCCGAGTTTATCTGCGGTATTCTTGGAGTTGTGACTGTGCTGTTGTCCAGCAGTGAAATGCTCTTCACAATGTTGTTGATTTCAAATTTTAGCTTTTCCTTCTCCTTTGCGAGGGAAACCATATCATTGCTGTTCGCAAGTCTGATCACGGATTTTAGCCGTTCCACATCAAGTGCAATTTCTTCTTCCCCTTCCGTTTGAAATTCTGAAAATACATCCTTGGGCACATTGATGCTAATCATTGCAACGTGTGCCGGGTCCACTGCAATAACTGATATTCCGCCGGCATCAATCTTGAATTTAGCTTCTGTAACAACAGTGTTCAGAAGATCTGCAATTTCTTTGAGATTTTTAACTGATATTGTAAGTCGCAGCATAATTTACACCAATAGATTCAACTAAGCCAGAGATAATTAAATGGAACATAATTAAGGCTTTTCCTCTCTCCATTTGTAGGCACCTACTTTCTCAGGAACACGAACCCGGTGTAAACAGGCCAGATGCCGAGCATAACTGCCTCAACAAATTCATAGAAGCCCAAACCAAGATAAGTACTGATAACGCCGAAATCCTCCAATATTCCGGCGATGATGAAAATCAGCCCTATAATGGAGGTTATAATCCCCAATGTCCTCTTATAGCTGTTTTCAAGTGTTCCCCTGGTTGTACAGAACAAAATTATCCCAATTGGGAAAAGAATGAAATATACAAGTGCAAAAATCAGGTGGAATGGTTCATGATGTTCGGTGAATATCCCAACTAGACCAAGGGATAATCCCGATATTATCAGCATTGCAGAAACAGGAATACTGGCCAGTTTCATTTTACGAAGACCAATGATGAAGATGAGGTTGGCCAGGGCCTCAAAAACTAAGCCCCCATTGAACAGGTATGAATAATTGTTAACACCCAAATCGCTTAGAGCGCTGGTTCTCCAGTTAAACCATGGTGACAGAAGAATGTCAACCACAACAAGTCCAATTGCAATTACTGGTCCAATAATACCAAAGAACATGAACCATCGGTAAGAGGAATGCACTCCCGTCTCATCCATATGAGTGTACCTTGAGTCTCGCTATAAATCTTTCATTGAAATGTGACCCGTGATATAGGGAAACACGCGAAATATTCACGTGAAAGATTCAATTACTCCACGGACATCTCCAACGGTCTTAATTGAAGACATAAGGTGACAAAATGCCGGAAAATTTGGATCCATTCGAAATAGCATTGGAACAGCTTAACAAGGCTGCCAAAGTTATGAAATTGGACAAGCAAGCTCTCTCCTTATTGAGCTCTCCCAAGGCAATCCTTGAGGTTAGCATACCTATAAGGATGGACGACGGAGAAACAAAGGTATTCAAAGGATTCAGAGTAAGGTATAATAATGCCCGTGGGCCAGCCAAGGGAGGAATCAGATTCCACCCAGCTGAAACGCTTTCAACCGTGAAGGCACTTTCTGCTTGGATGACCTGGAAGACCGCTATAACAAACCTTCCACTCGGTGGAGGAAAAGGCGGCATTATTTGCGATCCAAAATCAATGAGTGAAGGCGAATTGGAGAGACTCAGCAGAGGATACATCAGGGCTGTTGCAGATTTCATTGGCCCAGAGATAGATGTCCCCGCTCCGGATGTTTACACAACACCACAGATTATGGCCTGGATGATGGATGAATACGAAACCATAGTCAGGAGAGCTGCACCAGGTGTCATAACCGGAAAACCAATTGAAAACTGGGGTTCACTTGGAAGAGGAGACGCCACAGCTAGAGGTGGAATGTTTGTACTCAGGGAAGCAGCCAAAACACTGAATATGGACCTTGGAAAAGCCAAAGCAGCTATACAGGGATTTGGAAATGCAGGCCAGTTTGCACTTAAACTCATAACCGAAATGTACAAGACAAAGGTCGTTGCAGTTTCTGACACAAAGGGTGGAATATATCTAGAATCCGGAATAGATTACAATAAGCTACTTGAGCACAAGAAGAAAACTGGCACGGTCCAGAATTTTCCGGGTGCAAAAAACATTACCAATGAGGATCTTCTTGAACTGGGAGTGGATATTCTCATACCTGCTGCTATCGAGAACCAGCTCAGGGCGGACAATGCAGGCAAGATTAAGGCAAAAGTCATAATGGAGCTGGCAAATGGCCCCACAACCCCTGATGCTGATGAGATCTTCCACAAGAACAATGTCCTGGTTCTACCAGACTTCCTCTCCAATGCAGGAGGAGTTACCGTATCTTACTTCGAGTGGGTGCAGAACCAGGAAGGTTACTACTGGACAGAGGAAGAGGTTCACCAGAAACTTGACCAGAAAATGACAGAAGCCACTCACGCGGTACTGGCGGCCTCAAAGGCATACAATGTAGACCCCAGGACAGCAGCCTACACGGTTTCTGTAAAGAGAGTGGCCGACGCGATGAAGTACAGAGGATGGTATTGACCATCTCCAAATTTTTTTATTGACATAACTGCTACAGGTTGGCAGACAGACAGTTGAGCGGGCGTAGTGTAGAGGTTATCACAGGAGCTTCCCAAGCTCTTGACCCGGGTTCAAATCCCGGCGCCCGCATCCTTTAAAATGCAAATTCCTATATTTTAAATCAGAAGTTAAGGAAAGTTGTTTATCATATTCTTCCAAAATGCAGTCAGAAATCTGCAATGAATTATATTTTAACATCGTGAGCGGGAAATCCCACATCCTTCAGGGGTGGGATGGGAGCGAACCAAAATTTATTAGGCGATTGCAGATAATCTGCTGTTCGCTGGCAGACATAAGTGAAAGTGGTCGGATCGCATATTGCTCCATGCGTGCCTGCATCCGTAAAGTCAGATGGCTGAGCATGGAGAACACAGTACCTTCGGGCCGAGGGGAATTCAAGCCTGTGGAGACTCCGCCAGCAGCCGTAGAAGCAGGAAGCCCATGGATTTATTCGTGGGAGGAGGTCACAAGGCTCTGTGTATCAGGTTTATTTCTTCGTATGCAGTTGGCCCTTATCCGCAATTGCCACAAGGGCACACTTCAATTTATTAACTCTACTGATGAATTATAAGAAATTCTATGGCTTCTGGTTCTTCGACATCACGGGTATGGCGAAACATATTCATCATAAGTTGGATATTGAATGCACATGGATAGATTGAAAGTCTGCATGTCCGGGGTTTCAGGGTGGGCAGGAAGGGCATTGGTTCCAGCTATCATAGAATCAGACGATATGGAACTGGTGGGGGCCGTCTCTAGAAAATACGCAGAAAAGCCCCTCTCGGATGTAACTGGGAACTTGACCCATAAACTTACAATCTCAGGATCAGTCGAGCAAGCCCTGAAAGTGAAAACAGACGTGTTGATCGACTATACTTCTCCAGAGGCTGTGAAAGACAACATTTTGGCTGCGGTAAAAAAAGGCGTTCATTGCGTTGTAGGGAGTTCCGGCCTTACAGATGGCGATTATCGGGAAATAGATGAAGCTAGCAAGATCAGCAAAGTTGGGGTGGTAGCAGCGGGAAATTTTGCCATTTCAGCAGCACTTCTTCTCCGTTTTGCCACGATGGCCGCCAGGTACATGCCAAGCTGGGAAATTTTGGATTACGCATCTGACGGAAAACCTGATGCACCCAGTGGTACGGCAAGGGAACTGGCATACAGGCTTTCCAAAGCAGGAAATCCTAAGTTTGAAGTCCCACCGGAAAAGATAATCGGGCCAAAAGAGAGCAGAGGCTTGACTCTCAACGGCAACCAGATTCACTCGATAAGGCTGCCCGGGCATGTAATTGGGGCCGAGGTAATATACGGGAAACCCGACGAAAGGCTGATATTGAAGTATGACGGTGGAAGCGGGGCTGCCCCTTACATAGAGGGCACGTTTCTTGCAGTTAGGAAAGTAAATGGGATGGTTGGCCTGACAAGGGGCCTTGACAACCTGCTTGATCTGTAAACGAGCTAGAAGTTATTGAAAATTAGAAAAATAAAATTTAGAACTTGAGGTGCTCCCCGTTGGTCTCTGCCGATAGAAAGGCTGCCCGCAATCAGGAGGAATACAGTGCTCCAGTTCCCAAGGAAAAAGCTTCCGTTGAAGCCTGGCCCAAACCAGCCCCTTCTTTTCCTTGTTTGGGAATTTCCTCCTAAATTTTTTGTTAAAAGTATAGTACCGAGTTCCTTTGAATCGTTGGTGCGAACCGATATTTTCAGCTTTGAATCTACTTTAAGGCTGTAAGCTAAACTGAATAAATTCATTTTTCACATGGGCAATTTTTTATTGTTTGATTAATTTATATTAAAGTGAAAAGAAGAGCCGGGATCGCATTTCTTCTTGCTGCAATCGTTTTTTCTTCATCGCTCCTCCTGGCGGAGACTTACCTTTACACTCCGCTTCAGAACAGATGGACAGGTGGTGTTTCCGGGAATGTTCTTTCATCGCAAATTGCCAATGGCTCTTTATATGTGCTCACTGCCCACACTAATTTTACCGCTAATTCATACTATTACAGTGTTTACAGGTTCAATCTGACAACCGGCGCACGGGAGTGGTCAAGCAGCACACAGAATATTACCGGTTCTCCAGAGACACTGATGGAGCCTTCTCATTACGGCCCCCTGCTGCATTATTATAACAATACTGTGTACCTCATGGCATTTAACGGCAGTACCTTTGAAACGTTCAACAACGCCTTCAACAGTTTTGAACTTATAGAGATGAATGCTACAACAGGCAATATTCTGAACTCTTATGAATTGGCGCCCTTTCAGCAGGGAACATACTCAACCATAGGCTTCACTATGAACATGATTGGCAAAACTCTTTACCTTGGGTTTTTGAACAATACATTTTCCACACCGCAAGGGCACAACAATTCTCTTGAAGTCTATGAGTATGTAATAGGCAATAATGGCCCGGCACTCCTGAACTATAACTCTACCATAATTCCACAGGTCAATGGATGGGGAACGACAGCGGAAAGTGTCTACGTTTCAGGGCAAAAAATCGCATATTGCATAAATACACTTGGAATTGCGTTGGTATACGGCTCGGATGGTATGGTCAGGTTGAATATGCCTGGAGAGGCAATGGATTTCAATGGGCAGGAACTGTATTATTTCAATTCAAGTTCCAGTTACTTAAATGTGAGTGAAGTTTCGGTAAACGGTGGTTCCAGTGCAAATCTCTTCAATATCACGCAGTCGCCCTACAACAATGTCAGTTACCGGTATTTTGCTGAAACAAATGGTGCGGGGATATTCTACGTCATAACAAATGCCTATCCATATGGGGTTTTCATTGGCGGAAGCACACCTGCAAGCCTATCCTTTCAACGAATTCAGGCAGTCAGTTCCAATGGCACTGTTTTATGGAGCCACTCCCTTCCCACCGGTTCATATGCATCGGTCCTGAAGCATACAGATTCCAGCAATGGAAACATTATTGTTACTGCTTTGGGCCAATCAAGTTCAGAGATACTTCTAATCAATAATATAACCGGGAAAGTGCAGCTGAAAGTGAATTATCATATTCTTCTTAATGCCCAGACAGGCACATCATACCCACTGACTCCGCCTCAATTCAAGGGCGCCCTGATTTACTCGGGGGCATATCTAGTTTATGTACTGGGGAACAGAATCGCCCTGGCTGAAATAAATTAATTGAAATAATGGGATGGGCCGGGAAGGGGAGGATAACAATTCAGTCCTGGATGATATCCTTTGCTCCTGCTTTGGCTCTTGACCATGTTTCCGCGGAGAGCGCTAAGCCAGCGACCAACAGAACATTGGCAACAGCAAGGTTCACAAACCATCCATTGAGAAGTCCCAGCGAACTTCTGCTCAAAAGAATGAATGTTGGTGCAAACCCACCTATTATAGCACCTGCGTTGTATGTGAATCCCACACTCGTTGATCTGTAACGCTTGCTGAATTTCTCAGCAAGGAAGGATGGGAGTGTAGAGAATATCATCGCTTCCAGGAAAGCCTGCACACTGAACACCACATAGAGAATACTTGCATTGGTCGAGACGCCGTAGTAAGTCAGCGGATATAGTGAAACTATGAATAAGACGGAAAAAGTCATCATTGCCATCCTTCTTCCCGGGATCTTTGTGGAAAAAATCCCTCCAAGCCACACTCCCAGCAGAGAAACAAGATTAGCCACCACAAGTATGAGTCCACTATCCTTCAGGGGGATGTTGTTAATCCCTGGCCCCATGAGTATGGGGTAAAAGCTGAAGGTTCCAGAATTGATGTAGAGCAAGCCTGTTGTGATAAATATGGCGAATATGACAGGAAGGGGTTCTTCCCTTATCATCCTGAAAATTGGAGTTCTTTCCACTTCTTTTTTCTCCAGCATTTCCCTGAATACGGGTGTTTCTTGAGCTCCAAGCCTTGAAACCAGGGCAATTACACCGGGAATCAGAGTAGTGTAAAACATGATCCTCCACGCAAAATTTATGATCTGAGAGGTGGAATAATAACTTCCTATTATTGCTGCAACTCCCGCAGCTATGAAGAATCCCGTGCCGAATCCACTTTGAACAAATGCTCCTATGACCCCCCTCTTTTCAGCCGGTACAGTTTCCGAATAGAGGGCAGTTCCTCCCCCATATTCAGCACCGGCAAAAAGGCCGATTATGAAGAGAAGAACATACAGGATGGCTAGTGCCACATATCCCGCAGTCACGTATGTTGGTAGAAATCCAATGGCAAAGCTGAATACTGAGAAGCCCACCACAGTAACCATGAGCATATTCCTGCGGCCTATTTTGTCGCCGAGGAAGTTGCCGAACACCAGGGACCCGATTGATCTGGCGATTGAACCTACAGCAAGACCAAGAACGATTGCCAGCAGAGAACCTGTAAATGACGAGGGGAAAAAGACACTCGCCATATAACTGGCCATCAGGAGGTATGCTATTGTAACATACCCGTCCATCAACCATCCAGACCAAGCAGCTATAACATTTGTCCATTGCTGGCCATCGAGGCCATAAAACTTCATCGCCCTTATATACTCACTATCTTAAAATTTTTTCATCAAATGGTTCAGGTAAAATTATTACTTAGTGTCCCTCTAATATCATTTTGAAAAAAGGATGGAAACGAAAGAAACAGAAATTCAGGATACCATTTTCTTCAAATCGTTAATCAAATCTTCAGGGTCTTCAAGGCCAACAGAGAGCCTGAACGTCTCATGGCTTATCCCCAGAGATTTCTTTTCCTCTGCGGACAGGGAACGGTGAGACATTGTGGAGGGGTGTGAAATGGTGGAATTCACCCCTCCAAGGGTATTTGCCGGAGTTATGATGCTCATTCTCTTCATAGCCTCAAGCGGGTCTCCCTGGATCTTTATGTCAAAAGTTACAACACCCCCGAAACCCTTGAGGTTTCTCAATGCAATCTCTCTGTCTGGATGATTCACTAAGCCAGGGTACCGGACGCTGGAAAAACCATTGATCTTCCCAATAGTCTCTGCTATTTCCAGAGCTGTGCGGTTGATCTGAATAATTCTGGTTTTAAGAGTCTTAATACCTCTCAAAGTGAGGAAAGCTGTATTTGGGTCCATGGTCGTGCCAAGGGTTCGCCTGAAATTGTCTATCTTTTCAACAAGAATCTTTTTTCCTGCAGCAGACCCGCCAATTACATCATTATGGCCAGAAATGAATTTTGAAAGGCTCTGGACAACAACATCTGCCCCAAGGTCGCTTGCACACTGGTTTATTGGAGTCGCGAAGGTTTCATCAACCACAAGGAGGCCGTTGTTGGAGTGGACCGCCTTTGAAATAGCCTGTACATCATATACCCTTAAAATGGGGTTTGTCAGGCTCTCCAGGAAAACAATGTCAGCATTCTCTGCTTCCCTGACAAATGCCTCATTCCCAAGCTCAGGAACAATGGCTTTTACGCCCCATTTCACCAGGAACTCTGTTATAAACCTGTACGTCCTTGCAAAAGTATCCTTGTGAACAAGAACTTTTGAGCCCGGTCTGCACAGTGCAAGCATAGTAGTGGATATTGCACCCATTCCCGATGCGAAGCATGTGGCAGCTTCTGTATTCTCAAGGATGGCAATAATCCTGGCAAGTTCCTCCACCGTGGGATTTGATTCTCTAGAATACCTGAACTTTTCACCCTCCGGCATCAGGAAAGCGCTGGTCTGGTGAATGGGAAAACTGAGGCTTCCTGTATTTGGATCGACCGATTCCTTTATCGGAAATTCAATTTTCCGTGATATAAGCACCACCTGCCAGGTTTGAATTAAGAACGGAGTAACCAATGCCTGATGATTTCAGCACATCACCTGTTCCACTTAGAATTGAATCCAAATCAGTTTTCCTGTCAACCACAACAAGGATGCTTGGCCCAGCGCCGCTTATGCATACTCCTGCTGCTTCGTTCTCCAGGGCAACCTTCTTAACCGCAGGGTAAAAAGGAAACATCTGCATACGGGAAGCTTCAACGATATGGTCATTCATTCCTGCCCTGAGGGCGTCCCTGTCGCCATTTATGAAACCTGAAACCATGAGGCTTGTATGCCTTATTCCCCAGATATGCTGGGACATTGTAATTTCACTTGGAACCAGGGTTCTCGAGATCCTGGTTTTACCAGGTATGTTCATATTCGGAAGTATGGTGAGAAAAGAAAATTTCCTGTTGATTTTGAGAGGGCGTATTTTCATGGGATTTGTTGACTCAACCATCACCAACCCACCATAAACAGCTGCAGCAACATTATCAGCATGTGGGGTGCCTGAAGAAGCTGTTTCGCCAAGCATGGCAAAGTTTACCTTCTCATCCATTGAGAGGCCAATATCCATCAGTGAATCAATCGCGACTACCGCAGCTGCAGCTGAGGCACCGCTGCTGCCAAGCCCAAGGCCAAGAGGTATGTCACTGGAAATGCAGATTCTGAACTTTCCGTTTATACCCCGGGTTTCCAGTACATTCTTTACTGCAAGAGAGGCAGTGTTTTCAAGCGGATTGGAGGGAAGGTCGCCACTGTTCAATTCCAGTTCAACTTTGGGTGAATGTTCCACGAGTTCCACTGATATCTTTGTCGACCCTGCATCATGAGCGAGGCCCATTGTATCAAAACCGGGGCCAAGATTGGCAGAACTTGAGTAGGCCCTGGCAGTGGCAATTCTCATTTTGTGCCCAAGATTATGGACTGATAAGAATATTTTTTAATATGGGATTACCACCAGGAATATTCTTAATAATAAATGGCGAAGCAAGAGATCAGGTTTAAGTTAATGGTTCATATTTTTGCCTATGATTATAGGTATTCCAGTCACTGGCAATATGCCATCAGGACCGGGTGAAGCTCAGGAAGTTGTACTGTTTGACACTTCAACCGGCCTTGAAATTGACAGATATGAAAATCCAGCGCTTACGGCAACTTCAGGCAGAGGCATTGCCATGATCAGGTCACTCCTGGAAAGAAGAGTGGAGGCAATGGTTGTTTCTGGCATTGGCCAGCATGCATTCGAAGTTGCGAGAAGGACTCTTAAAGTTCTCAACGGGGAAGGCCTTACGCTGGAGCAGATAGTCCAGGAAGCTAGAAAGGGTGCCCTCCACGAAATCACTGAGCCAAACCACGGAATGCACTCTCACTGAACGAGGCAGACATAGCATAGAGTTACAAAATTCTGCCAAGGCAGAACATTGAATGGAACCCATCTTCAAGTTTGTAAGAATCCCGTTCGAATCCCTCTATCATGAAGCCATTTTTCATCAACACGCGCAGTGATGGCAAATTGAAGTCGAGAACCTTGGTGTATAACCTTCTCAGTCCAAGCTCACCCTTTGCATAGTCCACGACCAGGGAAAGAGCCTCGGACGCGTATCCTTTGTTCCAGTATTCCCTGCCAATCCAATAGCCCACGTGGGCTTTGAAATCTGTATAGTCAATATCCTTAAGTCCTATTATCCCAACTAGCAAATTTTCACTGAAAATAAGGAAATCCATAGCAAAATGGGTCTTCCCGTATTTCCTGTTCATGTCGAGAAAAATCCTTCCGTCTTCCTCTGTATATGGAAATGGAAAACCGTGTCCGCCTATGCGCCTTGCTATTTCTGGGTCGTTGGCTATTCTGGATATCTGCACCGCATATTTCCCTTTGAGGTCATTTGAGAGGTGCAACCGGGGGCTGACCAGATCTACTTTGTCTTCCACACCAGTAATAAGCTAAAGGTCATAAGAAACCTTATGATTTATAGAAATTGCAGTTATCCATCTCATCCATTTCAAAGGTGCCTAAGTTTTTATTGTCATTTAAAAAATATTTTCAATGGGAATGGTTCAGTTGCCCCAATTTTTTAAAATTGAAACAAGGTCAGTAAGGGCAGACTGGGCAGTTTCGATCCTGCCTGCACCAGGGCCCATGCTGTATATTTTTCCCAGAGTGTCTGTTTCGAATTCAACTGCGTTCATCACGCCGTTGACTTCCCTGAGTATATCGCCTCGAGGGAGCTCAACAGGCTTTACAAAGGCATGGTTCCTGTCAGCGTAGGCTACAAGTTTTGTTCCATTGGCTGCCTGTTCCCTGGTTACCTTCCTGATTCCCTCGATATTCATTTTGTTGAAATCGTGGTTCCATCCAAGGATGTTAGAAATTATCACGATTTTCGCACCAGTGTCAAAGCCGTCAACATCGTTGGTCGGGTCAGCTTCTGCATATCCAAGAGACTGTGCTTCCCTTAAGGATTCATTGAAATCCTTTCCGCCAACCATCCTTTCAAGTATGTAGTTCGTTGTGCCATTCATGATTCCCCTTACGCTCTTTACCTCAATTCCGGGCAACAGTTCCAGCAAGTTGAATGATGGTGTGCCCGCCATTACTGTGCCTTTCATCTTGAACTGAATGTTGTTCTTTTTGGCCAGTTCATTCAGTTCCCTGAACTTGAGGGCAGATGGGCCCTTGTTTGTCGTTATGACATGTTTTCCATGTCCAAGTGCAGTCTTTATATGCGAATATGCCGGTTCTCCGGTCTTCAGGTTAAGCCATGTGAATTCGCATACAATGTCAGAGTCTGATTCACTGATAGCCTTGACGGGATCTATTTTTGGAAATGTTTTTCCACCCTTTACCTCTGAAATAATGTTCTCGCAAGGTTCAATGATATGGCCGAATTTTGCGTCAACTATTTCGCTGATGGAAACATTGCCCAGCCCAAGTGAATGCCTCTTTTGATTGAAAAGTTCATAAAATCCCTGCCCAACCATTCCAAAACCAAGTATCATAATTCTGGGTTTTGCCATAGTCATAGGCAATAGATCGAAGGGATTTAGTTAAATATAATGATTAAGCGGATAAATCAACGTAATACGGGAAATGCGTCATTTAAACGATAGTTTTAATGGTTTGTTTTGCATATTTTTAACATGGAGGTAAAAGGATTCTACGATTTGAGCGTGCCTCTGAAAAACTACATGCCATTATGGCCTACTAACCCGCTACTCAATATAATTCCCGTTGGCATTACAGCACGCGATGGATACAGCGTGGAAACATATTTCTCATCAACACATTCGGGCACTCACATAGATGCGCCATACCACATGCTCGAGGATGGAGCAACTGTGGACAACCTGCCTCTTTCACAGCTCATTGGAGAAGGATATGTTCTGAAGCCTGAACTTAAGGGGAAGGAAATCACACTTGACATGGTCAAGAAAAAATGGAAGAAAGAGTATGATGGCAAAATTATTCTAATCCACACAGGATGGGACAGGAAGAGAGGTTTTACAAGAGAATTCCAGTTCGATTTTCCCGGCCTAGCCATGGATACAGTAGATTTCCTTATCGAACACCACCCGCAGGTAATAGGCATCGACTCCCTGGGCATTGAACCATACGGGCATTCCGACTTTGAGGTGCACAGGGCCCTGCTTTCCCATGGAATGGCTTTCATCGAGGACCTTGCGGGGCTTGATCAGCTTACAGAGGGTAAGAAGTATCTGGTTGCAGCCCTCCCGATCAAGATTTCTGGAGCTAGCGGAGCCATGGCAAGAGTCGTTGCCATGGACGTTTACTGAAGTCAAAAATCCGTGGAAGTGCAGAAAAAATCAGGAAATAGCCTTAAGCTTTTCCCTGATAAACTGCAGTGATTCCAGGTACTTGAGCTGGATTGCTTCCCTGTCCGCTCCAAGCATCAGATAATTGAACCCTCTCGCAAGGATTGGTTCAGGAGTGCGGTTAGTCAGTGGAGTATATATTCCCGTAATCAGATTCCTCTTTTTAGCGGCTGAAACTATCCTGTCTATTATCCCCACAAATGTGCTGTTATCCCATGAAAATTCAATCTGGAGCGCGGTAGAGAGGTCCACCGGGCCAATGAAACACCCATCGATACCGGGAACATCAAGAATCTCTTCAAGTGATTCATAGGCTTTTTTGGTTTCTATCTGTATCATGACTGCAGAATTTCCAGATTCTCTTACATATTCCCTGAAGCCGTACCCGTACTTCGATGCCCTTCCAGGGCCAACCCCTCTTATTCCCGAAGGTGGAATCCTTGAATATGACACTGCATCCCTTGCATCCTGAGGAGTTTCAATCCCCGGAACAATTATGCCAGACACTCCAGTATCAAGAACCTTTTTCACCTCATTCTTTTCAAGCCCTCTGATCCTTGCCACAACGTGCATTGGCTTTGCCGCCATAAGAATATTCTGGAGTTCTGGGACATCAATTAAAGAGTGTTCCATGTCCACAATCAGGAAATCAGGCGACAGAAAACTCAACATTTCTGACACAGACGAATCGCTGATGCTTACGAGCGGGGCAAGGAGACATGTGGATTTTCTGAGTATTGCTGAAAAAGTTTCATTTACCGGCATGATAAACCATACGCTCCTTAAGTGAAAAATTCTTGTTTCTGCTTAATGTGGTGAACAACGAATCACCGTCTGAATAAGACAGGCTTGGTTTTCATCACCTCTCTACTGAATACCTCATCAGTTCTCTTCCAGACAACTTTTTCATTCCACCAAAGGGCAGGCGTACACTCCTAAATCTGATGCGTCCTTAACAGGTAGAGTCATAAAATCAAGTTCATTAATTTCCCTCAATACGAGATCAAGATTGAATGTATATTGCCAACCTGTGGGGCCCTCTTCCTTTGATGAGAATATCTTCCACATTCTTGATGCCTGTGTCTTCGAGTTCCACGAACTTCTCCCCCATTGAATTTATCCCTCACAATCATGTGACAAGGTGGGGATATTGGGAATATATGCCTTATTTCAGATTTTTTGATAGTTTGGCGTGGTGTGTTTCGCAGGTACAGCACCGGTCTTTCCTTTGTTTCAAGGCAATCACTCAAACAGTCCTACTTCACGGCCTTGATAATGTGTCCTGTTAAGAGCACAGTTGAAATTTTGGTTTTGCAGCCAGTTGCTCTTCTTTGTTTTGGGAGAATTGCAGTGAAAAGTTCCAAAATATTTTCCTGTTTTGGCGTTCCACCAGTCATAAAATGCAAAGTTTATCATAATTCCTAGAGGTACACATCCATGGGACTTAGCAAGAGGGATCTCACCCGGAAGAAGAACAGTCTCGAGGAAAAACTGAAGGAACTAGAGGAAAAAGCTAGAAAAAACCCGTTAAACAAACCGCTTCAGGAAGAAGTTAAGGAATTAAAAAAGAAGATTGAGAAACTCTAAAATCTTATTTCCAGTTTTTCCAACGCTTTTTGGTAAATCAGTCAACAACATTTTCTAGCAGTTCCAGGTAGGTATCTTCGGTGGAAAGCCTGATTTTGGCATTGAGCGGAATGAGCATCTGGTCATCCCCATGGCCAAAGGGGAGTCCATAAAGGGAGGGGACCTTCAACTGATTCAGATACAGCTGAACGACGTCTTCAATGAAAGGCATGGGCTCCTCCGCTTCTGTTATGGCACGAAAATCACCAAAAACAAATCCAACATATTTGTCAAGAAGCCCTGCAAGTTTCATTGTGAATAAATATCTGTCAATATCACCACTTGTTACGCCTGTGTCTTCCATGAAGAGAATTTTCCCATCTGCTGAGGGCATGTACTCAGTGCCAACCAAAGAGGCCGCAACAGATATATTGGTTCCCTGGGAAACACCTTCCACCTTGCCGGAAATAATGTACTTGATCACTTTGTCAAGGTATCCGCTTAAGTCAGTGGACTGGCCTGAAAGAATATCGGCAAAATTCCTGAAGGATGGTTTTCTGATTTCATCAGGATCAGATCCGGGCATGGGCCCGTGGAAAGTTATAAGGTTAGAAAATTTGCTCAGTGCAAGGTGAAGGGCAGTAATATCGCTGTATCCTACGAAGATTTTCGGGTGATCCCTTATGACATCATAATCAAGCAGGGGAAGGGTATGGATCGATCCATAGCCTCCTCTGGCACAGAATATGGCTTTAACAGAATCATCAGTAAAGGCATTCATTAATTCCTCTGCCCTGTCAATATCCGGAGCAGCAAGGGAATTTCTCTGAACAAGTTTCCTGATGTTCCTCCCAAGAGATATTTTGTAACCCCAGTTACGCAGTTTAGAAATGCCCTTTGACAGGTTGTTCATATCAGGCGCGCTGGCAGGCGCAATAATCCTGACGGTGTCTCCTGGCCTTAATGCAGGTGCTTTTACCGTTGTAGACATGGAATCACTAATTTGAGCATACCGCCGTGGACTAATTAAATGTGGTATATATGAAAAATATTTTAAATATAAATTTGGACTCTGTCAAGATCCCGTTGATGGGATATGACTTCCCGCCATCTGCTCCCCATCTTTGAACTGGTTCACAGCTTCAACTGGCGGGCCTTTTTCCATCAGGAAGGATCGCACAAGCCTTGTACGGCCCCGTTTTGCCTGAGATATGCATGCATTGATGTCCCTGTTGATCCATATATCACAGGATTCACAGTGTAACATGTGTCCGCTCTTTCGGGTATATGACCCACATTCCGAGCACCTGCTGCTTGTACCGTATGTTTCCTGGCGTGTCAACTGGATCACGGGAAGGCCTTCCCATTCGGCCTTGTATTTGATCATGGATGCCAGCCTTCCGTAAGGGAATGAACTGTGCATGAGATGCCTGTGATTGGCACCTGTTCTGTCTCCCCTGTATGTCATCCTGTTTATGTGTCTAATGTCTTCAAGCACAGGCGCTTCCCTGTCTGAGATGCATGCATTCACGATCTCCTTCGATTTCTCATGGAGGATGGCATTGGTCCTGTTCCTCTCCCTCCTTCCGTATTTCTCCCTGATCTTTTGCTGGATCCTGCGGTCATTTCTCATTGGATGTGAAGCCCTGTTGCGGTATCTTCTCTTGATCTTGACAATTTCCGAGAGATCATAGGATTCCTGGTGGAGTTCGTTTCCTACCGTGACGTTGCGGAGGTTGCGGTCGATGCCGGCGGTCGAGTCACACTCAATCGTCTCAGGTACCCTCTCAATGGATATTGAAAGCACATCAGGGGTGAGAGTGAAGGACCTGGCATGGACTCCATTCCTGTTGATCAATGAGGAAACATGGCGGTTAAGCCCTATGGTTTCATGTTCCCTGCCGTATTTCTCAGTGGAGGCGGGTATGATCATGTTATCACCTTTTATGCGGAATCCATAATGTGAGGCAAGCATCCGCCTGTCCACGTGGGGGACCTTGATGTTCCTAGGCTTGCGCTTGGGATCAGTGTCGGGCTTCGAACCACCATTCTTCTTCTGCTTCGCTCTCATTTCCTCCCTTCTCACGGACTTGCGGTAGTTCTTCACCATGGCTGTTGCCTTGGTGATTGCTGGAGGGATATAATATGAGGGAATGGGAAGATCCTTCACGAGAGGATATATTTCACTGGATATCGCCCCCTCAGATGTGAGGTTCTTCTTTATTGCCACATCGATAGCATCATTCATGATTGAAGTGAATATGTCCATGAAATCCATGATCCTCCGGGAAGGTGAATAGGACTGGGTGACGGACTTGATTGCTCTCAATAATGTGCCAGAATGCTATGTCATATGAAAGTTATGATTTCTATAGCCATTTGTGCACAACTTATAGGTACAGGTAACTGAATGGCAGGAGACAGATGGAATCATGAAGCTTTGAAACCGATGGCCATCGCACATCAACTAAAAATTGACAGTCTCTAAATTTGAAAACAAAAGTGACGGGTTTTACCCATGGGGGTTTTTGCCCTGCACAAGGTGGCTCAAAACACTATGGGCCTGAGACCAGGTTGGTACATGCTGAAGTGCAATTGCCAAACCATGAGCGTTACCCGTTGCCACTGCCACAGCACCGGTTGCAGCTGCAATTCCTACAGATGCTGCCACGCCTTTTGCTATAACTAATCCTGTAATTGACATCATCAAAAAATAGGGTTTATAATAAAATCACTTGTGGTACAAAATAGCAACTAAATGCAATAAAGTTGTTTTCGCATTGAATTAAAAAAAATAAAATTTGACTGATCAACCTACTGTGTCAATCAGTCAGAAACTGCCATAAAATTATTTCTCTGTTCTTCAACACTCTCCGTTGAAAGTCCCGTTCTCAATGCGATCCAGTATATCGCCAGCGACACTGCACCCATTACTGCGACATCATATGGGAACCCGATTACATTGGACCCCTCGCTTCCTAGGTATGAAACCACTGGGACAGCTATTAGAATTGCAATGAACCACAGCGCCCCTTTTATGTCAGAAAAAGAACTCGTGTGTCTGTATATCGGTATAAAGAACAGAGCAAGGCCCGCAATTGCCACTATGCTCATATAGAGGGTTGTGGGATATCCAGACCAGTAAACCAGCAAAATGGCTGAAATAAATGCTATTGGGGCTATAGTCGAGGCAAATGGCAACCTGAACCAATTGTTTCCAGCATCATAACCTGCCCTCCTGAGAACCATGAGCGCTACTGGTCCGGAAGCATAGGCAATTATTGCAAGGTCAGAACTAAGGGCGACCAGTTGAGTCCATGAAGGCGCAGGTATCAGGAATAGAATCATGAGGATAATGTCAAAAGCCATTGCCGTTGCAGGAACCGAATGCCTGTTCAGTCTTTTGAAAATTGCAGGAAACAACCCTATTTCACTGAGTGCATATGTTACCCTGGAAGTAGTTGTTTCATATATAGAGGCTGTTCCCAGAGGTGAAAATACACCATCCCCAAGCAGAAGTAGGGCGAGCCAGCCAATACCGAGAGCAGTTGCAAGAACCACAAGGGGGCCGGAAGCAAAGGAAGATGTCTGTAGTTGTGCCCAGTCGCCGAAAGGTATCTTGTTCCACTGCATTGAACCTATAAAGGCGACCTGCACCAGAATATAGATTGCTGTTGAAAGGACAATTCCAAGCACAACTGCTATAGGAATTGTTCTTCCTGGATTTTTAGCTTCACCTGAAAGTTCTATTGCCTGCCTGAATCCCAGGAATGAGAACACAATTCCTGCATTTGGAATTGCAATGAAAATTGCCTCGGCACCAGGGTAGGAGGTAGTTCCAACTGTAAAATTGCTGAATGAAAAGTATGTCAGCATCAGTACTATGGCTGTAAGTGCGGGAATTATAAGTTTGGCAACCGCCAGAATGCTGTTCGTTTTTGATATTGCCCCTATGCCAAAGGTATTCAGTGCAAAGAATGCAAGAAGGAAGAGAACAGCTACACCTATCCCGGTAGTGGTCAGGGCGCCTGCCGAATTAATTAAGCCTCCAGTAAGAAAATTAAGATAACTCACCGAAGCGATGGCTTCTAGGGGTGGTGTTGAAACATAACCAAGGAAAAGTGCCCAACCGTTTAATGAAGAAGCAGCCTTTCCGTGGGAAAGCAGTGGGAAACGGGCAGCAGCCCCTCCAACCGGGACTTTTCCCCCGAGTTCCGCAAATACCAGTGCAAGTGCCATCATCATCATCGAACCGATGATCCATGAGATTATGGAATATGGGCCAGCTATTGAAGCAGCGTACATTTCACCGAATAACCACCCTGATCCGATCATGCCAGTAACCGAAGCAAGAGTCAGATGGAATATCCCAAGTTTTCTTGTAAGCGACATTATTGTCTTCATATTCTAGTATATTTAAAGCAAATCTCCCAAATTGGCTGTAATTTGCAGAATTGACAAAATTCAAGTATCATTGTCCAATTCTGGCTAAATTATGGAAAATAATGAACATGTTGCCTCCAGAGTAAGAGAATATCTTCAGGATAACCCGGAACTCTGGAAATCTCTGGATCTAGGTATCGTTAATCTATCAGCATTGTCCAGATTGATATTGAAGGATCTCGAATTAGAATCATTCGATGCCGTGATGGGTGCGTTGAAGAGAATCCCGGTTTCTGGCATTTCAATGAATACCTACAGGAATATACTAAAAAAATCAAAGATAGAGTCCAGGACTGATATCTCTGTTTTAATCTTGAAGCCAACAACAGAAAATTTGAAACTGCTCATAGAGTTGACTAAAAATCTGACAGAGAATTATTCAGATTACAGGATAATTCAAGCGACTCAGGGTTATGGTATTGTTGTAGGTGATGAACTTCTTGAAAAGATATCAAGATTCATTCCCAAAACAGAAATCATAAGCAAGTCAACAGGGCTTGGCGAAATAATTATTGTAAGTTCCAACTCCATTCTGAGTATAAAAGGATACGTATCATACGCTTCCGGGCTGCTTTCCAACCGGGGAATCAACATTCTTCAGATAGTTTCTTTTTTCACTGATATAACGTTCATCCTTCAGCCTAGAGATTTGCTTTCAGCCCTGGACATATTCCTTTCCGTGAAAAGGGGAAAATAATTTTTCATGCTATTCATTTATTCTCGCGAGTACCGCATAAGCTATCCTTTTCCCGAAATAGAGAATTGGGGAGGTTCCGCGTAAGCACTCAATATTACTTTCTATGGATGCATCTATCAGAGACCACTGGTGCACAATATAGCTTCTAGAAATTCTATAAACCCCTGAAACGATTCTATGGATGTCATCTCAGGGCTCCTCAAATGATATAGATTATTGCCGAATCGCAGGAAATATGCAAAAATAAATATGGTTAATCCAATAATATCATTCAGGATTTTTATGAGCCGAACAATTGGAGTAGTTGGTGCGGGTGTTATGGGTCACGGAATTGCCGCGGTTTTCGCCTCATCAGGATACAATGTTATTCTGTCCGATGTTCAGGATTCCTTTCTATCATCTGCCATGGAAAAAATGAGATGGAGTCTTGAAAGCCTCAGCAAAAAAGGTGCCCTGAAAGAAAAGGCGGGAGATATATTGGCGAGAGTAAGGACCACAACAGACATGAATGAATTTGCATCAGCAGATTATATTGTTGAAGTTGTAAAAGAAGATTCCACTGTAAAGAGGGCTGTACTGGAAAAACTTGACAGGATCGCAGGACCTGATTGCGTTTTTGCCTCAAACACCTCCACAATACCCATTACAGAACTTGCTTCAATGACCGGGAGAGCTGACAGGTTCATAGGATTGCATTTTTCCAATCCACCCGTTATGATGCCCATTGTGGAAATAATTCTCGCCAAGAACACAAGCGAACCAACACTTTCCGCAACACAGGATCTTGTGAAAAGTATTCACAAGGAATATGTAATTGTCAGAAAAGATGTTCCTGGATTTCTCATTAACCGGCTTAACGACCGTGTTATACTGGAGTCCATGAAGATGCTTGAAGCGGGCACAGAAATGAGCAATATTGATGCCATGGCCAGATTCAGGCTCGGGTTTCCCATGGGCATGTGTGAACTTCTTGATTTTGTTGGAATAGATACGGTTTATAATGCCAATAAGGAGATGAGGAGTCGGGGATTTTCCACTGAGGAATCATCTACCCTAAGAGAGAAAGTGGAGTCAGGCAATTTAGGAATGAAGTCTGGCAGCGGTTTTTACCCGTATCCAAAGCCCAATGTGTATGCAAGGCCTGTTGTACTCCCAAACGAAGGCATGTTCAGTGTCAGTCCGGTCAGGCTGCTCTCATCTGCAATAAATGAAGCTGCGTGGATTGTTAGAAACGGAGTAGCAAGCAGGGAAGATGTTGACAGATCCATGAAACTGGCAATGAACTGGCCGGAAGGTCCACTGGAAATGGCGGATAGATTTGGACTTGACAATGTCGCAGCGATGCTGGAAAAGCAATTCAATGAATCTGGAAGTGAGAGGTACAGGTTAGACCCTATGATAAAGGAAATGCTTGACAAAGGGCAATCGGGAATCAAAAATGGAAAGGGTTTCATGGACTGGAATGAGGTCAGAAAGGACTTCGGTTCCGTATCTTACATCAGTGTGGATAACTTTGCAATTATTACCATGAACAGGCCTGATCGCCTCAACGCCTTGAATGAAGAGACGTGGCAAGGAATAAGGCTGGCCCTTGAAGAAGCTCTTGTTGAGGAACAGGTGAGATCAGTCATAATTACGGGTAGTGGAAGGGCATTCAGCGCCGGAGACGATATTGACATGATGGAAAAATGGAAGAGTTCCATGGATGCCAAGATATGGATGAACACTCTGGCCCAGCCTTTACTGGATACCATTTCACGTTACCCAAAGCCTATAATTTCTGCAGTAAACGGCATAGCTTTTGGTGGGGGATGCGAACTGAACATGCTATTTGACATTGTAATCGCCGACAGCACAGCAGTGTTTTCACTGCCAGAAGGACTGATAGGCGCTATGCCACCTCTGGGTTCATCATATGGCATAGCACTCATAAGCAGGAAATTAGCCAGGTATGCCCTTACAGGTGATTGGTTCTCTGCTGAGGAAGCTCTAAAACTCGGTATGGTTGATGTTGTTGTTACCAGTGACCAGCTCCAGG
Organism: Thermoplasmatota archaeon; assembly: GCA_023489435.1. Lineage (GTDB taxonomy): Archaea > Thermoplasmatota > Thermoplasmata > Thermoplasmatales > Thermoplasmataceae > JAJZOM01. The sequence continues at coordinate 69,281 of JAMDCA010000020.1, forward strand.
CAGTGGCTCTCGAGTATGCCAAGAAAATAGCGAAGGTTGCACCACTTTCAATTGCAGGAATAAAATCATCTATTAACGCAGTAAGACAGACATTTGCCGGTCACGCCAAGTCTGCAACCGACGATCTTCTCTTACTTGTATCTTCTGAAGACTTCCATCACGGCCAGGAATCATTCATGAAAAAGAAGAAACCAGTATGGAAGGGGAGGTAAATCTATGAATCTGAATGGCACACTCAGTGATGAGGAAACAATCATAAGGGAATCATTAGAGGAATACTGCAGAAGGAATATTGCCCCAGCTTATGAGGGCTGGATCAGGGAACGGGAGTTTCCCAGAAGCCTCATGAAAGGTCTATCGCAACTGATCCTTGGAGCTACCGTGTTGCCAAAAGATGAAGGGGGAGTTGACGAGGTCACATTAGGCCTTCTTTCTGAAACAATGGGAAAGTATGAGGTGCCTGTGCCGGCTTTTCTGACAATGCATTTTGCAAAGATGCTCCCATTAATTTCAGATGAAAATACGAGGGAGAATTATGTAAACAGATACCTTTCCGGTGATCTTGTTCTATGTGGCGCATTTACGGAACCCGGTTTCGGTTCGGACTCAGCCTCAATCACAACTGAGGCACATCTGGAAAATAACAAGTATGTCTTAAACGGGGAGAAAGCTTTTGTCAGTAGCCCGGGAATTGCGGATGCACACATAATATCTGTGCGGACCTCAGAGATGCATGAAGAAAGGAAGCACAAAGGGATCAGCCTAATACTGGTTGACAGTAAGGAATCTGGGCTGGAAACTTACGAGGATGAAAATATGGCATCGCTCTTCAGGGGAGATTTTGGGCGTGTCAGGCTCAACAATGTAAGAACACCGCAGGGGAATATCATAGGCAGGGAAAATGAAGGTTTTGCAATTCTTATGAACATACTCGGGATACAGAGAGTGCATGTGGGGCTGTATGCTATCGGCCTCGCCATGAGTGCCCTGGAAGAGGCAATAGAATATGCAAAAACAAGAAAAGTCTTCGGCGAGTACATTTCCAAATATGAAGCCATATCTTTCAGGATAGCTGATGACTGGTCCAAGCTCCAGTCTGCGAGAATGATGGCGTTTAAAGCCCTGGCACTGAATGATTCCGGTCTCGACAATAGCGCAGAGAGTTCTGTAGTCAAAGGATTTGGTTGTGAAGCAGCCTTTGAGGCGGTGAGCCATGCCCTGCAGACACTGGGGGCCTCGGGATACGTTAAAACCTCATCACTGGAGAGAAAATTCAGGGCCTCGAGAGGTTTCTTAATCGGAGACGGAACTCCTGAAGTACAGAAGCTTATAATCGCCCGAAAACTCTTTGGGAAGTCGTTTGCGCCCTGATTTATTTCCCAGTAAAGGCTAACCAAAATCTTAAAGCCAAATTTACGGCAATATTTTTTGCCTGTTTCTCTCCTATTTTTTTAAGAACTTTTGACGAAATCACTTGTACCAGTTCGGGGATATTTCAAACGCAGGAGTATACAGTTTAAATAACACCTATAATTTTGGGCTTTGAATGAAGTTCTCAGTTGACCCAAAGATATTTCAGCTGTTCCCTGAACTCAGACTGGGTGTGGTAATTGCTGAGGAAATCCATAATGCAGGCACAGATGATCAAGTTCAGGAACTGTTGAGAAAGGCTGAATCTGATATAAACAAGAAACTGGAAATTGAATTTTTGTCAAAAAACGAATTTATCAAAAATTGGAAAACCGCATATAAATTACTGAAGATCATGGATGGCAGGCCCTCTCACGAGGCCCTAATAAGGAGATCCCTGAAAGGAAATGAAATCCCTCACATCAATAAACTGGTTGACATATACAATTACCTGTCGTTAGAGTTCATGACTCCTTTTGGTGGAGAGGATCTGAGTAAAATCAAGGGCAATCTACAACTGAGGTTTGCACAGGGGACAGAAGACTTTGTTGAGCTCGGTTCGAATGATGTTACTCATCCAAATCCTGACGAAGTCATCTATTCAGATGAAGAAAAGGTATTATGTAGAAAATTCAACTGGAGAGAATCTGAATTGACTAAACTTACGGATAGCACAAGAAATGCATTCTTTGTCTCTGAGACTCTTCCACCCTTCCCCGAAAAAGTTCTTGACAACTTGCTAGAGAAATTTGCAGATGCTCTTTCAAGGTTTTGTGGTGCCAAGGCAACTACCTACAAGATAGATAGCAAAAATACTGAAATCCAGTGGTAATCGTTATTTTTCAGACCCCATAGAATTTGGGAAAATAGCAACTTCGTGAAAATAAGGGAACCACATTTTATAGATATAGGGCACGATGAACTGACATTTGGTATTTCAGATTTTAAAATTATAGGAGTGCGTGGGGGATGGATTCTGTCAATCTTTTAACTGGGGGGATGCTTTTTAGACCAAATTGTAATTAGTAATAAATGTATGACGACATTTATATATAATTGAGAAGTTCTACACTGGGATGCAAATACTAGAATACCCTTAGAACGTTTATCTTCGATAAGTTGGTCATTGCATAATTTGCAACCTGACGTTTTTGAAAAGATCTTGAAGGATATCGAATATCATTCTGTTTCAGGGTTTAGTCGAGAATACTTGCTCCAATATGTGTTGGATTTTAGCATGTCTGGTACCTCAACGGACAGTGCGCTTGTGAGAACGAGTTCATCTCCCCATCTTGCTGAATGCATTAACGTCTACAAAAAACGCCCTCAAGATGCAGATTTTATGAGTACCTCGGGGGATGGTATAAATGACTCAGACTATTGACAACAACTATGATAAGAAAAATTTCTCCTTGTTGATGGCAGAAACCGGCATTTCAGCGTTCGCAACCTCTCTTTTCACAGTTCTTATTCTATGGGTTTCCATATCTGAGACAAAGTCGGCTCTGGTAACAGGAATAACCAGTGCAATGCTTATAGCGCCTTTAATTTTGAGTATTCTTACGGGCGCAATTATCGACAAGTTCCGGAACAAAAAAGTATTCGCTATATTTGGCCAATTCTTGAAAGTTTTGGCTGCAAGCACTCTGTTGATAGTTATTCAGAACCATTCACTTTTCTTAGATTCAGTTTTCCTGTTCATATCCGCTTTGGCTTTTGGGTTTTCACTGGACATACTGGTTCCGGTGAGGGCCATTTGGAGTCAGCAATTTCTCCGGAAACCCATATATCTGAAAGGAATGTCTGTGGCGAACTTGGTTTCCAGAACATCGCGGCTCACGGGGTTTATAGCGGCTGCACTTTTGTTGTCAAATGGCCTGAAAACAAGCACGTTAACTATCACAATTCTCTATCTATCATCTCTCTTGCCAATTTTGTTCATCGATAGCTCAAAGGATGTGACTGTTGGAAAGGGAACATTGCGGGAAGTAATGAGAGATGGTTTACGATATATTAGCAATACAAGAATAGTTGCAGAAATTGTCTTTATCTCGTCTATTTCCGCCCTTTTCTGGGGAATGTCTGATTCCGCTTCAACGGTTATGATAGATAGGGTGTTTGGTCTTTCTTCGGCTTACCTGAGTTATGCTTTTTTCGCCATATCCCTTGGTGGAATATTTGGTTCCGCATTAACCTCTAAACTTAAAACTGTGAAAAGCGTTGGCAGAAAACTTCCAATATTGTATGGGGTCGGGGGGTTAAGCGTACTCTTCATCGCCATTTTCCCATATCTTTACACACTTCTGTCTGTGTTTTTCGTGGTTGGTTTTTTATCGGGGATAACCTCCCCTCTTATTTCTGCTGTCCTTTTTGGAGCCGCCCCAAGAGATAAAATGGGACGAATACAAGGAGCTATGGACACCTTTGGAACATCCTTTAATTCTATATCAGGCGTTTTAGCTGGTGTTATAATGACCTTTTGGTTTCCTGGAACTGTATTCTACGTAATGGCAGCTGGATTAGTTATACTTTCTATGATAGTTTCACGGTTCAAGTCCCTATCAAAGATAGACGTGTAATTACTCCTTCTACCGTTAATACTGAGGCATCCTAGTCGCAAATTGTGTTTAACATAGGAGAAGGATAGCCATAGGGATTCCCATGGCTTTGGGTATAGCCTACCCATTCTCCGACCGAACAGGGCTTCCCGAACTCGAAGCGTAGGAAAACGAGCCTCAAGATTGCTATGTCCCCATCCGTGCTTTCCCTGTGTCTGGCACGGTTGTTTCCCTATGGTCTCTTTTTTTCTGTATTTCTCAGCAATTTCTTGTGCTTCGGCTGAAAAGCCATAATGTAAATTGCTTCAAGGAGTTAATATCTTGTTTGATTAATAATCAAAATGCGGAGGGCCGGATTCGAACCGGCGAACCCCTACGGAAACAGATCTTGAGTCTGTCGCCTTTGACCTGGCTCGGCAACCTCCGCTTTCGTTCAGGAATTGCAGTATACTTATGATATTTTCCTTTGCGCCAATGCTAAATAATGGTGCTCCCTATTCATCTATTGCAAATCAAGGTAGCAATAGAATGTGAAGGGCAGGAATGCAAGGACCTTCTGAATGCCTTAAAGGCAGACGATGCAAATAATTGGATTACAGAAGTAAAGGACGACAAAATTGAGGTCACTGTAAGTACTGATAAAATCACTTCTCTCTACAATTTAGTTGATGATCTTTTAAGGTCTTATGAAGTATTTAAAAAAATTTATTGAGTGGAAACAGCAGATTACTGTTCCACGTTAATTGAGAGCTTTTCTGTGAGCTCTTTGTAGCGGTTTCTTATGGTCACTTCAGTGACACCGGCAACTTCTGCAACTGCCCTCTGGGTTCTCCTCTCTTCTGTGATGAGGGATGCGATATATATTGCAGCTGCGGCTACGCCGGTTGGTCCTTTGCCGGAGGTCAGGTCATTGTCCTGGGCCATCTTCAGGATTTCAGTTGCTTTCTTCCTGGCTTCCATTGAAAGCTTCAGCTTGCTGCAGAATCTGTTAACATAGTCATCAGGCTTCGAAGGCATGATGTTCAGCTTCAGGTACCTGCTCATTATCCTGTAGGTCCTTCCGATTTCCTTCTTCTTGACTCTTGTGACAGAGGCAATCTCATCCAGTGTCCTCGGGACATTCGTTATCCTGCAGGCAGCATATATTGAGCCAGCAACGACTCCTTCAATGCTCCTTCCCCTGATCATGTTCTGTTTCACTGCTTTTCTGTAAATCACAGCTGCAGTTTCCCTGACATCGTTGGGGATGCTGAGATTGGACGCCATTCTCTCCAGTTCCTGGAGTGCCTGCGACAGGTTTCTCTCAGCGGCATTGGATACCTTGATCCTCTTCTGCCACTTCCTCAGCCTGTAAAGCTGGGCCCGGTTTCTGGTAGGAATTGATTTGCCATATGAATCCTTGTTTTTCCAGGAAATATCCGTAGAAAGTCCCTTGTCATGGATGGTAAATGTCATTGGTGATCCAACTCTAGCTCTGGATTCAGTCTGTTCGGAATCGAATGCTCTCCATTCTGGTCCCTGGTCAATGTAACTGTCATCTATTACGAGTCCACAGTTGTTGCACACTAGCTCACCCCTCTCATAGTCTCGGACAAGCTGGAAAGAGCCACATTCTGGGCACTTTTCAATTTGTTCTATGTTCTTTTTCTTACTTTCTGTGTTCTCCATTTTTGTCACCTAACATATGAGCCTTAGTTTATGAGGCTCCTTTACTTCCTCATTGAGGTTAACCAGCCCGTAGGGGTTGGAAACGGGGCCAAATATTTTCATCAGTCGGCCCACGGTATTATCGTTCTCATCTAGTACTTTCGCTTTGATTTTTGTGCACTGCCCCGCCCTTATTACCAGTTGCCTGGTCATTATGTGCACAATTTCTAAGTTTTCTTTTGCCAACATTTCATATATCATAATTAAGTATTTAAACTCTACGCAAATTTATTAATAGATTTTCTCTAGATATTAAAGCATTAGTATCTTATTTTGTTTAATCTTGGAACGGGTCAGGGATGGGCTTACATACTTTTCTACTTTGTAATTACTGAGATCTTCTGTTTTTAAAGCAAAACAAAGTTGTGCAGTGAAATTTTAATATGTCAATAATGGAAAAGCTTTAATAGCTTTTCCTATGACATTAAATACTAATTATTCATTGGTGTTTAAATGGTTGCCAATATTGATCAGGATATTACAAAGAGGTGCCAGGAATGCGGTTCTGAGCATCTTGTTAGGGATTATGAAAGGGGAGAATTGATTTGTAATGATTGTGGAATGGTTTTGGAAGATTCCTTTATAGATCAAGGTCCCGAATGGAGAGCTTTTGACTCTGAGCAGGATGACAGGAGGGCAAGAACCGGTTCACCCATGACTTTCCTGAGCCACGATAAGGGTCTCGCCACCGAAATTTCATGGTCAAACAAGGACTATTATGGAAAAAGGATCCCACATAAGAACAGGGCCCAGATTTATCGTGTAAGAAAATGGCATCAGAGAATTAGGGTAAGCAATGCAGCAGAAAGGAATTTGTCCCTGGCCCTTCAGATGTTAAATGACAACGGTGCAAAACTGGGAATACCAAAAGATATCAAAGAAACGGCTGCACTTATATACAGAAGGGCTGTTGAGAAGAATCTGATAAGGGGCAGAAGCATTGAAAGCATAGTATGTGCATCCATTTACGCTGCATGCAGAATGGTCAATCTCCCACGAACTCTTGATGAAATATCAAAAGCTTCTGAAGTCAACAAGAAAAAGATAGGGAAGGCATACAGGCATCTCGCGAAAGAACTCAGCCTTAATCTCAAACCGACCACACCTTATTCATATGTGGCGCAGTTTTGCAGCAAACTTGACCTTGATAAGCAGGCAATTATTGTGAGTGAAGACATTGTCAGGAGATCCATAGAGCTTGGCATTTCTTCCGGAAAAGGTCCTACTGGCGTGGCTGCCGCATCAATTTATATTGCTTCAGTAATGGTTGGAAAACCAAGAACGCAGAAGGAAATTGCCAGAGTTTCCGGAGTTACTGAAGTGACAATAAGGAACAGATACAAGGAGATTAGCAAATCACTGGGCATTCCCGGAATGGAATAACCCTCCCATGAAAATCTACGTGGTCGACAACGGAGGCCAGTGGACACACAGGGAATACCGGGTGTTAAGGGACCTTGATGCAGAGGTTAAGATAGTCCCCAACACCTCCCCCTCGAAAGAGCTTGATGACCTTGACGGTTTAGTGTTGTCCGGTGGGGCTCCAAGCATTGCTTCTGAGATAGACAAACTAGGAAACATAAGTTCCTTCATTGAGGATCACGAGTATCCTATTTTGGGGATCTGTGCGGGTTTTCACTTTATAGCGCTTCATTTCGGTGGAGAAGTAGCGCCTGGAAAACACCCTGAATTTGGCAAGACAGAGGTTGCAATCAAGAAACCAACTTACATGCTCAATGGTTTGCCGGAAAAAATAATCGCGTGGGAAAACCACAATGATGAAGTGAAATCCCTTCCAGACAGCTTCGAAGTTATGGCATCTTCAAAAACATGCCCTATCCAGGCATACCGGCACAAGGTGCGCCCTATTTTTGGAGTTCAGTTCCATCCAGAAGTCGAAAACACGGAATATGGCAAGAAGATCTTCGAAAACTTTATTGAAATCTGCGGGACCTGATCTGCAAGGTTTTATATTTAGATCAGGATTGTATTAAAGCATGCTCACAGAAGTGACTGAACTCTACGGTATGTCCGTTTACACAGACAAGGGAGTTCTGCTGGGACAAGTTAATGATGTTATTTTTGAAATGGAGCAGCAGGATATTTACGGCATCTATATTGCGCAACCCAACCCTCAGGTAGTGGAAAATGGTTCAGCCATAAGCGTTCCATTCAGGTGGGTAAAGTCCATAGGTGAAATCATCCTTCTCAGAAAATTTCCGGCCTTCCTGAAGGTTCCGCAGGAGTAGCTTCACTTGTGGGTAAAATATCCCACTTCGCTTGAGAGGACATTCACGTAAGCGTATCTTTCCAGCTGGGCAACCCCCAGAAATTTCTTCCCATGAGGTTCCATTAGGCCTGCATCATTTTGGCCATCGGGCCTCATCACAGTAAATTTGTGGCTCCCGGTGGGGCACCACTGTAATATCTTAACTCTCTTGCCTGTTGGTTCGACGCTGACAAATGCGATCCCCTCACCTGTTTTTCTTACATTGCAGAGGTCCTTCAAACGGAATTCCTCTCCATCTGCCATAGAAGTCCAGTCTGATCCGGGGATTGAAACCTTTGGGGATTTTTCCAGCCTATAAGTTCTAGTGCCCAGTTCCCTGTTTGAAGGATGGTTCAGTATGACGGGATTGAGTTCAGGTGCGCCATTGATTTCAAGGCTGACTGGATCTGGTACGAAGAAAAGCCTCCTTGTCCTTTGGTCGATGAACTCCTTGTTCATTGCATTGAAAATTTCAATAGAAAATTCGGAGTCGATTTCTCTCATTCCCGACTCTATCCAGTACCTCCTGAACGTTTCCGGGGAAAACCCTCTCTTCCTGAATGCCAGCAGAGAACCAAGCCTTACGTCATCCCACCCGGTGTAGGTGCCATCTGCTATTCCTTTCTTTATTATGGAGGTCTTAAGCACCACCTGAGGGAAGTCAACAAGCCCGTAGTGATAGTATTCAGGCAATGTCCAGTTGTTGTACTTGAATATGTATTTCTGCCTCTCTGTGTTATTGATATGGTCCTTTCCCCTTATGACATGCGTCAGGCCAAGCAGGTGGTCATCCACTGCTACGCTGAAATTCATCATGGGGTAGAATCTGTACTCGTGTCCATGCCTTGGATGATTTGTTTCTGAAATCCTGAAAGCAATCCAGTCCCTTACAGATGGATTGGGGTGGTCAAGCTGGGTTTTTATTATCAAAACTATTTCCCCGGGTGCAAAATCTCCCTTCAGCACCCTTTCGAAAAGTTCCATATTTTCAAGCGGGGAGACTGCTCTGTGAGGGCAGGCGATAGATTTCGCAAGTTTTTTCTTGTACTCCTCTGTATTGCAGGTGCACAGGTATGCATTTCCCTGTTCCAGCAAACTTCTTGCTTCCTGGTAGTAAAGTTCCATCCTGTCGGACTGTATAATGATCTGGGTAGAGTTCACGCCAAGCCATTCAAGGTCTCTGGGAATCTGCTCATATGCATTCGGGTCAATGTTTGAAGGGTTGGTGTCTTCTATTCTCAGGATAAGCTCTCCACCATACCGCTTCACGTATTCATCATTGAGGATGCCAAGCCTGGAATGTCCAATATGCAGGGGACCGGATGGCGAAGGGGCCATTCTCATCACGACCTTTCCCTTAACGTTCCTGAGGTCAGGGAGCCTGTGTTCCTGCACCTTTTTTTCCTTGTTCAGCAACTCAGGGTAGTTTTCCTCCACGATTCTGGCGATTTCATTGGAGTCCATTGCATTGACTTCACTCACGATTGAGTTGACTATTGGAAAAACTTCCTTTGACTTCGCCCTGTATTCAGGGAACTGGCCAAGGACTTTGCTCATTATGGCTCCAGGTTCGGCTTTACCCTTATGTTCGAAGGCGTTCTTTATGGCTATTCTGCGGATATCATCCTCAATAGGCATAACCTTCACCTCATACCGATCATGGAAGACATAACTTCCTTCAATTCGTCAAATCCCTGGAGTGTTTCTGTAGAAATTGCCAGCTTTTCAATCCTCTCCTGAGTCATATCGGCTTTAGTCTGTACTCTAATAATGGGAGAAACGAATCTCTCCTTTACTTCAGTGAAAAGGTTTTCCTGCTGTTCCATTGTATAGGATGAATGGCCGGTGGGATCAATGAGGAAGATGATTACGCCCCTGATGTCCCTCAGAGAAAGAATTGATTTCAGTTCCATTTCGTTTCTTTCCTCCATGGGCCTGTCCAGTATCCCGGGTGTATCAATTATCTGTATTTTCTGATTATTCAACTGCATATAACCTATGGAGATAGTCTGCGTGGTGAACGGGTAGATTGCAACCTTGGGCTCATTCCCTGTTAATTTTGAAAGCAGTGAGCTTTTGCCAACATTTGGCATGCCGGCAATGATAAAGGTTGGCATTTCCGCATTAATATCTGGAATAATGCGCATCCAGTCCCTGCATTTTGAGAGGAACTGAAGATCCTTGTCGATGCTTTTTATTATGGAAGAGTAACGCCCGTAGTACGCTTTCATTATCTGGTTGAGTTTTTCTATGGTTTTGGCTTTCTTAAGCTGCCCTATAAGTTCTGTGCTCAGGACCTCGATCCTCTCAGCCGCCCACTGGGCCTTGCTGAGGCTAACCTTGTACTGGTCAACATCGAACATCAGATCAATCATGTCCTCGTAAAATGGATGGAGTTTTTCAATGGTGGGGAAACGTTTGACAAGTTTTAACAGATGTGAACAGGTTATTGACTCTATGGTGGAAATTCTGTCCATGATCTCCTTCCTGATCTTGTCTTCTATTTTTGGATGATACGGCTCAGTTATCTTGGAAGCTTTGAGGAAGGATTTGTCTATGAGCTCCTGACTCCTAAGTACGGTAGGTATTCTTGTAAACATTCGGTTTCTTAACTTGTTCCTTTTTCCTTAATGGCAGCCTTGAACGCATTCATCTTTTCTTCCGGGACTTCAAAAAGGTTGTGTGCATATTTGGCATGAATCTTTATCTTTGGCTCCAGTTCTTCCGATGTTGCCCCATCGACCTCATAGCTGCAATTATAACCAGCATCAGAACACTTGAAATAGTATCTTGGCATGGTAATGTATCCCACATGCATTTAAAAAGATGTTGAGTTCCGCCGGTTGACATTCAGATGCATATGGTAAGGAGGCTGGAATCCTGGCTGTTGATCTTCTCAGAAAACTTGAAAAGGAAAAAAAGCTCTTCCAGATAAGGGGCGAAAACATACAGGACCAGGTGGAGGAGAAACGCCTGAAGGTTCTTGACATGGAAATGCGCCTCAGGGAAGTGAAAAGCGATCTGCTGCGTTCTCAAGAAATACTCAGTCTTTTGAGGGAAAATGAAACCGGAGATTAGCAAGATACTGGGTGAGCTCTGCAGGCACCTTAACCTTTCATCCGAAGAAATGACGGAAATAAGGGAAAATTTTTCACTCTATGAAGTGGCAATAGATGGCCTTCTTAAGGTCGCCTCCAAAAACGCGTCACTTATAGGGGAGTTATCAAAGCTTTCTTCTGAAGAAGCTAGAATTAATTATGAACTCTATGAGACGTTCATGGCGGTGCATTCCAACTCTGTGGCAATCAGCGGAAACAGAGGCGCCATAAGACTGAGTGGCCAGAGCCTTTCCAGCGATGTTGAAAGTGCGATTGAGGGACTCCTTGCGAGGTACCTCATGATCAAGTTCTAAATGCTGAACGATTAAGGTTTTAAGCCATTCTGCAATGAGGTTAAGCAATGATTAAAGAGGATCACAGAAACATTTCATGCGGAGGGGACCCGTTTAATTACCTCAAAAGCGTCATGAAAGGGCTGAATATCCAGCTTGACGAAGGGCAGGACGCAGAAATTCTGGTTCTCAAAGAAAAGTTCCCTTACTCCAAAGGCACCTACGAAGGGCTGGCTAGAACCACGAAATTATCCCTGGTTGAAGTCAAGGAATCAGGGCCGGACGTAGAGATATTTGTGAGGAAGCCGAAAGAATAAGCTCCCATTCCCTATCTCAAATAAATTTTTATACAACATGGGATAGTGAAGGAGAGAAAATATAGATTTAATTTTGGAAGTGGTAAATTCAATGGAAAATTATGATTCATCGCAGATACAGATTCTAGAAGGACTGAAAGCTGTTAGAAAAGTGCCAGGAATGTATATTGGCTCAACGGATGAGCGTGGTCTTCACCACCTTGTCTACGAGGTTGTCGACAACAGCGTTGACGAAGCCAACGCCGGAGTTGCCAAGTACATATATATAACATTATACAAAGATACTTCAATTAGCGTCGAAGATGATGGAAGAGGGATACCTGTTGACATGCACCCGAAATACAACAGGCCCGGCCTGGAGATAGTCCTTACAGAACTGCATAGCGGTGCTAAATTTGACAAGAAAGTTTACAAGATCACAGGGGGACTTCATGGAGTGGGTGTGCATGTGGTTAATGCACTTTCCTCAAGACTCACTGCAATAGTCAAGAAAGGGAACGAAGTTTATTTCGAAACATTCAGACAGGGGGCGCCTGTAACCAAACTCGCCTCTATGAAGACTTCTGAGTTCACAAAGAACCCGCCTGAAGACATGAAGAATGTCTCCATCCAGCTGGAAAAGTCTCACGGGACTATTATATGGTTCTACCCCGACACTGAAATTTTTGAAACAGTGGACTTCTCTTATTCAACCCTGCTTGAGAGAATCAGGGATCTTGCCTTCCTGAATCCGGGCATAAGCATAACAATAGAAGACCAGAGGACAGACCAGAAGGAAACTCTCCATTTCGAGGGTGGGCTTTCTGCTTTTGTTGAGTACCTGGGTGAGGGGTACAATTCAGTGCACAAGGAACCAATTTCCAACAAGGCGGAACTTGAAAACGGTATAGTTGAGTTTGCTTTCCAGTACAATACAGGCGTATCTGAGAGCATTGAGAGTTTCGTCAACAATATCAATACAATAGAAGGTGGAACCCATGTTGCCGGATTCAGGGCTGGTCTGTCAAGGGCTATACAGGACTATGCCAAGAACAAGAACATGGTAAAGGGCGTTGAGACTATCACAGGCGAAGATGTAAGGGAAGGCATTGTTGCTGTTCTTCACATCAAAATCGCGGAACCGCAGTTTGAGGGACAGACAAAATCAAAACTGGGTAACAGTGAAGCCAGAGGGATGGTGCAGTCGGTTACTGAAACCTACCTCAGGGAGTACTTCGAATCCTACCCGAACATTGCCGATTTAATTGTCAAGAGGGCACTGGCTGCGGCGGCTGCCAGGGAAGCATCAAGAAAAGCCAGGGACCTTGTAAGGAGAAAATCCGCCCTTGAGAGTGGTGGGCTTCCCGGAAAGCTTGCAGACTGTTCTTCCAATGACAGCACCAGGACGGAGCTATACATTGTGGAGGGGAACTCTGCAGGAGGCACCGCAAAGCAGGCCAGGAACAGGGATTTCCAGGCTATCCTGCCCCTGAGGGGAAAGATTCTCAATGTGGAAAAGGCAACTGACGTCAAGACCCTTGAGAACGCAATCATTCGGGACTTAATCACCGCAATGGGAACAAACATCAAGGAAGACCTTGACCTCACCAAGCTCAGATACGGGAAAATCATCATCATGACAGATGCTGATGTAGATGGGGCACATATCCGTACCCTTCTTCTCACATTCTTTTACAGATTCTCAAGGGACCTTATCACCAACGGGAAGATTTTCTTCGCCCAGCCCCCGCTTTTCAGGATTCAGAAAGGTGAAAAAGTGGAATACGTCTATTCTGAGAAAGACAAGGACAAGGTTGCCTCAAAAATGGGGTCAAATGCAATAACCCAGAGATTCAAGGGTCTGGGAGAAATGAACCCGGAGCAACTGTGGGACACAACCATGAACCCTGAAACAAGAAGGCTGGTGGAAGTTTCAATCGAGGATGGTGCCTATGCGGACAGGCTCTTCTCCATACTTATGGGCGACAAGGTTGAGCCGAGAAGGAAATTCATTGAAGAGAATGCCAGGTATGTTACAAACATAGACCTGTGAGGTTAAAAAATGGAAAAAAGACCTATTGAAAACGAGATCAAACAATCATACTTAGAATACGCCATGAGCGTTATTGTATCGAGGGCTCTCCCGGAAGTTCGGGATGGCCTGAAACCCGTTCAAAGAAAGATATTGTTTGCCATGAGTGAACTTGGTTTCACCCATGACAAACCGTACAAGAAGTCGGCAAGAATTGTTGGAGAAGCGATGGGTAAGTATCACCCGCACGGTGACACTGCAATTTATGATGCTCTTGCAAGAATGGCCCAGGACTTCTCATTCAGGTATCCATTGATTGACGGCCAAGGAAACTTCGGTTCAATTGATGGGGATTCGCCTGGAGCCATGAGATATACGGAAGCCAGGATGGCAAGGCTTTCAGAGGAAATGCTGGAAGACATTGATAAAAACACCGTCCCGTTTATGCTTAACTTCGATGGCTCCCTCGAAGAGCCGGAATACTTCCCGACTAAAGTCCCAAACCTTCTCATAAACGGAAGTTCAGGGATCGCGGTTGGAATGGCGACCAACATGCCGCCGCACAACCTCAACGAAGTCTGCAGTGCAATTACATACGCACTTGACAACCCGGAATACGAGGTTGAGGACCTCCTGAAGTTCATAAAGGGTCCGGATTTCCCGGGAGGAGGCATATCATTCTACACTCCTGAGCTGGTAGACGCATACACCAAGGGAAGGGGCAAGGTCATAACCCACGGAGAAGTGGATATGAAAGACCCCAAGCTTATCATAATCAAGAGCCTGCCCTACAATGTCAACAAGGCAGTTTTCATCCAGAATGTTGCAGAACAGGTGAAGAATGAGGTTCTCAAAGGCATAACCGATATCCGGGATGAAAGCGACAGGACGGGTATGCGCGTAGTCATAAAGGTGAGGGATGAGGACATGAAAAACCTCATACTGAACCAGCTTTACGAGCACACTGAACTTGAATCATCATTCGGAATCATCAACCTGGTCCTGGTTAATAACCAGCCCAAGACCCTTAACCTCAAGGGAATGGTACAGACATTCATTGACCACAGGCTTGAGGTTATTGTCAAAAGGTCTGAATTTGACCTCAAGAAACTCAGGGAAAGGGAACACATACTCCTGGGGCTTGCAAAGGCCCTTGAGGATATAGACAGGGTCATAGAAATCATCAGGAAAGCAAAGGACGTACCGGAGGCAAGGGCCAAACTGATGAAGGCATTTGAGCTTGATGAATTGCAGACCAATGCTATCCTCGACCTGAGGTTGCAGAAACTCACAACTCTTGAAGTTTCAAAAGTTCTGGAAGAACTTGCTGAGGTCAGGACAAAGATTGCATCTTTTGAAGATCTTTTATCAGACGAGGGCAAGAGGAAGGGGATAATCAAGGAGGAAATGGTTATCCTGACCAAGAAGTACGGTGACAAGAGAAGGACCAAGATCACTTACAAGCAGGTGAAAGGCAGATCGATTGAAGATCTCATACCAAGGGAGGACGATGTCCTGATCCTAAGTGAAGGAAACCTTCTCAAGAGAGTCTCACTGGAAGAATATCGTGCACAGCGCCGTGGAGGCAAGGGAATCATAACCTCCACAAGAAAGGAGGACAGCATCAAGAGCATTGTTTCATGCAGTTCCCATGATGACATCTTCTTCTTCACAAATACTGGAAGGGTGCTGAAGTCAAAGGCGTACGAGATCGAAAAGAAGAACAGGAAATCAGTGGGCGTTACAGCTTCCACATATCTGTCTTTGTCAGAAGGGGAGACTGTCAAACAGATCATGAAATCTCCGGAGAACAAGAAATCCGATCTTGTGATAATAACCAGGAATGGCTTCATCAAGAAGACTTCAGCAATCAACCTATTCAACATGAGGGCTTCAGGACTCAAGATCATCGCCCTATCGGAGGATGACGAGGTTGTTGCAGTTGAATCAACCAGTGGCGGCAAGAATATCGTTGTCATTTCAAACCAGGGCAAGGGTGCTGTTTTCAAGCTCACTGAGGTCAGGGGAACTGGCCGGTCATCCAGAGGAGTAAGGGCAATGCGCCTGAAGGACGGCGACTACCTGATCACTGGATTCATAGCTGAAGATGACCAGGAAATCCTCACAATATCAGAGTTTGGAATTGGAAAGAGGACTCCGCTGGCAGAATTCTCCGTCCATCACAGGGGTTCTTCCGGAATACTGGTGTTTAAAAAGTCGGAAAGGACCGGGAGGCTTGTAAAAGCCATACCAGTGGGAAGGGATGATGACATCATGGTTGTGACCAAGAACGAGAAGACCATCAGGCTCAAAGTCAGCGGCATCAAGAGCCAGGCCAGGGTAACCTCCGGGGTAAAACTTATTGATGTTGGAGATGGAGACTGGGTTCTTGAAGTCTCAAGAGTTGAAGGATCAGATGATGAGTGAAAACTTGAAGGTGGCAGTACTTGGCCTTGGCAACGTGGGCCAGAATTTCATCAGGATCCTTTCTGATAGCGCAGTTCACATAAGGGATTCCTGCGGAAGCGACATTGAGATTGCCTTCGTGGCAGATTCCACGGGGATCGTGAAAGTTGATCCCGGACGAACTTACGCAAACATACTGCTTGCGAAACGCGCACAAAACATCCAGAGCCTTGGGGAACCAGCCACAATTGAACAGGTTCTCGATTCAGGCATCGATGCCATAATAGATGTTTCGTCAGCCTCCAAGGACGGAAACAGGGAACTGGAAATCTTCCGAGCAGCAATAGACAGGGGGATCAACATTGTTACAGCCAACAAGTCTCCGCTAGCCCTGCACTGGACGGATATTGTACCCTATGCCAGGGACAGGAACGTCAGAGTCCTATTCGAAGCAACCGTTGCAGGGGGGGTGCCTCTGTTCAATTTTGCCAAGTACAGTTGCGCCCCATCTAGAATCATAAAATTCAGGGGAATAGTCAGCCTTACAGCCAACTTTGTGCTCAAGATGATGCACTCTGGCACATCATTTGAGGAAGCCGTCAAAAAAGCACAGGAAATGGGAGTGGCAGAAACAGATTATACTGATGACACTTCCGGCCTTGATGGGGCCAGAAAGACAGTGATCCTTGCAAATGCGCTATTTGACAGAGGGTACAGCCTGAAGGACATAAAATATTCAGGAATTCCTGAAGTCGACCTCTCTGCGTTAGCATCGGAAGGAGACAGGCTGAGGCTCTTTACTTCAATAACCTCCGAGGAAGAAACACTTGAGATAAGCACCGGTTTTGGCCTTCTCGATCAGGGTGACTTTCTTCTTTCCCTGGGAGAATCCGCACTCGGTTATGAAATTGAGTCTGACAACAATGGTGTATTGAGGGTTTCAAGCGCGCATGATGGTCCTAGAGAAACAGCTGCTGCTGTTGTTAATGACGTCATGATCCTTGCCAGGGAAAGAAAGGTGCACTGAGATCTAGAGAAAATTTTACAGCAATGTGAGATACAGGTGTACCTTGACCAAAGTAATCAGGCATGAAGTTCCAATTGCAATAAGGGCACTCAAGACTGCAAATATCTATGAAATTAACAATGACACCCACATACTTGTTGACACAGGTATGTCTCCTGCTTCACTGGAATTCCTGTTGGGCAGGGGTGTAGATTTTTCAAAGATTGATCTCGTGGTTCTTACACACCTGCATGTGGATCACATCGGCGGAGCACAGGCTATCAGGGAAAAGTACGGCATTCCAATAGCAATGGGAAGGAATGATGCATTAAGGATAAGGAAAATCCAGGAAGACAAAGATGGATTTGGAAAATTCCTGTCAACCCAGCTTGCCCAAAACGGTACCCCTGGAGATATCCGTTCGAAGATTGTTGACAGGCACTCAGTCCTGGACAACATGTCGCTTTACCACGACATCGATCTGGACAGGGAACTCCACGGAGGGGAAAAAATCGGCAGTGATATTGAAATAATAGACAACCCCGGCCATTCACCCGGCTCAATTTCTATTCTCATTCACGGGTTAAATTATCTTTTTACCGGTGATCATTTACTCCCCGGTATTACACCAAATATCAGTTTTTATGACGAGGAGTCTGATATGCTCGGGCTTTACATCGAAAGCCTGAAGGAAACCCTCAAAATCAATGCCAAAGAAATTTTTCCGGGGCATCGGGATCCTTTCAGTTATGGAAACACCAGGATTTCGGAAATTATTAACCATCACCTGGAAAGGCTCAAGGAAATACTCTCAGTTTCTGGAAATTGGACCAACGCGTTTGAAGTGGCTTCGCACATTAGATGGAGCAAGGGGCGGACGCTCGACTCCATGAATCTCATGGAAATGAACTTCGCAATTGGCGAAGCAATTTCCCATATCAGGCATCTTGATGCAATGGGAATGATGGAGAAGAGGGAAATATCTGGTGTAACAAGTTACAGGTCTGCGGGCAAGATGCTTAATTCCTTGTAGTCTTCAGGCTTCAAGGTGATTTTTGCTGCTGTCAGAAGTTCATCAATGTGGGCTGGATTTGAAGACTTTGGAATGGCAAAAGCTTTTTCCATAACATATCTCAATGACATCTGGACCGGCGTAACTCCGTACTTCTCTGCCATTACGGCAAGTTTCTGGTATTTTGCGGTTTTCCCCCTCATGATGGGTGTATAAGCAATCACATCAATTCCATTTTCTTCACAGAAAGGGATTAGCTCATTTTCAGCATCCCTATTGCTGTAATTGTATTCAATCTGGTTTGCACAGATTCTTGTGCGTTCTGTGGCGTCCATTGCTTCTTTTAGTTGGGATAAGCTGAAATTGCTTACACCAATATTTTTTGTCAATCCGGAGGAGACAAGTTCTTCCATTGCTGTTATGGTCTCCTTAATTGGGACGTTTGGATTGGGCCAGTGAATCAGATAAAGGTCTATGTAATTTGTTCCAAGCCTGGCAGCACTCTTCCTGGCAGAATCTAATAGGGCATCATGGGTGAGGTGGTCATTCCAGACTTTTGAAATGATGAATATATTCTTTCGGTCATATGTAGAAATGGCTTTGCCAACAATTTCCTCTGAGTGGCCGCCGGCGTACATTTCTGCTGTATCTATTACATTAATTCCACTGTCAATGGCATATCTTATGGCCATAATACTTTCAGTGTCATGCCCGTAATCAGGAGTTTGTCCCCCACCCATTTTCCAGGTACCCAACCCAAAGCTTGACACTTTCCTGCTGCACAGGGTATTCTTCATGCCCCTGAATGAATGGACACCTAAAAAAAGTTCAGTTTTGTCTATGTTCCATCAGTTTCCAGATAGGAATGGTCAGGAAGGCTTTTTATGTTCAGATTAGGGTGCTCAGCTTGCCATTTTTCAAGGGATTCCTTTCCATCCAGCTGAATCGGATCAAAGTTAGTAGAGCCGCAACTGGGGCATGTCATTCTCAGTTCGTTGAATATATGTGGTTTGAACAGATCTGTAGCCACAAAGATGTGTTCGAATTCAGTACTGCAGTTCTTGCATTTGATTTTCCACTTGTGCACTTTCTTTTCCATGGAATTTGATCTTCTTATGGCATAACTAACTTTGCGACCTGACCTGCAAAATAATTATCTAAAACCTTAGGGTATTGCCCTTGTGTACAATCCTAAGCCATTTCCCGTAAATGATACAGAGAGACTTGTCAAATTCGCCAGGGAGCACAATTTTGGGCACTTTATTTCATCCGACAACGGAGAATCCCAAGTGGCCTCCATTCCGTTGCTAATAGATGATGAATTTAAGAGAATTCGTGGACATATTGCGCTGGCCAATGGAATATGGAAAGAGCAGGAAGGCAAGAATGTACTTGTTCTATTCACCGGACCAAATCATTACATTTCACCGGGATGGTATGAAGAGGTTCACGCCGTTCCCACATGGAATTATGTCAGCGTTGTCGCATCGGGCACATTAAGGATAGTGAAGGAAACGGAGAAAAAGATAGAAATTCTTGACGAACTGACTCTGTTCCATGAGCAGCGTTTGGGCCGTAACTGGTGGGCTGACTGGAGTGATCCGGAATTCATTGGTATGCTCAAGGCTATCGTTGCCTTTGAAATTGAAGTAACGCAAGTTGAAGGAAAATGGAAACTCAGTCAGAACCACCCAAAGGAAAATTGCTACAATGTTATTAGGAATCTTAAGGCCCTTGGAACTCCAGAATCAATGAAAATTGCGGAAATGATGGACTCTGTATGGGTATAATCCTTACACAGCCAATCAATGAAGCTCATTTTCTCATTTGTCAGACAGACGAAAAACGAGATATTCCGGGTTTTTCTGTTGATTCATGGAATTTCCAGCAAAAGTGGGAAAAAAGTATGTCATACAGATTCCAAAGAACATCAGGGATTTTGAGGAAATAGCAGAAGGCGACGCAGTTGTGGTAACGCTTCAGAAGAAGGATAGCATTGAAAGGGCCAAAGTCAGGCTTGAGAGCGTTTGGGCCAGAATGTAACTTATTCTCATAGTTCCATGAATACAAAGAAAACTTCATGGCTTTAATCCGCTTGAGACACCTATATTAGATTAACGGTGGGTCAAGGGAGGTGAGGATAGCCCGTTTTCAGACCTCCCGGGCTGTTTACGCCTCCATTGGAACTGAACCTCCCCCCGTGTTCCCAGGTTTCCGCTCCCTGTACGGTTTCGCATTCTTCATGATGCCGTATACATGGAAAAGAAGCCTCTTTCCCACAACTACATAAGCCTCCGTTCTAGATTTCTTCTTCATGGTCTCCCTGCTGAAGAGTTCGTAAAACTCATGATTCCTGTGCACTACAAGGGATACGGCACTCTCATGAACTGCGTTTGAAAGATGGCTGTTCCGTGTTCTCGTTATGCCTGTCGCACGTACCTTCCCGCCTGATCCGGACATATCGGGGCACTTTCCTCCGTATGACTGGAGTTTCAGGGCGGAATCGAACTGACCGATGTTGCCGATCTCAGAAACAATAACTGCAGCATTCACCGCCCCGATACCCTTCATTTCCCTGAGGTGCCCGATATGCTCATTCCCCTCTGACCTGAATTCTATCTCCTTCTCCACGCACTTCAGGGCGGAGAGTTCACTTCCTAGCCTCTGCACATTCATCCTCAGCCTGAAGGAATACGTTCCTTCAACATCAGGAATACCCACAGATTTCATAGCCTGTTCAATGATGTTCTGCGCATCCTCAAGTTTGAAGTGATTCCTTCCGTTCTTCTGCATGAATTTCAGGAGTTTCTCAGGATCAAGCCCTGAAATATTCTCCGGCGTTGTGTACTTCTCGAGTATGGCCATCCCCGTCTTAGAGTCTATGGACATGATGGAGGGGAACTCCGGAAAGACCACGTTGAGATCAGCCTGTATGTGATTCGATATCCTTGTTACGTTTCTCAGGATTATCTCCCTCTCCCTGGTCACTTCAGAGAGGGGGGATCTTTCATGATCCCTTCTTTCCAGTGAGCTTCGGTCCACAAATGGAGTTGCCGCAAGGACATGCGCATCCTCCGGGTCCGACTTCTCCTTCCCGAGATTCATTATCTTTCGAAGGTGAACTGTTCTCCTGGCATCGATGAGGTGAATCATCCCAATGAATCCATTCTGTTCCAGGAAATACTTCAGAGTAATGTGATAGTTTCCCGTCGGATTCATGAATATTCCGGCAATTTCCTTCGAATTGCTCCTCCCTATCGTCCTGATCTTTTCAACGAGGCTCAGGAAACCCTCCTTTGTCACGGATACTCTTCCGCGCCAGAGAACATCCCGTTTCTCATCCTGTATCTCTGCATAATGCATCTCCCGGTGTGTGTCTATTCCCAAAGATAGAATTTATACCACTTCCTGCCCATATCTGTGATCAGGGAGCACGGATTCAAGGCGCATACACCTATTACTCCTCCATTGAGGAGAGAGTGCCAATCGGCGAATTGAATCAGGGGAGATTCATTTCATAGCCATTGAAGGCAGTCTCACGCGACTCCCCCTCCCTCTATCCGGATTCAGGCGATCCTGAATCATATTTGGATATAGGTTGATCTTGTATAGCATTCACTTCATTTAAAGTTGTATAACCATACCAAATCAATCTTAGACAAATCTTTGCTTAATTCCATATTTCTTACTTCTGATTTCGACTGTACCAGTATGAAGGACAAACTTTCCGGTGTAGTACGTGGGACGAGGATCTTCGCAATCCCCTCCAACAGGAAGAATGAAGGCGCCAAAACAACTTCTGGCAGGGGATCTGGAAGTTCAGAGAGGTCATTTCTCGAACTTAATGAATTCATTGTAGGCAAGATCGAGGACTTTGATGGGTAAATGCTCAAGGTCAGGACCCATAATTCCCGCCAGCTACTGTTTGCACTGTGCGACATAAAGGATTTATTCATTGAGAAAGAAACAAAGGGGTCACAGTTCTAATTCAGCCTTAGCATTGTAATATACTCTTCCAGATGCGATAGAAAATGGTTTGTTCTATTACTGGCCAACAGACAATGGCTATAAATGTTTAAGTGTGGCTGATGTACTCATTAGAAGCATTAATATCCCGGCGTTGAGCAGTTTCATAAAGGTGGCAGGCCTGAGACTTATAGTTGTTTTAGCTTTTCAATGCAAATTTTTCCTTCTTCCATTGTAAAGACTACCACATTGTCGTCTTTGGTTAACCCTAGTTTGTCAGCTACTTTCCTCGGCAGGGTTATTCTCAGAGAATTTCCGTCTCTGCTCTTGATATGGGCGACATCAATGATCGCCTTCTTTGCCTGTTCCATTTTTCTTCGATATTTTAACTCATAAATACGCTTTTCGGAATGATTAGTACATAAGAAGCACCGTATTTCAGTATAAGCCAGCCTATTTTTTCATAGCCATAATTATTTCAACACTTGGTCTGGAATATAAACTAAAATGGGGCTGACCGGGTTTTAACCCTATACGGTTTAAGCACCATAATTAAATACCTACTTGGGTTCCTTATTTGATAGTCATGCCAAAGAAAGGGGATAACAAATATACAAAATACCTGAAGGACGTGGACTTTAACCGCTGGTTAAACAACGTCAAGCGGGGATCTGCCATAACCGGGGATGTGAACCTGCGCCGAATGGGTAAATTTGTGGAATTGACCGGCAAGGAGCCAAAGGAACTGATAGCCATGAAGCCAAGGGAAATAACTGATTTCCTTGACGATTTTATTACGGACATGGAAAACAGGGGAGCAACCCCAAACTACATTTCATCAATACTTAAGGCTGTTAAATCTTGGCTTGCGCACAATCATATCACGCTAACAAGAAAACTCAAGATCAAGGATGCTGGGAAGCCCATCACTCTGACACGCGGGGAGAACAAGGAAAGGGTTCCCACGCAGGACGAATTGAAAGCCATATTGAATGCCGGGGACGCGCGAGCGAGAGTTGCCATAGTGCTCATGGCGCATTGTGGGGTCAGGCCAGAAGTGATAGGGGATTACAAGGGGCAGGATGGTCTCAAAGTCGAGGATTTCCCAGAACTCAAGATCAGGGATAACACCGTGGAATTTGCAAAGGTTCCAACTCTCATAAACGTCCGGGAAGAGATAAGCAAGACCGGCAATCCATACATAACATTCCTTGGGCAGCAGGGATGCAACTACATCAAGGCATACATCCAGGAAAGGATCAATGCGGGAGAAAAGATCAAACCGTCATCCGCTATCATATCTGCATCCAAGAGCGCACTGCGCGATGAAAAACAACACATCACGTCCATTAACGTTAGTGACTCCATCAGGCAGCCAATAAGGACAGCAGGCTTTAAGTGGAGACCCTATGTTTTAAGAGGCTATTTCGCCACACACATGATGGAAGCGGAAGCAAAGGGCAAGATCATAAGGGACTACAGGACGTTTTGGATGGGTCACACCGGCGGGATAGAAGCCACGTACACCACCAACAAAGTGCTGCCGGAAAATATGATCGATGATATGAGGAATGCCTATGAAAAAGCCATGGAATTTTTGGAAACCGAACACGAGCCGGGCATAAAGGAAGAGGATATGAAAGCATTCGTCAACAAGCACATGCTCAAGATTGCCGGGTATTCCGATGAAGAAATAGATGCCATGGACTTGGGAACTATGGCCGATGACGAGGTAGCCAAAAGGGTTCAGGAAAAATTTGGCAGGAAGGATGAACGGCTGGAACCGGATCAGATTGAGGATAGAGCCAAGAATGACCGGGAAGAGATTGACAAGCGCACCAATGGGTCAAGGCAAAAGGTGATCCCGTCTTACATGCTGGAGTTTTACATTAATGAGGGCTTCGAATATGCCGTTAATGTGGGGGAAGATAAGTGCATAGTAAAATTACCCCCACCTATCCCTTATCATTAAAATTTCCCTGTAAAAAACGCTTACAAAATAAGGTTGCCGTTCTTGTCCACTATACCATCTTCAATCAGTTGTTTTAGTCGTTGTTCCTTCTCATCTTTCCGTGCCGAGCCTTCAGCGTTCAAGCGATCTCCCTCTTCCTGCTGGAATTCTTTGTATCGGAGATATATTGCTGAAGTGGCATAGCCGTTCAACATGGGAGGGATTATCGTCTTTTCATCCGGGAGAGGAATGGCAATAACCTGACCAAAGTTGTCCTTTAAATCGTCCTCTTCCCAGTTCTTCCGGTCATACGCATCTAAAACGGTATCCCAGGGTTGCCCCGGATCATACCACCTGAATTTAAAAATAGGCATTACTAAGGGTTCATTGTGTTCGCTTTTTCCAATCTTTACGTACATCATTTTTTCCAATGTATCCACAAGGCGCCTCACGCTCCGGGTACGCGAATCCGTCAGGACTAATGGGAACTTCTCCGTCAGAACGTACTGCAGGCTACCTATTGGCAATTGACCATAGAATGACAGGGTTCTCACTGTTTCTTTGAGCATTGTCTGCGGAGGCAATGATTTAGCCATTAAATATTGAATATATACATGTATTTAACAATTGTTTAACATATTATATTTGCACAGGAGAATATAATGTGCATGCGGTCTGATCGGGTTGACCAAGCCGCGTTATACATCAATCTAAACATGCCAGTATCATGGGATAGAAAATTGATCCGGATAAACTGCTCATATTATGTATGCGTGCCACCGGAAATAGTGAGAGCAGAAGACTTGCGTGAGGGGACGGTGCTTGTGGTGAAGCCCACTGATAAGGGGATAAACGTGGAGGTGAAGTAATTGCCTTCCATATCCCAGTTCAAACAAGATATGATCAGGCGATACCCTGAAAGCACTCTTGCCAAGACCCTTCAAGCTGAACCTGACCAGATGAGCGATCAGGAGTTTTTATTGAAGATGCCTACGTGGCTCAAGCTGGCGGGTGGTAAGTAATGTACGCACTTTCCGGAAATGGCGAGTTTTACCTAAAAGACCCCGGTGAAGTTGCAATCATCCACAGGAAATGCGGGGAAGAAGCCGATTATAAGATCGTACATGACCACTTCAGCCACATGATCTGTAAGGTCTCCTGCTACAATTGCTATAAGGGTCAAGTGGGAACCATGCTCCAAATTATAGATATCTTGAGCGCCAGTGAGGAGAGATTAATGATGGGTGACGAAGACTACGTGCCTGAAATAGTGGAACGTTTAGAGAATGGCTCCATCACGCAAGAGCAATTTGATAAATTGACCGTATGGATCAAGGCCGTGCCTATTGACGAAGTCCAAAAAAGAATGGACGTTGGCGAGTATTTTGCCATAAAGGACTGGTGAAAACAATGTATAAAGAAGAGGGGAAGAGAAATGAGTATAGGCAAGATAACAAGCCTGCACCCATATTTAAGGATTCAGTTCTCCGGTACAAGACCACAACGGGCTCCCTTGATGTATTTTCCTCCCATCTGATTGGGAAAAGCCTTGTTTTAACTCTCATCAACGGCAGAACTGAATCGGGCATCTTGACCCAGTTTGGTCAGTATGACCTTGCAATCAAGACAGCACAAGGTAGGGAATTGATCATCATGAAAAGCGCAATCATAACGGTGGGGGTGCTTTGAAATGGAGGAACCCCAGCCATCTTTAGATCTGCTCAAGGATTTTAGCCTTCAGATACGAAAAGTCACTCATGCCCCTATGAACGCCTGCAACGCGGCTGCGCAACTCCTGATAGCTTCTGCAATGCCACATTGTGTATTCAAGAACGAAATAGGTGATATTCAAACCAACCTCTCATTCCTATGGATCGCTCCTTCTTCAACATATAAAACCCCGCTGAGAGACCTCCTTAAGGATATTTATTTTGAACTCTTTAAGGGAGCCGGATACCGTTTAAAGAGTAAATTCACCACGGAGGGCATTATGAACTCGTTATCCCAATTTAAGAAACAACACGAGGATAAGGGTGAAAATTTGCCGTACTGGGCTCTGATTCTCAGGGATGAAGTATCTAATCTCGCAAAGGAAAGCAAATCCGGGAGATCGTCAAACATCTGGGAATTCCTGTCTGAAGCCTTTGATGGGTATATATCTCCGTATGACACCGTGAGAGGTGGCACCCAAGAATACCCTGATACGCTCTTTAACATCTGGATGTCCGGAACTGCCGTTTTCTATGAACATCTTAGGGACGACTTCTGGGATCAAGGATTCGCGTTTAGAACCTTATTCATTAAGCCTGAGAAAAACCCGTATCTAAAACCTGAAAGCACCTTCAAAAGACAGTACGCCATTGAAAACATCTGCCAGGAACTGAAGGGGCTATTAGAAATCAAGAGAGCGATAGCTACCATTGAATGGAATACCGAATATCAGGAATATGTTAAAGAGATCAGGGATAAACTTGAGATAGAGGCTGATCTTTTTGACACACCCAATCGCTTGCCAATAGACATAGCCGCAATCAAGAAATATCCTGAACTTGTAGTAAAGCTCTCTATGGTTCGATGTGCATCCCGACAAGGCTGGGAAGTGAAGGATGGGATCAAGCACTTGCTCCTAACAGATGATGACCTTCACGCAGCTATGCTCGATCTTGGGGAATACCAGAATAACTGTATAGCTGCCTATAACACATACCAAGTGAAGAAAGAGGCACCAATGAAGGTAGAACGCAATATACAGGAGCGCAAGAACATACTAAACGCCATAAGGAATATAGAAACAAGATACGAATTGCAGACGGAAATGGATGAAAAAACAGAGGAATTCGTTATAACCAGTGTAAATGTTTCGGATAAAGGGGAGTGGGTCAGGAAGTCGGATGTTATGCGCAAGACTGGCTACAGCAAACGTACCATGGACGGGCTGATCGAAACCATGGAAGATGCACTTGAGATCGAAGCAAAACAAGTCGAAGTATCATTTAGTAGAAGACCGATATTGATGATTCGGGAGAGGCGAAGCAAAGATTAGGACTTGAATTATTTGCCCAATTAGAATTTCACCTGTTGAGCAATTTTATTCTAACACATAAATCAAAATATGGTTCTTGAATTGTTCAAGGGTGAAGAACCGTAGCATTTTCCAGCGTCTTGCATATACTAATAACCATAATTCAATAAATCAATAATTCAAGTAAAAACAGTTCTGGGCATTTGGCATGATACGATGTGGCTGCCAGAACCAATTTGGGAAAACCACTTGAATTATTGTAATTATTAACCCAATTAGTATATTGCTCTATCCGCAATGCATCATCTTTTCTTGAATTATGACTTGAATCATTGTAATTATGTGCTTACCCAGTAATATTAGGCATGAACTGGACTTGAATTTTGTCAAAGCCCGTTAAATAGCCAGTGTTTACCAGTAATAGAAGAATTGGTAATTTTACATAGTAAAATTAAAGTTTTTAACATCTTGCCGCCAATCCATGCCCGTTTTACCCCGCCTCAATGGTTCAGTCAGCAAGAACATGAAGATTCAGCCACCCAGTGTTTTGGTTTGGGATGCCATAGATGATATGTGGTATGATCCCGTTATGGACGTGAAATACTCACCTGCTGATATGGGAATAGATGAGGATATCCTTGATTCTTGAATAGTAGTACATAATGCACCATTGTTTGGTGCAAGATGTACACATTTCGTCCCCCCGTTTCATATAATTTTAGTTTTTATATGCCAAATATAGGTTGCCCGTCATCTTGCATCCCGGCATGCTATTAAACAGCCTGCGGGTATCTATAGCCTAAATACAGGGGTTTTTGCATATCTTGTAGGGATACGGCATATTGTTGGTTTTGGTAAATATAGCCAAGTGATCCCTATTCTATAACCTAAATTGTGCAGCATTAATATTCTTGATTTCTGCAGCAAATAGAAAAATGGCTTTTGCCGGAATAAGCCTTATATATAACCTGTAAGTCCTATAATTACAATGGACCAAACACCACCGACCCCTGCAGAACCCGTTTATCCGGATATGCCTCCAGACATGACCTATCAGAGGGCTCTTGTCTGGAAATCCCACAAGCTTGATGAGGTCTGGATCGAACTCCAAGAACTCAAGCAAAAATACGCTATCCGGGTGGCGCCTGATGCTCCGCTGGAACTTTTGACTTCCCCGGAAAACCTAAAGATATACGAGTGGGTTAAACGTTTGCCCATTAGCGATAGGTCTCTCAACATGCTGGGGTATGCCATTGATCATAACAAAATTGACTATCTTTTCATGACGGATATGGGTGATCCGGGTTCGCCGTTCTATTTGGAACTTGCCAATAAATGGCGGGACGGGCATTATAAAATAATGACGACGGAGACTCAGGAGAAATATTTTGACTGGTTGGACAAACTTGAAAAAAAGGCAGCGGAACTCAAGGGAATGGAGAAGAAAGTTGAAGCCCTTAAGCCTGAACTCAAAACCCTGACCGAGCAGCGAGACGCGCTAAAGATCGAATGTGATGCAATAAAAGCCAACGCAAAGGCTGAAATTGATAAGGACAAAGAATTCCTGAACCGCCAGAAGGAGGGAGTTAAGAATACATTCCGGAATCTATTGGGGGGCTTCTTAATCGGCGAGAGGGTACGCATTGAGTTCATGAACAGGGACTACAACCTTGAGACGATAGAATGTGAAGTTTTGGCTCTTGAAGGGGATCAGCTAACGGTCTCCGTTGGTTCCAGCAAGAAGGCGATCAATGTCGACCATATTTTTTCAATAGGTAAGGGTGGGAACCTTGAGTGATATCATCGGCTCAATGGTCGAACTGACCTTCTGGGAGGGCTTCTCCCGCTTAACAATGGCGGGGAAAGTGATCTCCACGGACGATTGGTATATCAACTTGGAAACTGGAATGGGTGTCAAAAGATCGGTTTTAATCAGTGCCATCGCGGAAATTAAGAGGGTGAATTGAATGGCCATTTTGAAGCCGGGACGTTTTGGGGTAACAATCTTAAGCCTGACGGGTCTGTTGATCCTTATAGATAAAGCGTTCAAATCATCCAGCTTTTTGACGCTGGTTAGCCCCGGAACTGGGGCATTCTTGAATGCGTTTGTACTCATAAGCCCGTTGTTCATAGGGATCGGGTTTACGTTGCTCCTCGGCTTTTTTACGCTTCGGAATTACATGTTCGCCTTAGTATCCTTTGCCATCTTTACGGCCATCGGTTTCCTGGTCATCCTGCCTCTGGAGTTGGGATAATGCCAAAGATAACCTGTAAATTGTGCGGGAAGAAGATGAGAAAAACTTACGTAAAATCATCTGTGGGCACGCTGAAATATTTGGGTCGCTATTGCCAGAAATGCAACAGGCTGGTACTTGGAAAAGATGATGCAACCCAAAAGAGGCAAAAGACCGTAATCACACCGGAAGGAGGTGGTAGCCTGTGAAAATTACAACGCTGATCGCTGTTATAATAGCCGTTTTATACATTGGCTGGCAGTTATGGTACTACGCCAAGAACACCGAGAACAATAAGGAGTTGCCGTAAATGTGCAAGGAGGAGGTTTTTATAAATCCGGAATACCAGCGAACAAAGGATGGAGATCTCTTGGTAAAAGTAAGTGGGAATTATCGGGAGTACGGGCACGAAGAAACTTACCGGCTAACCAAAGCAAACAGGACATTTCTGAATTTGACGCTTGCCCATAAAAATATAAAAAAGGGCAACAAAACAGAACTGGGAATCATTTTAGAAGATGCGCTTAAATGGTTTGCCGACACGCTCTTGGATTATGAGGAAACTAAACCGGAGTATGGGTTAAGGAAAACCGTCCATTTTAAAAGTACGGATGAACAAACGATATATCGCCGTGATTTGCTGAACCGGCACAATATTATAAATATCATCTTGACCCTCTATGCGCGGGAGCACCCAGTGGAAACATCAATGCAAGAACAAGAAGCCAACTCACTACCATAGGTTAGATGCTGGAGCGTTTTTAACAGGGAAATTTGATCGTATCTCTATGGGCTGGGCATATTTTACCCGGTTAGGTTTTCCATGTTTGTTTACCCGGCAAGGTTTATTCATGTTTGAAGGAGCCGGGGAAGTGAATTTGGAAATTAACAGGATCGATTAGCACCCATAGCTACACAATAATCGGGAAGTTTGATGCCGGGTATATAAATGCAAAGTGGTTTTTCCTTGCCTTAAACTTCTTGTTATTTGGGCTTAAACCCTATTGGGAATGGGGCTGACCGGGTTCGAACCGATGACCACCTGGTTATGAGCCAGGCGCTCTACCTAGCTGAGCTACAGCCCCATACGCCGTTGGTCGGATTTGGACCGACGACCGCTCGATTAACAGTCGAGT
>JAMDCA010000039.1 GCA_023489435.1 Thermoplasmatota archaeon
CCGGAAATAATGGATGCTACACTAAGGATCATTCTGGCTGCCGGCGCAAATTTGAAAATAGAGACTATCCAGGTTGGGGAATCCGTTTATCGATCGGGAATAACTTCAGGCATTGAACCATCTGCGTGGGAATCGCTGAGAAGAACACGGGTGTTTCTCAAGGCCCCAATTACAACTCCTGAGGGAGGAGGTTACAAGAGCCTTAATGTCACTGTGAGAAAGACCCTGGGACTTTATGCCAATGTACGCCAGTCCCTGTCATATCACCCATTTGTGGCCACAAAGCATCCGGACATGGATGTTGTTATTGTGAGAGAAAACGAGGAGGATTTGTACGGCGGCATCGAGCATCGCCAGACCGGAGACGTGTTTCAGTGCCTGAAACTCATTTCCAGGCCTGGTTCTGAAAGGCTAATTAGATACGCATTCGAGTATGCTAGAAGATATGGCAGGAAAAAGGTCACCTGTTTCACCAAGGACAACATTATGAAGATGACTGACGGACTGTTTCATGCCGTATTTGATGAGGTCTCAAAAGAATATCCGGACATCAAGAGCGAACACTGGATTGTCGACATAGGGGCCGCTAAGCTTGCAGACAAACCTGAAGAATTTGATTTGATAGTACTTCCAAATCTGTATGGCGACATTCTTTCAGATGTGTCAGCACAGATAGCAGGCTCAGTAGGACTTGCAGGCAGTGCCAACATTGGAGATCAGTTAGCTATGTTTGAAGCAATACATGGATCAGCGCCCCGCAGAGCAGGACAGAACTTAGCCAATCCATCAGGATTGTTGCTTGCTGCAGTTCAGATGCTTGTCCACATTGGGCAGGGAAAGGTGGCAGAACGTGTCCACAACGCTTGGCTCAAGACTATTGAGGATGGGGTTCACACGTATGATATATACAATCCCGCAGTCTCAAAAAAGAAAGTTGGAACAAGGGAATTTGCTGACGCAGTCATAGAAAGGCTTGGGCAACAGCCCACCACCCTGAAGCCTGTTGACTATCCAACTCATTCAAAACCCATTGAAATAAAGTTGCAGAAGAAACCAAAACAGAAGAAACAACTGGTTGGCGTTGACGTTTTTGTTGACTTTGAGGGTAAACCAGAAGACCTTGGCAGAAAACTTGACTCAATTTCAGCTGGAAACCTGAAGTTACTTATGATTACTAACAGAGGGACAAAGGTGTACCCGGGTGGGGTCCCAGAAACTTTCTGTGTTGATCACTGGAGATGCCGTTTTCAAGCACCAGGTAATAATAACGAGGTTAAACCCGAGAATGTTGTTGAGCTCATGTCAAAACTGATAGCTGTGAATCTCCCGCCAGTGAAAACAGAGGGACTTTTCACCTTTGACGGGAAACCTGGGTTCTCATTGGGGCAAGGACAGTAAACCATATCTTTTGAGACTGTTGAGAAATTGATCTCAACATTTTTTGGTCCTGTAAACAAAAGTGCACAATCCACTGAAAGGATTCGGACTATCCGGGACAGGGAATTTTTTCTACTAATGAGCAAAGGGAAAAAGTGGATTCAGAAAATACGGTTGCCTTGTGTCCTGTCCACCTTGCAAAACCACCATTAACAACGTTTTCACACCAAATGCCACTTTCAATGAACCCTGCCAGTCATATGAGTTAAGGAAAAAGGAGATTATG
The DNA here is from genome assembly GCA_023489435.1 of Thermoplasmatota archaeon. Taxonomy (GTDB): domain Archaea; phylum Thermoplasmatota; class Thermoplasmata; order Thermoplasmatales; family Thermoplasmataceae; genus JAJZOM01. The sequence continues at coordinate 1,664 of JAMDCA010000039.1, forward strand.
CTACCACTTAAGAAAAACCACAGAAAATTCAGTTGCCACAATAAAATGTTAGAGAAACTGGAACATATGAGTTAATTCAGGCAGGTAGACCACTAATCTGCTTGTGGCGATGAACCGGTTTCAAGATCGCCATTGCCTAGTCCGTAAAATTTCGGTATAACTGAAAACGACAATGCTGCAACAGGGAACATGATAATCCCTATGTAAATCAGAATAGTATCGACCTGAAGAAAAATAGAAACGAATGAAAGCACTGCTGCCATTCCTGGTGTAGAACCACTTAAGAAAATACGCAGGAAAGCCATGACTTTTCCATAAATGTTTCTCGGTATGGCCTTCATGAGCCTCGTCTGCAATGGGATGTTTATAATGGAAAGAAGGGCCCCTACAATAAGTCCCAAAATCACGTCAATAAAAGGGCTCTTGCTGAAGCCAAGTATCAGGAAAATTGGGGCGTAACAAAGCACAAGAATGGAAATGATCGTGGCACCGTCAGCTTTGCCCTTCAACTTCGTTGCCAGCCATGAACCACCTATTCCGCCAAAAGAGATTGACGCCACAAACGCGGTGTAGTATACTGGGCTTGCTCTTAGGACCAGATGGAAAAGCCCGGATGAATAAACATCCAGGGATTCAAATAGGCCGTTAAGGATGAAAGCTACTGCAATGAATCCAAGAATTTTCCTGAAAAATCCGATTGCTGATGCAAATTCCTTTTCAGCGCTGGTTTTAGCATCAAGAGTGGGAGCTTCATTCATTGGCCTTGAAGCGGTTAGAGAAACCAATGCCAGAATGATGAGAATGTACGGCAGATAATTGCTGAAATAAATTATGGCCATTCCACCCAGGACTGTGCCAGAAAGTGTAGAAATGTAGCTTCCCGCTTGTGAGGTTGAATTGCCATTCAGGAATTGATCTTCTGGAAGGTGTTTTTTCATTATTGCCGAAAAGCTGTCACCTTTCATAGTCATCCCCAGTGCAAGTACTGCAGCGGACGCGTATACAAGAGTCAGCTGTGTCCCAAAAATAAGAAACAGGGTTCCTGAAAGCGAAATAGCTGACGAAAAAAGACTTACCCAGGTGCTGTTCACTCTGTCAATTAAGTGACCTATTGGAATGGAGGCAACCATAGACACTGCCAGATAAATGGTTGCAAGCATGCCCGCAAGAAATACTGAATGGTACTCTGCAACGATTTTCCAGAGGAAGAATACCTGAAAAGCGGCGAATATTATGCCAATTAACATTCGGGACCCCAGGAACCTGTAATAAAAATTCTGAAGACCCATTGTTCTTACTCTTCATTAAAGAAAGAAATGACTTAAAATTAGTTATATCACTTCTTTTGAATGTTATTTTTGATAAATGTCTTATTCAATAAGGAAACCAGAATTCCACCTCTTAGAAAGGTGTGACTTTCACAGGGGAAGGTTTTTCCAGTCCATTAAATCCTTGCCTCCAAGTGATTTGATTTCAAGTTTTTCCAGAAGATCTATGAACAGATCATCCCGAATAGAGCTCGCATAGATCTTATCTTCCGTATGCCTGAAAAGTGCTGAACTTATTGAACCAATGGCCATTACGGTGCCCAGTCTTGATGCATTCCTTGAATCATTCCTTATTTCTGGGGAGAAACTCCGAGAAAGCTCATTCTTCTGCAAATCTTTCAGAAAATCGTCCACAGTTTCTTCCAGCAGCTTGTTATGCTCCTCCGATAGAACCACACGTACCTTACAGGTTGGTTCAAACTCCATATGATCACCTGATACCTTGAACCAATGTTTTGCATCAGACTCAAAAAATACATCAGCCAGAGCTATTGCAGTTTTCTTAGGGTCTGAAAAATCTATTCCACTTGTTAGGTCATAAGTAACAAGCGACCCGTCGTCAGAAACTTTCCTTCGGGAAGAAATTTCCTGTGATAACTTTTCTTCAGCACTCATATCGATCAACTACTGAAAAATAATATAAGTACATATCGCGACTGCTGGAAGTCAGGTTTTAAGAGGTAATCTATTTCCACGGGTGCTACTTAGCCTACTATTGTTATGGCATGCTGTAAATAAAATGCGAAAGAATATGAAGACACTGTTTCTCAGTACACAAGATCAAATGTGAACTGCACATATTCCCCAAACGAGTTTGAACCCGAACTTGAAGGTGGATAAACTGGAGGCACATAGGTCAGTCCAATGTAATATGACACAGTGTTTGATGGGTAAAGGATGAATGGGCCGGCTTCTGTATTATTATATAACCTGATCCCAGGTGAACTGTTTGTCTGCCAGTCGTGGTTCATGTAGACTGAGACATACTTTGTATAATTGTCATAGTAAATCGTGCTTCCCATTTTAGCCCACTGCACAATAGTTACATTGATGTTGCCGGTCAAATTAGCTACATTCACAAGTTCTAGAATGTTCCAATAATCTGTTCTGTTTGTCACATTGAAGTTCACATGTACTCTAAGGATGCCGGTTAGGGTGTTATTGTACATGCTGTAGTTCCACACAAAAGTGCTTCCTTGTGGAGGTGTGAAGTTGCTTGGTGGAACTACAATAATTGGTGGGCCAGTGATTGTCTGTGTCAATTTGATAAGTCCCTGGGCGGAGACATCACCTGTGGATTCGGGTGCCACGATAATTACGGATATCAAGAAAGAAATTGAAATGACCATAATAGACTTCATTAAAGACCTGTTTTTCTTGTCCATATCGCTCTCCGTCCGCCTTGATACACTACCTCATTTGCCTTAGTCAAATATGACCCGCAGCCTAATATAAATCAATGAATAAGTTCTCCATAGAATTTCTTATCCCACAAAATACCCTGCATCAGGCATTGTTAAAAAAAGAAAATAAAAAAATTTAAAAAATTTAGCTGTTAACATAGGTTCCAGTCAGTAACAGTTCTCCAGTAATTGATGCACCATCGTATGGCGGTGTGAAGAATCCAATGTAGATTATTGTTGATCCGTCAACAGGTGTCGAGAATGTCTGCGATCCTGTCAGGGGGAAAGCAATCACCGCAGGGTTCGTTATAACAGGCACAGCGCCTGGAAGACCACTGTAGCTGAATTCACTGAAACTCATTGGGGACAGAGACAGGTACATCATTGACCCGGGGACAAAGGACGATGCTACTGTTGAGTTAAGGTAGAACATTCCAGACGGAAGGGATGACGCAAAGTGGATCTCCATCACGTTGATGATGAAGGTGGTCTGGTTTTGAACCTGGCCGAACCTCAAGTCGCCGAGGTAAGCACCATGGGTGTAGGCGTTCCATGCGACAGATCCATCAGCTGCCTGGAAATTCGATCCCTGTTCAAGCCAGTATATGTTACCGTTTGTAGACCCATGTATACCCACGTCACCAGTTACCATGACATCAGCTATTGCAACTGCGGGCATGATTGTGGCGATAAGGGCCACCACGAGGAAGGTTATTTTTCGGTTCATTTTTCTCACTTCCATTTACCTCACGCTAATGCCACGAATTGGCCAGTGAGCATGGCACTGTCACCAGCATACATGCCAGGTGGTAGCACGAAACTTATGTAGAGTGTCTGCGTTGGCACGAAACCAGTTATGAGCAAATGCGGGTTCTCCGAGAGATCAACAGCAACTACTGTGGATGGGGAAGCAGCGTTTACTGAAATTGGTGAATTTCCAGCAGTGTAATGTGTTACTGCTGTGGATTCCAGTATGTTGAAAGATATCTGTGACGTCGAGATTGCCATTATGGTTCCACTTGGGAAGTCAGATGACGATATGTTGAGATATAGGCCCATGAATGTAGCTGGAGCTGCTGGATTACTGAGGGCAAAGTTGAGGTCGATCACGTTGATCATCTCAGTCTGCACGTAGTAACTCCCTTCCAGGTCAATAGTTCCCATTGTTCCGTCAGTTGATGAGATCCAGCCAATGGAGTTCGTTGAATTGGCTGCCTGATAGTTTGGCCCGGGTTGGAACCGGAAAGCGTTGTGGTGATGGAAGCTTTCCAGTGCTATTTGCCCACTGACCATGACATCTGCAACGGCCACTGCTGGGAGCAGGACCGCCACGGCAGCTATCATGATAAGGGCAATTTTCTTGTTCATCTGCTCACCTCATGACGCTATGAAGGTTCCCGTTATTGTTCCGGCTGTGCCAACATATGCATCGCTTGCTGGAAGGTAGAAGCTGATGTAATATGTGGTTGTTCCGCCGTGGAATGGCCCTGAGAATGAGAAGCTAGTTCCGTTGAGCGGCTGCCCTCCAACCTGGGACATAACACTCTGGACGGACATCTGCGAAGTGGAGATCCAAACCAATCCGACGCCCGGGAAGTCACCAGTAAAGTTGACATACAGGGTTCCATTGACTCCACTGTTAATGGTCACATTGAGGTCAAGGACATTTGCAAGAGCTGTCGTCTCGTTTGCTATACCTTCAAGATCGACTGTTCCCATTGAAGCAACGCCATCAGTACCTACTGTTGCCCCATTTGACGGAGTCCATCCGATTGCACCTATCATGTTGGCAGTTGCATAGTTCGGACCGGGCTGAATGACGAAGACCGGAGTGTTCTGCGTTCCACTTACCAAAACATTGCCTGTTATCATGACATCAGCCACAGCAACTGCCGGGAGAATTGCCGTTACCGCTGCAATGAGAAGCAGGGTTACTTTTCGATTCATATTTTTTCCTCCTTTTGTTTTAGGGTTTTACCCCAGGAAAAAAACCCGAAAAATTATATTAAAAAGCAAGAAAAAAAATTTCCTACAAATAATACATTGATGAAAAGCCTATTTTTCAGCGTTTTTCAGAAAAAAATACTTAATTTCGGAAAACCTGAAGAACTTATTCAGGCAAGCTTAAATGCCTAAACCAGCAAAGAGTGAAACAGGTTTACAAATAATAGAGATGAGGTGAATATGTAAGTGGAAAAAGTTCCTGCAATGGAAACTTTTTCTATCTTCCCTGCGGGGAGAACAAAGAATCCATAGGACAGGAAAAGGGCCGAGGCTATGACTGCATACAGGATAATGATCCGTATAAGCAGGCCAAAACTGGAAATCCATTGCATAGAAGGAATGTAGAACAGCAGAAAAGTGCCAGTGGCTATCACTAGAAGTGTCAAAATCATTCTTGGTTTTGTGTTTGACACCCTCAGGATGACCGTGGAAAGAAAAGAGACCAAAAAAAGAACACCTAGTATTGAGTATATCAGAAACTGCCCGGCTGTGGAAAATGATGGCAAAAGTCTCGTTATGCTGGAAGAAGGAAGAAGCACCAATGTCAGAAGAATCCATATGATTACAGATAGCATCGTAAGCTGGAGATTTTTCACCATGCTGTAAAAAATGGACACCCCATCCGGCGCCAGTTCGGAGGAACTTTTCAGGTTATCTCCTCCTGTTGGCGGCGGGTTTACAAGAGACACGGCATAAACGTACATTTCACTTCGCTTGATATTGACATGTCTGAGTTCCAAGTAGAAAAGAAGTGACATTACTCCAGCAATAAGGAAATCAGGGAATGTTGCAAGAAATGCATTCAGTTCAAATCCCATGGGTATCAGAAATACATTTTTCAACCCGGATATAAAGACTTTCAGATAGGTAAAATTGAAAATTATCTAGTTAAATTTACCTTGATTGAATACCGATAAGAGGCAAAATATTTACCTTGGGCCTACTCTGCCAAGTAATGCCTGGCCTCTTTTACCAATTTATTTAGGAGCTGCTTTATGAAATCCCTGGCATTCTCATCCGTCAGCTTCATATTCTGGTCAAATTTTGTATGTGCAGAGGCAAGGAAAACCTCCGGCTTGTAAATCTGCCGCATGTCAAGGTAACCCAAGACCTGCCTTAAGTGGTACTGGACTCTTGCACCTCCAAGCATGCTTCCTGAGGCACTCATTATTGCAACGGGCTTTCCGGGAAATGGGTTATCGGTCGGTGGCCGGCTAGCAAAATCGAGTGCATTCTTCAGAAAGCCGGGAATTGAGAAATTGTACTCAGGAGTGCAAATGAGAATCCCATCAGCCTTTCTCACTGCATCCTTGAATTTTTGGACAGATTCGGGAAGATTGCTATCGAGGTCCTGGTTGTAAATGGGAATGTCCTTCAAATCGTAAAGATCAAGTTCTGAACCTTCAGGCATGAGGTCCTTTGCATTTTCGAGCAATGCCCAATTGTAAGACCCATTTCTCAAACTTCCCCCAAAACCCAGTACCCTGATTTTTTCCATTGACAGTGATTTTGACAAATATGAAAAACTATTCGCATTTTCTCACCTGGAAAACACATTTAAGCATACGTTTCATAATGTAACTGTTTACCTTGGATAAAACTGTAATAGTCAATCTCAAGCATTACAAGGTTTCTTCTGGAAACCGCTGCGAGAATTTTCTGAGCAAATTCATTGGAATGGATAACCCCTCTGATACTAGAATTGTTTTTGCGCTAAATCCCATAGATTTCAGGATTGCAAAAAGTTTCCCGGAGCTTGATTTCTATGCGCAACACGTATATTCAATAGATTTCGGTGCTGGCACAGGAAGGTATTCAATCGAATCTCTTATGGACTTTGGCATCGAGGGCTCATTGCTTAACCACTCGGAAATGAGAGTGCCAGAATGCCAGATTATAGAGACGCTTGACAAGGCTAAATCCATGGGTTTTCCCATTGTAATCTGTGCAGAATCTCCCAGTGAGGCGGAAAAATATTTGGCAATTGGGCCGGAATATATCGCTTATGAGCCACCCGAATTAATCGGAGGGAATGTTTCAGTGACATCAGCGAACCCTGAAATTATTCGAGATGTTGTTGAAAAATGCGCGAAAAATTCTGTTCCAGTTCTTGTGGGTGCCGGTGTGAAGAATAACCACGACATGAAGAAATCTCTGGAACTTGGGGCCAGAGGAGTGTTGGTCGCTTCAGGCATTGTACTCTCAGATGACCCTTTGGCGTCGTTAACTTCATTAATCGAGATACTATGAAGCGTTGAAGCCATGGCCAAACCAAAAGAGAATACACTGTTCGAGGAGCCTGAATTTGACGAAAAGGAATTCCTCACTATTGAGAGAGACAGGGGCATTGGCATAATTGTAATATTTGTTATCGGTGCCCTGAGTGGAGTGCTTGCAGGCTACTTGCAGATACAGGGATATGTCTACCTGTCAGTGCTTGTGATGCTTGCTGTACTGTTGGTTCTTACTAGAATTCTTAAGACATTGGGAATAAAAGTATCGGATAAGGCCTCTCACAGGATAATCAACTACGGAATGTACATCTTCACGTGGCTCCTTTTCTGGATCATATTGCTTAACCCCCCATTGAATGTTGTATCATCTCCGCAGATACATACATTCCAGGTGGACCAGAACGGCACCTGGACAAACCTTACGACATTCAACTCAACCGGAGACTACTCAGGATTGGTTGGTACAAACCAGTACAGCATTCATCTGACTTACAGATACGCCTTCCAACCAGGCACACTTTACTACAAACAAGGCAGCAGTGATGTTAATGTTAAATATACTGGAGGTCCGGGATACCTGAACTTCACTTTGACATCAAGTTACGGGAATGCCTATAATTTCTATCTGGATTGGAGTTCGAACGCGTCCAGCAACCCACATCCACTTGAGTTTACAATGGTTGTATAGTGGAACCTTGAGTGGAAAATAAATTAATACCCTTGGCATAAGGTTAGGAAAGCAGGTGTAGTGTAGTCTGGTCTAGCACGAGAGCCTTCCAAGCTTTCAACCCGGGTCCAAATCCCGGCACCTGCATTTTTCTATTTTTATTGTAAATTGAAGTTTGCTCCACGTTAATGACCCGAATAAATAGATTACCAGATTTTTATAGGTTTTACCCCACTTGTTTTCTTTGAAGATAGTTCCCTGAAATGGTCTTCAAAGCGGTGGTGTACTCTAGCGGGTAGGTCTCCTCTCAGATTGTCTGGAGAGTGCGGATCGTTTGATATCTGCCATTTCAGGGCTTCATCTCGTATGCTGGATCTCCATGACTGAGCCCATCCCAGGAAAAATCTCTGTTCAGCAGTAAAACCATCGATGGTTTTCCTCATCTCAGGATGCATATTCAGATGCCTCTCAAGAGCTTCATATGCAATGCTCACTCCTCCGAGGTCTGCAATATTTTCTCCAAGAGTTAGTTCCCCATTCACCTTTACTTCGGGAAGGACTTCCTTTGAGCCGTATAGGTCTACCACTTGCTTTGCCCTTGCAAGGAATGCCTTTTCGTCTTCCTCTGTCCACCATTCCGTAAGGTTTCCCTGGAAGTCGTACTTTCTCCCTTCGTCGTCAAATCCATGAGTTATTTCATGGGCGATGGTTCCCCCGAGAGATCCATAGTTCACCGCATCATCCAGTTCTGGATCAAAGAAAGGCGGCTGCAATATTCCCGCAGGAAAAACTATCTCGTTCTCTGTGGGGGAAAAATAGGCATTGACAGTTGGCGGTGTCATGTACCACAACTCCTTGTCTACCGGAGCTCCCACTCTGGATATTTCCCTCTGAAATTCAAAAGCATTAGCCCGCATCACATTCCCGAGATAGTCGTCCTCCAGTATCTCCACAGTGGAATAGTCGATGAACTTTGACGGGAATCCTATTTTAGCCCTGAATTTTGAAAATTTCTCCAGTGCCTTCTTTCTAGTGGAATCGGACATCCAATCCAGTTTTCCCAGTTTCTCGGCAAATACTTCCTTCAGGTCTTCCACCATCACGGCAATTCTTCTCCTTGACTCTTCTCCGAATTCCTGATCCACGTAAAGTTTGCCAAGGGCCTCGCCAATGTACATGTCAACCGCAGAAACTGCCTGTTTCCACCTCTTTTCTGGTTTTGGCTGCCCGAAAAGTTTTCTGTGATAGAAGTCAAAGTTCTCCATTTCAACTTCATTGTGCAAATAAGATGCTGAGAAATGCAGGATTTTCCATTTCAGATAGGTCTTCCATTCTTCGATAGAAACATCCTGGAAGAGCTCCCCCAGGCCCGTAAAGTATTCCGGTTGACCTACGATTACATATTGTGCCTCTGGAAGGGAAATCTGGCTGAAGTAAGCCCGGAAGTTTAAGTGGGGTGAAATCTCTGAAACACGGTTGTAATGCACTTGGTTGTAATTCTTCTCCGGGTCCCTTAGATCCACGGGAGATCTGCTGAATCTAGCCATCTTTTCTTCGATAGAATATACTGTTCTTGCGCTTGCATCAGCATCAGATTCCGGGAATCCATAGAGCGAGAACATCTTTGACAGATGCTCCAGGTACTGTTTCCTTGCGTTTTCAAAAGATTCTTCAAGATAATAATCCCTGTTTGGAAGTGAGATCCCGCCCTGAGAAAGCTTGAACGCGTAGAGGTCGCTGTTCTTGTCATCAGGGCTTGATTCAAACGAGAATAGAAGAGGGATTCCATTTCTGTGAAATTCTGCTGCTAGATTTATGAGTTCCTCCTTCGTTCTAATATTTTCGATTTTCTCCATCAATGGCTCAATAGGCTTGAATTTCAGTTTTTCTATGGTTTCTGCGTCCATCGCAGAAAGGTAGAATTTGCCAACCTGCAATCTTATTGGATCATCAGGGCCTTCCTTCAGGGCACTTTCTTCAAGGATCTTTCCAAGAATATACCTGTTCCACTCCACTAGCTCGACGGCAGAACCCCAGAAGGATTTCTCCGGGGGGATTGGATGATTCTTAATCCAGATACCATTTGAAAAAAGAAAAAAGTCGTCGAACGGATCCACGCTATTGTCGATGTATTGGATTGAAAACTTTGGATACTCTGGCTTCTCATTATCGCTGATCCTGTATATTCGCCCTTTGACCGATCCTGTACTCATCGATGCAATAAGGCTTTGCTGTAGAAATACTTACTTAATCACTGTTCTGTACCGAAACCTCAGATTTCATAGTTACTGCTTCTCCACGGAAAATGTACCTGTGCCCTTAAGGCAATGATTTTAACCTGACGAAGCCTCTCTATGAGGTCATGATAACCCTAGACGGAAACAACCTTACTGTTGAACAGGTACTTGCCATTGCCAAGGATCACGAAAAAATAAATGTAGCGGATTCTGCCATGGGCCGGATAAGGAAATCCCATTCATCGTTGCTGAAGATTGTTGCTTCCGGGAAACGTGTCTATGGCGTTAATACAGGATTCGGGAGCCTACTGAACGTGGATGTTAACCCAAGCGACATTATTAGGCTGCAGTCCAACCTTATCAGAAGCCATTCTTCAGGTTATGGCCCGAGATTGGATGAGATACATGTGAGGGCAATGATGGTTGTCAGGCTGAACAGTCTCTGCAAAGGATTTTCTGGAGTCAGCCCCGGACTTATCCAGTTTCTCACTGACATGATAAATAAACACATACATCCCGTTGTCCCCAGATTTGGCTCAGTGGGTGCCAGTGGAGACCTTGCGCCTCTGGCACACATCGCCCTTGCTATGATGGGTGAGGGCCCTGTAATAGATGGATCAGGGGAAATCCCCTCCAGTGAAGCTTTTGCCATTGCCGGTATGCAGGCATATTCATTTGGGGAAAAGGAAGGGGTGGCTTTCATCAATGGCACTTCAACCATTTCAGGAATTTTAGCGGTTGAGACTGCTCTTTCCTATAACCTCTTCAGAAGCGCATTGAGTTCTGCCTCAATGTCTTTTGAGGCGTTGAAAGGCACAGACAAGGCGTTTACCGAGTGGGCAATTGGAACCAGAGCCCATCCAGGCCAGCAAAAAGTTGCTTCTGCGATGAGGGACATTCTCAAGGAAAGCAGGAATGTCAGAATTGCGGGGGAGAACAAGGTGCAGGACCCGTATACTCTCAGATGCATCCCGCAAGTCTATGGCGCGGTGCTTGACACTCTTGATTATGTGAAAAGTATCATAACCACTGAAATTAATTCAGTCACAGACAACCCCCTTGTCAATGAAGAGGAATATGTTTCCGTGGGAAACTTTCACGGTGAGCCCGTCGCTTTCGCGTGTGATTTCCTTGCCATTGCACTCACTGACCTAGGAAACATGATCGAGAGAAGGCTTGCCAGAATTACAGATACAAATCTTAGTGGACTCCCGCCATTCCTAATCGAAAGAAGCGGCTTCAACTCTGGCTATATGATACCACAATACACTGCGGCTGCACTCTGCAACCGGAATAAGACATTGTGCACCCCATCTTCCGCCGATACAATCCCCACGTGTGCAAACCAGGAGGATCACGTAAGTATGGGCACAAATTCCGCCCTCAAGCTCATAGAGATCGTTGACAATCTTCAGACCATTATTTCCATAGAATTCCTATTATCTGCGCAGGGGCTTGAATTCATCCCCGAGAAAACCTCTTCCGTTGTGGAAAAACTGAAATCAGGCATAAGAAAACTCGTGCCAAAACTCACCGAAGATCGACCCGCAACTCCAGACATTGACATGCTCGTTAAGCTCACAGGAAAGGGAGAGCTTGCCTGGAGAGGTAAACTCAATTAATCCCAATCTGTCAACTCTTTTATACGTAGTTCTTTTAAGGTGTCGATGCCAAAGGCAGAAGAGAAAAAACTAGTGGCGAGAGCCAACAGAACCTTTGAGGAGTCCTTGAAGGAAGCCGGCATAAAAGGAGCAGTGGCCGTCTTAGCAGACGGCGTGGAAATGGACGTAAGAGATGTTCCCACTGCAGAAGTCACAATCCAGCCGGTTTTCACTGAGACTACAATGGGATTGAAGGTCCTGAGACATTCCGCCGCACATCTTCTTGCGCAGGCAGTAACAGAATTATATCCTGATGCGAAGCCTAATGCCGGCCCTCCAACGGACGATGGTTTCTACTATGACATTGACATGAAGCCTGTCAACCAGGAAGAACTTTCTCAGATTGAGGGCAGGATGAGAGAACTTGCATCAAAGAATCTCAGGATTGACAAACATAGGCTTTCCAAGAAGGAACTGCTGCAGAAATTTTCCCATAACCCATACAAGGTAGACAAGATTCTGGAGAACGTTGAAGACGGAGGGTATTCTACTGCCTATTCGCAAGGCAATTTCGTCGATTTCTGCAAGGGGCCCCACGTGCCTTCAACAGGCTTCCTCAGGTCAATCAAATTGCTTACAGTCGCCAGTACACATTACAAAGCCGATGAGAGCAGACCCATGCTGGTGCGTATATACGGCACAGCCTTTCCTGATGACAAAACCCTGAAGGAATTTCTCCACAACAGGGAGGAAGCGATGAAAAGGGACCACAGGAAAATAGGGCAGGAAATGGACCTCCTCGTTTTCAACTCTGAATGGGCACCTGGTTTCCCTTTCTATACCCCAAACGGCTTTATTCTGAAACAGGAACTTACAAACTTCATGCGCGGCCTCAACCTGAAACATGGCTGGCAGGAGGTCGCCACACCCCACATATTCAAGGACTTAATCTGGAAACAGTCAGGCCATTACGCAAAATACAAGCCCAATATGTTTCTGTTTACTCTTCCTGATGGAGACAGCTACGGAGTTAAGCCCATGAATTGCCCCGGGCATGTTACTATATTTGCCAGGGAGCCAAAGAGCTACAAGGAACTTCCAGTAAAATATTCCGAGGCTGGAACAGTATACAGGTACGAAAAATCCGGTGAAATGGGAGGGCTCACAAGGCCAAGGATGTTCACAGTTGATGATGGGCACGCATTTCTGAGATTGGACCAAATCATTTCGGAAATCAAGGACATCATTTCCATGACCAAGGAAACATATTCAACCATCCTTGGTGAACCAACGTTGACATTTGACCTGAGCGTAATTGACAAGGATGCCCCGGAGAACTACCTTATAACATACAGATGCAAGGACTGCGGGACGGAAGCAGAGGCAAGAAAGACCTCCATGGCAGAAGCACTTATCTGCCCCAATTGCTCTTCTACGCATCTTGAACCTGACTTCGCAACATGGGACCAGGCTACAGACCAGCTCAGGAAAGCGCTTGAAGAAGAGGGAATCTCTTACACGGAAAACCCCGGAGAGGCTGCCTTCTACGGCCCAAAGATCGATGTCCACGTAAGGGATGCATTGGGAAGATCCTGGCAGCTGTCCACTATACAGGTGGATTTCTTTATGCCCACGAACTTCGGGCTCTACTATATTAACAGCGAAAGCAAACATGATCGGGTCATAATGCTGCACAGGGCCATATTCGGCTCTTATGAGAGATTTATGGCAATTCTCATAGAAAACTATGCTGGAAAGTTTCCTACGTGGATGTCACCTATGCAGGTATATGTAGTCCCGGTCAGCGAGAAATTTGTTGACTATGCCGCAAAGGTGCACGAAGAACTCTTGAGGAACGACATAAGGTCTACTCTTGATTCAAACCAGGAAACAATGAACAAGAAAATAAAGACCATCAGGCCAAGGAGGCCTTCCTACATAATTGTAGTGGGAGAAAAAGAGGAAGAAAGTGGGACGGTTTCTGTGAGAAACAGACTGGACAAACAGAAAGTCTTGAAACTCGAGGATTTTGTTATCCAGCTTAATAAAGAAATCAAGAGCCGCAGCTTGAAACAGAATATTTAATTTAACTATTTTTTTATTTTTTTCCACATGGTTCCTGTCTTTATCACCTATCCATATGATCAGGATGAGACTAGCTTTGAATGAAATCAGCACGATGCTTCCATATTACTGAGCATTACCTGATCAGTTACCTGAAATTGTTCTATAAGCTGAAGGCAGGGTAACTGAGGTAAAGCAACCATGATAGGGCGCAATGTATTCAATAAGATACTTCTGTCTTCATTGGCACTGTTATTGATCCCTAATGGAATAGGGTTGACCCATAAAGGCACCTCAAGAGGGGGTGATACCCGTAGGTTAAAAAAATATCGGGAGAATAAATATGACTATATGAAAAAGAGTGAACTTTCATCTTTCCTGGATACAACAGATTGCGAACCTGTCCCCGTCGAAGAAAACCTGTTTTCCCGGGTTACTTTCAGAGAATTCTGCCATGAATTTGACCATTTCCACCAGAGTGAATTCAGATTCCTCCCTGTAGCGATGCAGGACTTTTACTCTTTTCAACAGAAGAAAATGCCTAAAAGATATAATAAATTTGGGAAACTGCCCTCAGGCAGGCAGTGACTGGGTACCGGTGACTTTCTCTATGCTCTCAATGAGCTTTGGAATGACTTCATAAAGATCACCAACGATAACGTAATCCGCATTTTTGTTCATTTCTGCATCAGGATCTTTGTTAATCGATACAACCACTTTACTCCCCATCATTCCCACAATGTGCTGTGGCTGTCCCGATATCCCGGCAGCTATGTACAGGTTTGGTCGCACGGTCTCGCCAGTCTGACCGACCTGGTGTTCCCTTGAAATCCACCCCAGATCCGCTATGGGCCTGGATACTCCAACAGAACCGCCAAGCAGATCTGCCAGCTTACGGATAAGTTCAAGGCCCTCAGGTTTACCCATTCCAAGCCCGCCTGATACGACAACTTTGGATCCGGTTATGTCTTCCTCGTTTTTCTGATTGAATGAAACAATGTTTTCCTTGAGTTGGTTATTTTCAAGCTTCACTTCCCTGACATCCACCTGGAATTTTCTTGTAGGATCAGGTTCAGGGGTTGCGAAAGTGCCAGGTCTTGATGTTGCCATCTGGGGTCTGTGTCTTTCGCACCTTATCTCAGACATGGTGCTGTCGCCATAGTCGGGCCTCCTGGCAAGAAGGATTCTAGTATCAGGTTCAACGTCAAGATCCATGCAGTCAGCCGTCAAACCACTCCTGGCTTTCACTGCTACTCTCGCTGCCAGGTCCCTACCGTTCTTTGAGCCTGGAACAATGAGGATATTGGGTTTCTTCTCGTGAACAAGGCCAGCCAGAATGTCACTGAATGGCTTTGACCTGTACATCGCAAGGTCCTTTGAATCAAAACCATAGACTTCATCGCAGCCGTGCAGTCCTGCCTCCTGGGCCATGTCTTTTGTGCTCCCCCCAATGACAGCACAGTAGAGCTTCTCATTGGTCTTGTCAGCCATTTTTCTGCCTACACCCACCATTTCAAGTGCTGCTCTGGTGAGGGTATTGTTGAAAGAGTCCAGGTAAACCATGACTCCCCTGTATTCTGAAATATCCTGCGGTGGTTCTGCTTTCTTCATTTCTGTCATTTCAGTTGCCTCCTCGCTTGATTATACCTGAATCCACAAGCTCTTTGACAAAATCGTCAATCATGTCCAACGCGATCACTTTGCCCTTTCTCTCAATGGCAGGGAACGGAAGCATTTTCTTCACAACTGTGGGGGACGATCTCAGGCCTACCCAGTCAGATGGGAGGCCTACGTCCTGAAGAGACCACACAATTATGCCTTTCTTCTGTGCGTTAAGCTTTTTTCTCAAAGTGGCTCTCCTTGGGTTATTGGAATCTGTAATTACTGTTACAACAGCCGGAGTGGGAATCTTCACTACTTCAACTCCCTCTTCAAGCTCTCTCTCGGCAATCACAAAACCATCTTCGTACCTGCACGATCTGGAGTATGTAGCAAGTTCCGCCTCAAGGAACTCCGCAACGCCTGGTCCGACATGGCCAGTGCTTGAATCTGAAGTTTTCTCTCCTGCAAAGACTATGTCGACTTTCCCAAGATGCTTAATTGCAGCAGCTACTGTGAGGCTGGTTGGATAGGTATCAGAACCGGCAACTGCCCTGTCGCTGATAAGAACGGCCTGATCTGCTCCCCTTGACATGCACTCCAGCAGGAAAGGCTCCGCAAACGGCGGGGCCATGGTCATCACCGTAATTCTTGCACCGTGTTCATCCTTGATCTTCAATGCAGCTTCCAGGGCATTTTCATCTGCAGGGTTCAGAACGTTGGTTGCCATTGATCTGTTCAAAGTGAAGTTAACAGGATCTACGAAGACTTCCTTTCCATCTGGAACCACTTTTATGAGAACTACAAGTTCTAGAGTCATTTAGATCACCCATACTTGTATTTGACGCCATGAGCACCCTTGGAGTTTGTCCAGGAGACGCTACCGTGTGCGCAGGCAACTACGCAAGTTCCGCATTCCACGCAGTCTTCGTATTTGAAATTTAACTTGGCATCTATCAGTGTATAGCATTTTGCCGGGCAGGCAAACGTGCAGAAATGATCCGGGCAAGTCTCACATATGTCCGGCTTCACTGTTATATGGGCATAACTCTTGTCAATCTTGTAATTCAGTAAAGATAACCGGTCTTCTATTTTCATGTTACTCATCTTACATCCTCTTATACATCCTGTATCCCTCAAGCAAGAGCTTTGAACTCTTCAGCCCGGAAGATTTCAGTGCTTCCTTTACTATCTGATTCACATGCTTCTTTGGTTCGCCGTCTTCCATGAAAAGCCCAAGCATGACTTTCTCAAGAACTCCGGGCATCTTCTGGTGTATTAGGCTTCCCCAGGTTATATCCCCTATTCCCTTGAAAGTGTGCATATCCCTGAGAACAAAGCTGTTCATGAGCTTCTCTTCGTATCTTGAAAGTGACTGTTCCGATATGCCAGATCCTGCCTTTGCTTCCACGACTGTATCCGCTGCCGCAATGCCTGATGCGATTGCATAGTTCATTCCCTGCAATATAAGGCCATTGCTGAATGAGAAGCCAGCAGCATCCCCCGCAATCATGTAACCATTGCCGTATAGTTTTGGAATTGATGCAAGGCCTCCTTCCTGGACCATACGGGCACTGTACTCATCCACTTTCCCGTCTTCCAGCAATGGTGCTATTGATGGGTGATTCTTGAACTGCTCCACTATGTCATAGGAATAGGTCTTGTTGTTTTCCCTGAGATGCTTCATTGAAATCACAACACCAAGTGAAATGCTGTCTTTGTTAGTGTATAGGAAGCCTCCTGCCTCTACGCCACCATCAAGGAATCCAAGCACATATTCCCCTGCAAATCCTTCTTTCTCCCTGAGGTTGAACCTGTCGTTGATTGTTTTTTCTGGAAGCTTTATCACTTCCTTGACGCCGATTGCCACATCTTCGTCCTTTAGTGGGGGTCTGATGCCAGAATCAATAGCCACTCTTGGATTGGCTCCTTCTGCCAGGATTACTGCATCTGATGTTATAATGTCCCCATCCTGTTCGACTCCTACAACCTTTTTTCCCTCAAATGCAAGCCTGTCAACGGTGACGCCAGTAACCACGGTTACACCTGCATCTTTGGCTTTTTTGTTCAGGAACTGGTCCAGTTTTGTCCTCAGTACGGTGTAACCCGTCTTGGTTTCATTGAACTTTGTGCTTCTGAAGTTAATGTCGATGCTGGAATCCTTTGTGAGAAAACCAATACCCTTTGATTTAACATATCGCTCAAGGGGTGCTGTCTTTTCCCAGTCCGGCATTACTCCACTTAATGAATTGCCCCACAGTACTCCTCCGGAAACATTCTTGCTTCCTGGAGGATCAGCCTTTTCCACCAGTAGGACATTAAGCTTATTTGCAGCTAATCTCATTGCAGCAGAAGTGCCAGCTGGGCCTCCGCCCACTACTATGGCGTCAAATTCACTCATATGCCGGACATCGAAAGTTAATTTAAAACCCTTTTCTAAAAAATTGCCAGCAATGAGTTTAACTGGATTTAGAACAAATATAAATTGAAAAACACTAAAATTTCTTGATCGGTATCCTATTCTAGTTTGAAAGTTTTCCAAAATGTTGAATGTAGACGCATATTCGCTTTACAGAGATCTTTTCCAGGTTTTTGGTGAAACAAAATGGTGGCCTGGAGAAACTGAAGACGAGATTATCGTGGGGGCAATTCTGACCCAGAATACAGCCTGGTCTAATGTTGAGAGGTCCCTTGCAAGGATCAGGGAGGAGGGCCTGATGAGCTTAAGTGCCCTAGCAAAAGTAGATCAGAATACGCTCATCGAACTTATCAGGAGCTCAGGATTTTACAACCAGAAATCCAGAACCGTCCTGGAATTGTCACATAGGATAAAGGACAGATTTGGAACTGTTGAACAAATGAAAAAAGAGCATACGGATATACTCCGGGGATTCCTCATTGATGTACCGGGGATTGGCCAGGAAACCATGGACGCCATATTGTGTTATGCCCTTGACAAACCGCTGTTTGTTGTGGACAAGTATGCATTGAGGATACTTGGAAGGCTTGGCGTCAACGATGTGACAACCATTGCCCAAGTGAAGAATTATGTTCACAGTTCAATGGGAGATGACCTGGAAAAGTTGAAGAATTTTCATGGGTTGTTTGTGAATTTTGCCAAGGAATATTGCAGGTCAAAACCCAATTGCAAGATCTGCCCGCTTCAAAGAAAGTGTGATTATGGTTTAAGTAATGGAAACTAAACAGAAATTATATTTCCGTAGCCTATTAATCTCCACCTGTTGGAAATTCTCCTTCCAATCGCTACCCTCTCTCCCTCAAATGCTGCTACCGGGTATTTCAGGCTGATTTCCACTTTTCCGTCTCTTACATTGCCAACCTGGCCGACTGTATTTGATGTTCCAACTGTCAACATTAGGTTTTCCTTGGACCTTATTGGATCAACTTTCTGTTCTTCCTGGAATCCCACTACCCTCTTGAGAAGGTGTGAGTCAATTGACAAGGAGAATATTGTGGGCGGAACCTGGCCGACTTTTCCAACTATCCTGCCAGTGAATGAATCACCTTTTGTCAGGAAGGGATCTAGTGTAGTGCCCACGGCTGCGAGACCGCCTGGCCTAATTCTGTCATAAGAGCTCTTACCGGCCATAAGCGAAGTGATTGTTGTTACTACGTTCTCCCAGGCCTGTTTTCCACCCTTTGTGATCTGGAGACCCGGTACAATTTCGATTTCATCTCCAACAGCAAGCTCACCTTCAATAAGAGAGCCGCCCAGAACTCCACCTTTCATTTCACTGGGCTTTATGCCTGGCCTGTTGACGTCAAAGGATCTGGCAACATACATTCTTGGAGGGGCTTTTGGATCGAAGTGCGGAGCTGGGATGAGCTCCTCAATAGCCTTGAAAAGAGTGTCAATATTTGAATTGTGATAAGCGCTGACTGGAATGACTGGAGCACTTTCTGCGGTGCTTCCCTTGAGGAATGTCTTGATTTCTTTGTAGCTCTCCAATGCCCTCTCTCGTGTTACAAGATCTATTTTATTCTGTACTACCACAATGTTCTTTATGCCCATTATGTCAAGTGCAGTAAGGTGCTCTCTTGTCTGCGGCTGTGGGCATTTTTCATTGGCAGCTATAACGAGTAGCGCTCCGTTCATTATGGAAGATCCGGAAAGCATTGTGGCCATCAGTGTTTCATGGCCAGGGGCATCCACAAACGAGATGACCCTTTCTAGTTCGCAATCTTCTTTTGCTTTTTCTCGCGAATAGTATTCGTCTCCCCCCGGGCTCTTGCATTTATAAACCGGAGTTTCTGCATAGCCAAGTTTTATGGATATGCCTCTTTTAATCTCTTCAGAGTGGATATCAGTTTTTGTACCGGTCAGCGCCTTGGTAAGAGTGCTCTTACCATGGTCAACATGACCAACCATTCCGATATTTACGGATGGTTGAGGGAGTTTTACCATTTTATTCCTTCTTCTCGTCCTCTTTTGCAGGAACTTCTAGAGGGTTTGGACCGTACTGGGTAACCTTGAGGTTCAGTTGTGCAATATCTGCCCCAACAATAGATCCCCTGAATGTTACTCTCTTCCTGTATCCGTTTTTTGCTCTCTTTCCTTTGTTAAAAATTCTCAGAATCCTCTTCCTGCCGGATATCTGTAGGTCGGACTTCATTGGGAAGCCATCATTTGTGCTTCCACCAGTGATCTTCAACCTGTATCCTGGGAGTTCAAAGAAGATGCCGTCCACTTCATCTCCAATCTTTCTTCCCACAAGGGAATTGAGATTTTCCGGGGTTACTTCCTTCTTGTATGTTTTTCCGCTTTTTCCATCAGCAATGATTGCGACTGAATTTGCCATAATTACCTCTCTTGGACCTATGATATTGTGTTGAACTAGGTCTTTGCCTATGCCTATCTCATTAATAAAAATGTCTCATATAACACCATTTGTGATTATTTAATGCATTCTGTTCTGGAAAAAGCAACGTTGACGTTGGCTGCCTCCCATTTCATGCGACTGTCGATTATTTGTACACTACTGGTTCACGCTTAAATATCGAGTTATAATTTCTCGAAGATAAGCTTGATCGCTCTTGGCATAGAAGGAACTGCCCACACCATCAGTTGTGGAATCGTTGACCAGGAGAATATTCTCAGCAATTCGTCAAGGACCTATCATAACCCCAATGGGGGAATCCATCCAAGAGAAGCAGCACAACATCATGCAGATCACGTCAAGGAAGTCGTTGAGGGGGCTATGCAGGAAGCGGGACTGAAGCTTGACAACATCGATCTTATTACTTATTCCAGGGGGCCCGGACTAGGGCCGTGCCTCAGAATAGCTGCCACTGCAGCCAGAACCCTGTCAGTAAAGTCAAGAAAACCCATTTTAGGGGTTAACCACCCCCTGGGGCATGTTGAAATTGGAAGAAAGGTAACTGGTGCCAAGGATCCAATAATGCTCTATGTTTCAGGCGGGAATACTCAGGTCATCTCACACTACAATGGCCGCTACAGGGTAATGGGGGAAACCATGGATATAGGATTGGGCAACCTTCTTGACAAACTGGGCAGAGATCTGGGATTTCCCTTTCCTGGAGGGCCACATATAGAGAAGCTTGCCCTTAGTGGAAAGGAACTTCTGGAACTGCCATATTCCGTCAAGGGAATGGATACCTCCTTTTCTGGAATTTACACTGCTGCACGTGAACACCTTAGGAAAGGCAGTAGCAGGGAGGATGTATGCCTCAGTGTACAGGAATACTCATTTGCTATGCTTCTAGAAGTGCTTGAGAGGGGGCTACACCAGACCTCTAAGAATGAAATTCTGCTTGCAGGAGGCGTGGCTAAGAATCTGCGCCTAAGGGAAATGATTTCAGAACTTGCCAGTGACCTGGGAATCAAGGCACACCTGACAGCAGACCAGTACTGCATGGACAATGGGGCAATGATTGCCCAGGCTGGCCTGCTCATGTACGAGAATGGGTACAGAATGGAACTTGATGATACTACAGTTGACCAGAGATTCAGGATAGACCAGGTTGAAGCCCCGTGGATACCCAACTCAGGAAAATCGATTCCAGAGAACAGAGGTGCTGAGTCGGTTGTTAATTTCACTGCTTACCATGGAAGGGAAACCGTAACCAAGATGAGAATCCCAAAAGCATACAGGAATCCAGAACTTGACAATATTATCCGTATGTCCAGACTTAGAAATGAACTGAACATAATTTTAAAGGGCAAAGAACTTGGAATTCCGTTTCCAAACGTATATGATGTTGATTCTGTCAATTATTCAACAACATACGAAAGAATTGAGGGAGGAACTCTTAGAGGCTTCATAAAACGGGAGAGTGGACTAGATAGTATTATGGGAGCTATAGGGGGCTTTGTTGGAAGGATGCATACTGCAGGTATAACCCATGGTGACCTCACAGTCGCCAATATCCTCGTAACCAACGACGGAAAACCCATCTTCATAGATACTAGCATGGGAAAAGCCGACTCTGAAATAGAGGATATGGCCGTGGACCTTTACCTTTTTTATGAATCAGTAAAGGCAGTTTCCAGCAATCCGGACAAAGAAATAAACCAATTCAGGGAAGGTTACCAGGGTGGCTTCAGCCGCTGTAATGAAGTTTTCGAAACAGTGGCAGATCTGGAACAGAGGAGGAGATACGTCTGATAAAATTTGTAACCAGCAATGAGCATAAGTTCCATGAAATCAGCAAAAAACTCACGGAAGCGGGTTATTCGATAGAATGGGTAAAAATGTCATATGAGGAGATCCAGGCAGATGATACTTCCGAGATTTCTCGTGATAGCGCCATGAAGCTTGCAACCAAAATTTCCGGTACTTTCTTTCTAGAGGATACGGGGCTGTACATTGATTCATTGCAGGGTTTTCCAGGCCCGTATTCCTCCTTTGTGGCCAAAAAGCTTGGCAACGCCGGAATATTGAAGCTCCTTGAAGGAAAGGACCGGCAAGCAAGATTCGTTACTGTCATAACCTTATTTCATAACGGGCAGTTTCATCAATTTAAAGGGACACTGGAAGGGACTATTTCAAGTGGGCAAAGAGGAACAGAAGGATTCGGATTCGATCCCATTTTTGTTCCGGTTGGTGGAGACAGGACTCTTGCAGAAATGACAACATATGAGAAAAACAGGATTTCCCATAGATCAAGAGCATTGGAGCTTTTAGTTCCATTTCTCTTGAGAATGAATCAATAACAGCAAATTCCCGCTTTAATCGATGAGGTTAAATAATGCGGTTTTATGGTTCCCAGAAACAATGAGCAGATCTTTGAGAGAATTTCAATCATACATTTATCTCGCATTATTGGCTTCCTGCGTAGTCATATTAGTAATGACCATCAATGATCTCCTTGTGAGTAACCCCACATTGAAAAATTCCGGGTTCACTTTGGCTGCTGCCGGTGCCTGGGAAACGTGGATATTTGCATTCGCCCTGGTGTTCTCAATTATTTTTGCTTATTACTTTGCAAAAATTGTACGTGAGACAAAAAGATTCCATTCGCTTATTGCAAGTTCCAGTAAGCATAGCTTTGTCAAGAATATCAAGGAGCTCCAGAGGATTGCCAGAAACCTTGGACCTAGATACGAAGAGACCCTCAAGGAATCCATGGATAAGTGGAAAGTAAAGTGAGCCTTTGTAGCTCACAACAGGTATAAAAATAACCTGGAAAAACCATCACTTACTGATAAGGTCTTTCACAAACTGGGGAAGTTTGAATGCCCCTTTGAGGACGTCTTCATTAAAATACTTCCCAGATTTAACTTCTTCGCCCCTTTGTGCAGGTTCGTAGTCGAGAGCCATAGTGAAGGACCAGAACCCACTGGGATATGTGGGGATGAAAGCGGTATAGCTCTTTACCTTGGAGAACACTTTATTCATCCCGCCTTGCGCCATCTGGAGAGCCTTTGGCTGGTAAAAAGGCGAGCCTGATTGTGTTACAACAATGCCACTTTCAGATAGGACGCCTTTTATGGCCCTGTAGAAATCTTCCATGAAAAGGCCCTCTGCCGGACCAACTGGGTCAGTTGAATCTATAATCACAAGGTCGAACTTATCCTTGGTGGTCTTAATGTACTTTACACCATCCTCAATCCTGAGGTCGACGCGCTTGTCTTCAAAGGACTTGTAGAGTTCGAAAAAATGTTTCTTGCAGACTTCAACGACCTGAGTGTCGATCTCTACATTTACGACTTTTTTGAAGCCCATCTTTACGAGCTGCCCAGCAGTTCCACCATCACCGCCACCAATTACAAGTGCTGACACAGGAGCTTTTCTGGCGAGATAATACGGGACCATGGTAATCATTTCATGATAGACGAACTCATCCCTTTCCGTCAGCTGAACTGTTCCATCAATAGTGAGAAGTTTACCGAAGTCGTAGGTTTCGAATACGTCGATCCTCTGGAAATCCGTCTTGACCGAAAGCAATTGATCCTTGACCCGGAATGAAAGTTGCAGATTGTCTGAATACCTTTCTGAAAACCAGTTTTCTATTAACTTCACAATCACTTCAATAGGAGGATTGTATTTAATTCTTTAAGTTAACTTAAGAGGAGAGTTATGCTGACATTTTATTCGTTTTAGACCAATTGGTCCCATTTCAATATTGTGAAATCCAACATGCACTCCGTGAGAAAAGATACAAATGCCAATAAAATCATGAATAAATGATAAGCCCAGAGAAAATCTAGATTTTTTGAAATCCTAGAAATTATGGGATAACCGAGCACTGCGTTCATCAGAACGCAACAAATAAATATAAAAAATAAACAAATTAATATTCCTAAATTTTTATCATAAATTCTGAATACCAGAAAAAGCAATAATTTCTCATTTGCAGTAAAAACGTAATACAAATATTTTAATAGAACCAACTATATTATCATATCGGAGGGAAATTATGGTAGGAATTAGTGAGCTCTCTAAGACGGTATCGAAAAAGACTGGCACAACCCAGAAGGTCGCAAGAAACGTGATTAAGACCTTCTTGGACACTGTTGTCTCTGAAGCAGACAGAAACAGCAAGATAAACCTTGCAGGATTTGGAATCTTCGAGAGAAAGACACAGCAGGCCAGAAAGGCTAGGAACCCCCAGACAAAGAAAATTATCGAGGTTCCATCCAAGAAGAAATTCGTCTTCAGAGCCTCAAGCAAGATAAAATACAAGTAATCTTTGTTAACCAAAAGGTTAAAAATCTAAATTTTTTCATTTTTTCATATAGAAGGTTTTTCATCTGCATTTTTTCCTGTGATAGCCACAGGATCGGGGTTCATCTTGAAATACTCGTAAAAGCCAATTAAATCATGGCCAAAAAAGGAAGCACGTTCACGTGGAATTGTCTGAACGCTATTCCAGTTAAGAGAATTAATGAGAAGTGCCTTGGAAATATGATGAGTTGATCATAGATATTCTCTAGCTACTGAAAGCAGGATAAGGATAAAAATTATTTAACCAGGTATCAAAGCTTTGAGAATTTCTTCTTTCGTTCCTTTGAAGAATAGCCCGTAATTGTCTCTATAAGATCATTGAAGAGGCGTATGGTCTTCAAAGGGTCTTGATTTGATGAGTCATTCACAGTGTTTACAGCGAGATTCTTGCCTTCTGCGTAAATTTCCATCGACTTGACCCCGGGAAGTGTACAAAAAACATGTCCATCCTTCAACTCTCCGTTACCTGAGAATTCCTTCACCTTAGCGAGCAATTCTGGAGCATCTATTGAAACTCCTTTCTTCACCGGGTAGATTCTTGCCATTTTTTCACCTTAAGCTACTGTTTTCTTCACTGCGGCCTTCTTCTGGTACTTCTTAGAGAGGGCTCTGAGATATATGAGATTCATATATTGGGCATCGTGTTCAAGCAGGGGAGAGCTTGAGATTATTGTCATATCAGAATCAAAATCAATCAGTGACTCAGCCAGAGTCTCAAACTTGAGGTCACCGTGCTTGATAGCGGTGAGTTTTTCCTCATTGTGGTCCTGATATTCCACACCGGCAAATTCAGTGTAAAGGTCCCCTTTTGCATACTTGGAGAATTCACTTATTGCTGCATCAAAATCCTTCACTTCAATAAGAGAGCCTGTGTTAATGGAATGCAGGTGAGGGAAGTTCAAGATTGGTTCAATGCCCTTCACTTTCTTCGCGAGTGATATGAGCTCTGTTGTTGTTCCGAAAATTTCAGTTTTACCTGATGCCTCGACACCTAGGTAAGGGTATCCCTGCTCTGGAGAGTATTTCTCCGAAAGGTCCGCATACACATCTATAGCACGCTTCAGACTGTCCTTCTTGGAGCCTACATAAAATCCAGTATGTGTCACCACCCTGTGCGCAGTCATTGCCTTCCCAATCATCAGGGTCCACTTCAGGTGGTTGTAGGACTTATCTCCCATCTCATCCTCCTGAAGTAGTTCCATGTAGTATGGAGCATGCATGGAGAGTTTGACATCAAGTTCTTTCGCCAGTTTTCCTCCATCGATGAGGTCTTCGTAATTCCTGGCCATGTTCCAGAACAGTTCCTGAACGATGTCATCTTCCTCTATGACACTTTCAATTCCTATTCCGACATAATTTCCATCTTCATTCTGTCTAAGAACATCAACGATGATGGATGATTCTATGTCTCTTGGATTCATCCCCGCATATTCAAGAGCAGGGGTTTCTTCAACGTTGACACGAAGAAGTTGCACCTCAAGGGCATTGAGCCCTAGATTGTGGGCGTCTTCAACAGACTCTATAAAAGTTCTCCCCTTGCTGGTAAGAGGTATCCCAGCTATTCCAAACCTGATCATAAAGCATGAGCAAATGCCTAAAATGTATATAAGTTTTCTAATTTTGGACAGTCCTGCAAACGCAAGAATTTTCAGTCTTTTCACGCCCGACGCGACATCGAATAAGTTATATAGCATCAAACGATTCATTTTCGATGGTGATTAATCGGAAAGTAGACATTTTCCCTATTAATTCCATTGGTATTTATTCGGGTGATTACAGTGAATGTAGATCCAAATTTAACAAAATATCTAATCAAAGCAAAGATTTCCACGGACGGGGTGGTTGAAAAACCCGACGTTGTGGGAGCCATATTCGGACAGACAGAAGGGCTCCTTGGTGACGAACTTGACCTAAGAGATCTTCAGAAAAGCGGAAAGATCGGAAGAATAGAAGTAGAAATAGACAGCAAAAAAGGTCGAACGGACGGGTATGTTTTAATACCGTCAGGTCTAGACCAGGTTGAAAGCTCAATCCTTGCTGCATCTCTTGAAACTATCGACAGAATTGGCCCTTGCAAAGCAAAGGTTGAGGTCGAAACAATTGAGGATGTCAGAATCCAGAAAAGGCACAAGATCGTCGAAAGGGCAGAAGCACTTTACAAAAGAATGAGCGATAGCGGAAAGAGCGTCAGCGAGAGCATTGTAGCATCTGTTCGCGAAGAAGTGGAAAAAGGTGAAATTGTAACCTATGGCGAAGACAAGCTTCCTGCTGGACCAGCCGTAAAGGATTCTGATTCAATAATAGTTGTTGAAGGCAGGAGTGATATTCTGAACCTTCTCAGATACGGCATTAAGAATACTATAGCCGTACAGGGCACAAACATACCCAAAACAGTGCAGAAGCTCTCCAAGGAAAGAACTGTGACTGTATTTCTCGATGGTGACAGAGGAGGAGACCTGATTCTCAAGGAAATGCTTCAGGTAGCTGAAATAGACTTTGTTGCTAGAGCGCCCCCTGGAACGGAAGTTGAGGAACTAACCTACAAACAGATTGTCAAAGCCCTCAGATACAAGACTCCAATTGAACAGTACCTCTCCATGAGAGGGATGTCAGAAGAGCTCAAGGAACTAACAGAGAAGGCAGCGACAGAATCTGGCCAGAAACAGCTAAAGCGTGGTTATGATGAGGCAAAGAGTGTTGTTGAGATAAAGGCCGCCAAACAGGAGGTTGAAAAGAAGCCTGATCATTCTCAAATAACGCCGGAGAAGGAGGAACCTGTTCCAGCCCAGCAAATACTGGAGGAACCGGAAGAAGTCCCCGGAAAGGTGGACCTCAGCAATCCCAGATCCATAGAAAGAAAAGGAACCAGCCTTGCAAAAGACAAATTAACAGAGCTTTACGGCAAGGATGGAAACATGATAGGATCATATCAAGTTTCAGAGGCAGTGGACAGGATTCAGGAAGCTGCCGATGGTGACACCATAATCACCGGGGGAGTAATTTCCCAGAGGCTTATTGATGTAGCATTCAAGCAGGGCATAAGAAACATATACGGAGCTAAGCTTGGACATATCACAAAAAAGCCTACGGAAATCAGGGTCATTTCATGGGAGCGCCATATATAAATACAGATTACAGGGATGCGTCCGATACTTCCCAGGTAGCTATACCTGCTAGTCCACTAGACAGGGTCATAGGGCAGGATGAGGCTGTGAGAATGGCTCAGATCGCTGCCAAGCAGAGACGTCATCTTCTCCTAGTTGGACCGCCTGGCGTCGGAAAGTCGATGATTGCCCAGGCAATGTCATTTTACCTCCACCGTCCAAAGCAGGAGATACGTGTAGTCCACAACCCACAGTATCCGGAAAGGCCATTTATTGAGATCAAGAACAGTGACCAGATAAAGATCGAGAAAGAAGAACAGAACATGGTTGAGGGGGAGGTAATGAGTCCAAAGGACGCCCCCATCAATGTGGCTGAGAGGTTGAATTTTAGATGTTCCAGATGTGGCTTTTATTCACTTTCCACGGACATGGTTTGTCCTAACTGCAACAATCCCAAGTCACAGCCTGCGACACAGCAGGGGCCTTTTGGAGATGTTTTCAACGTTATAGGTGCAGCGTTTGGCGTCCAGAATAACACTGACAAGGTCACTTCCACAAGAAGGGTCGGAGAAAGGGAAGAAGTAATTGTTTACGAGAAATATGGGGATAAGATCCGTGTCCTTGACGAAAAGACCCTTGAACGGCGCCGGAAAATGGAGAAAAAAAGCCCCAGTAAAATCATTATCCCAATAGACAGAAACCCGTTTGTGCTTGCAACCGGAGCCAGCGAAACCGAACTTCTTGGAGATGTTCGCCATGATCCATATGGAGGACATCCGCAACTTGGTACACTCCCTTATGAAAGGGTCATTGCCGGAGCAGTTCATGAGGCCCATGAAGGAGTCCTTTTCATTGATGAGATTACACACTTAGGGAATCTACAGAGATTTATCCTTACAGCAATGCAGGAGAGAAGCTTCCCCATTACCGGAAGAAATCCTCAGAGTGCAGGAGCCAGCGTCAGGGTTGACAAGGTTCCAGCTGAATTCATACTGGTTGCTGCTTGCAATATTCAGGACCTCCAGTACATCCTGAGCCCCCTCAGGTCAAGAATTGTCGGGAGCGGTTATGAGATGCTCATGGAAGTCGCCATGCCTGATGTACCCGAGAATCGACTCAAATACTTGCAATTCATAACCCAGGAGATTATTTCTGACAGGAAAATCCCACACATGGAAATGTCTGGTGCAGAACTCATTATCGAAGAGGGCGTCAGGAGGGCAAAGGAAATAGACCACAAGGACAGGTCGTTGACATTAAGATTAAGGGAACTTGGCGGTCTCATCAGGGCAGCAGGAGACATGGCAGTTTCGTCAGAGAAACCAATTATCGAAAAAAGTGATGTTGTTGAAGCCCTTAAGATGTACCTGCCTGTTGAGGAAAAAATAAAGAAGTATTATGGCAACCTTGGAGCTGCGATGTCTTCTGAGAACACACTTTCACAAGGCAAAGACAACTATTACATGAATTACCACAATTACAGGGAAGACCGCTCTTACGACTGATCTGATCCTGCATCTGGTCTCATACAGGGAAAAATTTAATTCTTCTTCATCCTAACACAGATCGGATTAATAAAATGAAACTTCAATACCAGCTTGAAATTGAGAATCCACAAACACATTTTGTTAAGGTAACACTGAATATTGAGGAATTCACTGAGGATGCCCTTTACGCCACAATCCCTGCCTGGGCACCTGGCTCCTATGAAATTTATGATTTTTCAAGATTCGTAAGGCATCTTCACGCTTTTTCTGGCAAGACTGAACTTGAGGTTGCAAAGAAAGACAAATCCACCTGGAAAATTTCCACAAAAGAAGTCCATTCAGTCTCAATAACCTATGAATTCTACGCCAATGAACTATCAGTCCACACTTCCCACGTTGATTCAACTCACGCCTACTTTAACGGCGTCAATCTGTTCATGTACCTTGAGGGGTACAAGGACCAGTCCGTTGAACTTGTAATCAAACCATACAAGGACTGGAAGATATCAACTGGCCTGGAAAAGTTAAGTGACAACAAATACAGGGCTATAAACTACGATATACTTGCCGACTGCCCTATTGAGATCGGCACACACAGGAGCCTCTACTTTACCGTAGACGGCAAAGAACATGAAATAGTGCTATACGGCAAGGGAAATGAAAATGAGGAACGGATTAAGACCGACCTGAAGAAAATTGTTGAAGGATTCCTTAAGATTTTTGGCAAGCTCCCTTACAAGCGCTATGTTTTCATCTACCACCTTTTTTCGGGTGAAGCAGATGTGATGGGAGGCCTTGAACACCTTAATTCCACAACCATAGATGTGGACAATTTTGTGTTCAGTCCTGAATCAAAATACGAGAGGAATTTTCTTTCAGTCACTGCCCACGAATACTTCCATCTCTGGAATGTAAAGAGGATAAGACCTTTGGAGCTTGGCCCGTTCAACTACAAAGAGGAAAACTACACAAATATGCTGTGGATGGCGGAGGGTTTCACCAACTACTACGCAGCCCTTGTTCTCCTGAGGACAGGGCTCATTGACAGAAAGGAATATTTCATGCACCTTGCGAGCCAGATGCTCATGCACGACCTGATGCCGGGCTCAAAGATAACATCCGCCTACGAATCATCATTCGATACATGGATAAAACTGTACAAACCAACGCCTAACAATATTAACAGTTACATATCCTACTACCTTAAGGGAGAACTTCTTGGCTTCCTGCTTAATACAAGGATAATAGAAGCAACCGGCGCGTCAAAATCACTGGACGATGTTTATAGAAGCCTTATGGACAAATACAACAAAGATGGCAAGGGTTACACAGAAAAAGATGTCATGAATGCCCTTAAGGAAGTGACCGCCACTGACTTTACCGAATTTTTCCAGGCTTACATCAAGTCTCCCGGCATGATTGATTTCTCTGATGAAGTAAAAAAAGTCGGCCTGGTCCTCAAGGCTTCTTACAAGAAGGCAGATGACAAGGAGGTTGCGGAAAGGGCCTACCTTGGGCTGCTTGTTCGCCCTGAAGGCGGAAGATTCGTAGTTGACTCTGTCATAGAAGGCTCCCCTGCTTTCACAGGTGGCATAAACCCTAAGGATGAACTGGTCGCAGCAGACGGCTACAAGTTCTCCGAACGGTACCTTAAGGAAATCAGGGAAGAGATGAAAAGAATCAAAATGGACGGATTCGCTGACCGCAAACCTGGTGACGTTGTCAGGATAGACTTCTTCAGGAGAGGACAGCTTATGGGAATGGACCTTAAATTCGCCAAGGCTCCTCCTGAGATTTATGAAATTACTGAACAGGAAAACCTATCCGGGGAAGTCAAAAATTCAAATGTTAAATATTTCTCCCCGTAGACCTGAACTGTTGAGTATATATATCTTGAACAAATTAATCCTTTAATGCTTCTTATCCTGGAAGAGTACTTCAAAGATCACCCCATAAAGAGAAAAATTGTGGAGGGACTCTATAATAGAGGCATTTCAGTAAACAACAGCAGGTTTTACACCGACGGTATAGAAATCTCCATAAGTGAAGTTGCTAAAACATTCGGGGTCAACCGAAGAACTGTCTATGATACCATCAAAATCATAGAGAGCACCCATGGTGTCAAGGAAATTATGTCCAGGATAAAACCACTTCCAGATATTTCAGACATCTCTCCTTTGATGGGGGACCAGGTTGTTACTCTTCACATTTGCCCCGGATTCTATTCAAGGGCTATGGCTTCTCTCATCGACACAGTGAGGAGATACGGTTCTTATATCAAAGAACTCTATGGAAGAAATCTCAGCATGGACGACACTGTACTGAGAGCTATATTTTTTAAGACAGTTCCAAAGAAAATTTTCGATGAGCTGGCCAAGATTGAGGGCGTTGAAAGAATTGTCGTGAATTCCCCCGGCAACAGCACTGGTGAAGTCATATGCACAAGCTGTGACGTTAAAATTTGCCCTAACAAACTCTCCACTGGCATTTATGAAGAACCCCTTCGCGAATTGTGAGACAGAAAACCAAAAGAGTTAAATACTTAAAATTATACTTGTCTTTCGTGGAGGATCGGCGCAGCGCCATAGTCAAACTCATTTTCGATCTTCTCACAAGAGAAGGATTCAGAGTGTCAGACCCCTTGCTAGGCGGTGCGACTGGATTCGATATCATAGCAAAGCGCGAAAGATTAAGGCTTATCATAAAAGTTTTACAAAACATTGATACTCTTAGGGGTTCCAGCGCAATGGAACTGATCAGGATTTCGAAACTGACCTATGCAGCGCCCATTGTTATAGGAGAAAAGACTGGTGGCGGACCACTGGAGCATGGTGTTGTATATTTCAGGCACAGAGTGCCCATACTGTCCCCTGAGACATTCCAGGATTATCTTGAGGGAGAAATGCCATTCATCTCATCAGGACCTGGAGGCTTCTATGCATCCATAGATGGAAAAAGGCTTCACCAGAGAAGGGAAGAACTTGGGTTTTCCATAGGATACCTTTCGAACAAGATTGGAACCTCAAGAAGATCCATTTCCCTTTATGAATCTGGCAGTGCTGTTACCATAGACGTTTACCTGAAGCTTGAGGAGGTGCTTGGTGAGGACCTGGGGAAGTCCATCGACCTTTCGATTATCTCTAAAAATCTGGAAATGCCTCCTGAAGAGTCACCTCTGGAAAATGACTTTCTGGTTGAGGTTCTGAATCTCATGATGATGCATGGCATGGATTTCCATCCTGTAAGAAAGTTCCCATTCGATGCAATAATGAAGGAAACCATCGAGGAATTCTTCCTTATAGGGCTCATGGAGTCCCTGGACCAGAATTTGATTAGAATTAATTCCATGAGGAATATCAGCCAGATTTTCGGAAATGATTCCTTTGTCATCAGCAGGTTACGCACCTCTAAAGAACACTTTGGAGGTTGTGCAGTCATTAGCCTGTCAGAGCTGAGGGAAATACGTGAAAAAGAGAAGTTGCAGACTTTGATTGAAAAGAGAAAGCTGGCATAATGTTCACAAGATTATACAACGGAAACGGCAGCCGGGTCCTCAATTTTTATTCGGGAGTGAAGGGGCTTGTATCCCACGGCACCCAATTGAAAGAACTTCTTGAAAAAGATTCACCGGATGTTGTCCTGATTACCATATCGCCGGGCGAGATAGAGGGGCTTACCGCATTTATCCGTGAGCCATTCGAGATGAACCTTTCCGATTATGAGATAATTTACGGTGTCAGGCTTTCATTATATGGTGAAGTCATGACACCGCCCCCAATATACGTTGAAGCGGTGAAATACCTTATGGACACCGGGAAGAAAGGAATCGGGCTGGATATGCCCCAGGAAGATTTCGATGCACTTTATTCACAGACCATGAAAACACGCCACCTAATCAGGCACTCCATCAGGAAGAAAAGGATCCTCAATTTCGATTTCAAGGACACCAATGAGTATGAATTCTCTGAAAAATGGATTCGCAGGATTAACGCCGTAAAGGGGCTGGCAAAGATAGACGACGCCCGCATTGACTACATGGCTCGGGAAATAGAGAACTTTGCCTCGAACGATTACAGTCCGAAAAATACAATAGTTTCCGATTATGAATTTCACAAGCCACTGATTTCCAGGCTTGAAACACTTGGATGGGGAGCTAAAAGCCCTTCAGATACTGGAATATAATGTATATTTCCTTACTTCCTTCCCTTGATGCCGCCACTTTTGTGATCTTGGAGAAACCAAAATATTTCTTCCACTGATTTACAAATTTGACTGTGAGATCACCCTGGAACTGCTTTACGAGAACAAAGCCGTCAGGTTTCAGGAGTGTTTCCGCCAAAGCCATGACTTCCTGGCAAATGAGATAGGAGGAGGAGTGATCGATATCCTGGTTACCGCTGGTTTTTGACATTGCATCCGACAAAATCCCATCAAATGCCTCTATCCCCAGCTTGTCCATTTCATCCTTGATCCTCACTTTGAGGGCTTTGTCGCCCACTCTTCCCCTTATAAACACATTATTTTCCAGTGGATCCATCTTATCGATGTCCACGGAAAAAACTGTGGAGCCAGTGATACTTGTGACGATCTGGCTC
This sequence comes from Thermoplasmatota archaeon, assembly GCA_023489435.1. Classification (GTDB taxonomy): domain Archaea; phylum Thermoplasmatota; class Thermoplasmata; order Thermoplasmatales; family Thermoplasmataceae; genus JAJZOM01. The sequence goes on from JAMDCA010000039.1 coordinate 35,196, forward strand.
CATCCGCCGGGCGAAGAGCCGATTTCGAGAATATTTTGCCCCTCTTTAAGGAAACCATACTTAGTCTGGAGTTCAAGTAGCTTGAATGCTGCTCTGCTCCTGTATCTCTCCTTTTTTGCCAGGTAGTAAAATTTGTCTCTCCTGTCGGGCATTTTC
>JAMDCA010000003.1:0-15605 GCA_023489435.1 Thermoplasmatota archaeon
ATGGGTCTGCCCGGATTTGGACCGGAGTTTCCAACTCCCGAAGCTGGAAGGATACCAGGCTACCCCACAGACCCTTGCAGTGGTGAATTAATTTGGACGTTATAATTTTGTGCATAGTTTAAGCTCCTCCCAATGCAAAGTGGTAATTTCAGCAAGGATCCTCCACGGTTACCAAAAGATATAAAATATGCCCTACCTTAGATGGCATATGCCTACAAGATGCCCAAGCTGTGGAACACACAATCTACTGGGGGCCATCAAATGCTCGGGATGCCAGTTTTCCTTTGAACACATTTCCCAGGAGGAAATGAAGTCCTTGAAGAACCTGCACGTATTTGCCATAATTTTTCTCATCACTGCCGTAATATCCACCCTGGATTTCACCATCAATGTACTGGCAACAACTCTGTATGGTGCAAGTTTCAACTATGGGCTCACTGCAGTCTTCAGTGGATTGACAACTTCTTTCTCATCATCTAACCTAACCATATTCGTGCTGTTGTTCGAAGCCATATTGGTTGCAATCCTGTTTGTACAATGTTTATCCTTCATTTACCTGAGGTCTTCATTTATAAAACTGAGAGAATTCGATTTCAATTTCTCGACCCCAACCACGGGGACAACACTGTTGATTGTCGGAGTAATATTGGCTATTATAGGCTTTGGCGTCCTGCTTGCTTTCCTCATTCCACTATTGGGATCTCTCGGCCCGACTCCTTCTAGTCAGGCAACACTGCCTTTGGCTGCATTGGGAGCTGTAGCACTGGGCGGATTTGTTGGGATAATTGGTGGGCTCCTACTTGTGATCGGTTATATCATTGGGTTACTCCTAGGCCTGCATAGGCTTGCTCGCAAGTTTGAGGAATCATACTTTGACTTTGCGCTCGTCATGATCATAGTTGCATTGCTCTTCACGCCATTAGAACTTATTGCAGCGATTCTCATAATCATGGGTACAAGAAAGAGCAGGCAAAGGATTGAGGATGGCAGCCTTGATGCACTCATGGCGTCTCCTTGAGGCCGTGTTAAAAGAACCCAGGAATAGCAATTGTACTTTAATGTTGCTCTTCAATTATTAAATATCTGTCGAATCGAATTAATGTAAAGCCAAATTAAGGCATTTTTTTCCATTTATTAGGCAATTGCCGTATCATGTAGTAGACATTAATGGAAGCTATTAAATAGGCATAAAAATAAGGAATATTGTCCAGTTTTAGGCTCCAGGCGCTTAAGCAGGCATTCCAGACTGGCGCTTTAACAGTGCCACGAAGGTAGGGATATAATGGAAAGAGTTGAGGTAAATACTGTCGAAGAATGGGTAGAGGGCGTATCTGCCATAACCAGGCCAGATAAGGTCGTATACTGCAATGGTAGCAGGGAAGAATATGAAAAGCTGATCCAGGAAATGGTCTCAGATGGAAGCCTGATTAAGCTGAACCAGGAAAAATTCCCCGGAGGTTATCTTTCAAGGAGCGACCCAAAGGACGTGGCAAGAACCGAAAAATCAACATTCATTTGCGCGGAAGATGAATCAGATGTTGGCCCATTGAACAATTTCATGTCACTCAAAGAGGCTGAGTCTGTTACTGCCCGGCTGATGGAGGGGTCAATGGCTGGCAAAACAATGTATGTTGTTCCATATGTAATGGGCCCACTTGATTCAGCATACTCTGAGACGGGCGTGGAGATTACAGACAATGCCTATGTGGTAGTGAACATGCATATAATGACCCGCATGGGTGATGTTGCAATGAAGAAAATCCAGGAAACTGGAAAATTTGTCAAGGCAATTCACATTTCTGGGAACCTCGACCCAGAGAACAGATACATTCTCCACTTCCCATGGAAGAGGCTGGGAGTGGATGCCCACATCATCAGCATAAATTCGGCTTATGGCGGAAATGCACTACTGAGCAAGAAATGCCACGCATTGAGAATTGCATCGGTTGAAGCAAGAAACGATGGATGGATGGCAGAACACATGCTCATACTGGAAGTGGAAAACCCAAAGGGAAAGAAGTACTACTTTGCTGCGGCTTTCCCCAGCGCTAGCGGTAAGACCAACCTTGCAATGATTAGGCCACCAGAAGAATATGCAAATCAGGGATGGAAGGCCAGGCTCATTGGAGATGACATAGCCTGGATACACGTGGGAAAAGATGGCAGGCTATATGCCATAAATCCTGAGAATGGGTTTTTTGGAGTAGTGCCGGGAACCAATAAAACTACTAATCCCAATGCTATGGAAAGTGTTAGGGAAGACACCATATTCACGAATGTTGCATTGACTGCAAATAATGAGCCGTGGTGGGAGGGCCTTCCTCTTCCTAAAGGGGAAATGATAGACTGGACTGGAAACGTACATTCGCCTTCCACAAGGCAGAAGGCTGCACACCCCAATTCAAGGTTTACGACGCCACTCAAAAGGTATCCAAGCCTGTCCAAAGAAGTGGAAAATCCTCTTGGCGTTCCATTAACGGCCATTTTATTTGGCGGTAGGAGAGGAGATACTGTTCCGCTTATTTACGAGTCATTTGACTGGAGCCATGGCGTGTTTCTTGGGGCCACTATGGGTGTTGAGCAAACTGCAGCAGCTGAAGGCCAGGTGGGTGAAGTCAGGAGAGATCCCATGGCAATGAGGCCATTCTGTGGGTACAACGTTTCTCATTACTTCCAACACTGGCTTTCCATGGAAAAAAAGGCTTCAAATCTTCCGGGCATCTATTATGTGAACTGGTTCAGGAAAGATGATAAGGGGAGTTTCATCTGGCCAGGCTTCGGCGAGAATATACGTGTTCTTGAGTGGATAATAGGCAGGGCAGAGGGGACCGCTTCCGCGGTTGAAACCCCAATAGGTAACATGCCTGCAGTTGGTTCCATAAATTTCAATGGGATGAAGATTTCAAAGGAGCAAAAGGAGAAACTTTTCAGCATTGACTACGGGGAATGGAGTGATGAGATTTCTGAAATAGAGGAATTCACCAGGTCTCTTGGCAAGGAATTGCCCTTAGAGATCAAAAACCAGGTTTTGGGACTGAGGGAGAGAATGGGCATATAAGCCCTATTCCTATATTTTCAGTAAATATTGTTCTCCTTTGGCATATTTATTCACTTGAACACTGATTTTCATCTGGCGATCTCAGGTTTAATAATGTTAACACAACAGTATTCAGGGTTAATTATAAGAATATCTCGCCGGTAACGCTGGACTTTCCACCGTACCTTTACATTTCAGGCATCTCCCTGAAGATAAACACCTAGATTTTATGGTCGGTTCAGATAGTGGAGTTCCAATAATGGAATAAAAAAATCATTGGCGCTACCAATGATCAGTTGCGCCTGTCGTTATTGAATCTTCGGCCATTTCCATGGCCACCGCCGTTGCTTCTTCTAGGGGGGCGTCTGTCACTAGACCCGGACCTACCGAAATTCCTGCTTCCCCTACCACCATTGTTTTCCCTGTTCCTGTAATGTGAGAAACCAATGTCTCTTCCAACTTCCAGATATGGATCCTGGTTGAGCTCTATCCTCATCATGTGAATTTTTACTGTCCTTTCAATGGCTTTTATGGCATCAATTTCATCTTCATTGATTATGGTGAATGCATTTCCGGTATTTCCCATCCTTGCGGATCTTCCTACTCTGTGCACATAGATAAAAGGCTCTCCCGGAAGATCGAAATTAATCACATCTGTGACATCAGTGATGTCAAGTCCCCTTGCTGCAACATTTGTTGCAATGAGGAACCTGCTCCCGTTCCTGAATTCAGAAAGTGCTTTTTCTCTCTGCGCCTGTGAAAGATCACCGTGGATGACCGTTGCATTCATGCCCTGGCTTTCGAGAACATTGTAAAGCCTGTCTGCCCCTCTCTTTGTCTCTGCGAAGATTATGGACTTGCCCGGGTTGTATTCATTGATATATGCCATGAGGGCGGGTACCTTTCTGGAGCTCGTTGAAATTGCAAAACTGTGTGAAATCGTATTTACAGTCATCTGTTCTTCAGCGCCAACTTTCAGGAACTGGGGATTCTTCATGAATCTCTTTGTAAGTTTGATTATCTGTTCCGGTATTGTTGCTGAAAACAGCATAGACTGTTTCTGCTTGGGCATTTTTGAAACGATGTACTCAATATCCTCTATGAAACCAAGATCAAGCATAACATCCGCTTCATCAAGAACCAGGAACTTGATTCCTGAAACGTCTAATTCCCCTCTTTTCATTAGATCGATTATTCTTCCAGGGGTTCCGATGACTATTGACGGATTTTTCCTGAGTTCCCTGATCTGGTTCTCTATACTCGCTCCACCATAAACAACTGTGCTCCTTACCTTGCTGAACGCAGCCATGTCCTTTGCAACTGAGAAAACCTGCAGTGCAAGCTCCCTTGTTGGCAGGATTATGAGGGCCGCCATTCTATCGCTGGCCTGTGTTGAGTTAAATATCGGGACAAGGAATGCCCCTGTCTTGCCTGTACCGGTCTTTGACCTTACTATAAGATCCTGTGCCCCCATTGCCAGGGGAATGGCTTTCTCCTGAACTTCGGTGGGTGTGGTAAAATTCATCTCATTTAGTGCTTTTAATATTTCACTCTTTATTCCAAAACTATCGAAACTTGTCATTTTTACACTCTTGCGGTTTAAACTAAGAATTGTTTTTTATTCTGTGTTTTTATCTTGGCTGGATAATTTCCTCGTCGTATATAAGCTATCATGTGTCCCAGAAAGTGACAAGAAAGAAGTGCACAAAATCAGGCAATTCACTTCAGACAGACAAGACTTGTAACGTTGCTGCCGTAATTATGCAGCAAGGCCGTCATTAATCTTCACATAACATATAATGAGCAAAATTCCTGGGACTACACCTCCAAACAGCAACTCCAAAACCCCTAAAACAATGGAAGGAGTTCTTGCCATTTCTGCCCGCCCTTCCTTAATGCGCGCATATACCAGGAAATAATTGAGCACCATGAAAATGAAAGGCAGAGCTATGAAGGGAAGGAACAATAGGCCGAAGAGGAATCCCAATACATCAAGTATTATTGCCACAAGGGCCAAAGTAGCCGCAGTTTCAAGATTCTGGTTCATAAAATGATAACGATTTCGTCATATTTACATTTTGATATTTGCATTTGTCTTTGCAATTCTGTCAAAATTCCTACCACGGCAAAAATGTTATATTATGTAGTTGTTGAGCTTTCATGGATACAAATTGTTCCATCTGTGATGGGACTGCAGATGCAACTTTTTCAAGGAAGGAACTCTGGAGAAATGACAGATGGAGGCTTACATTCAGTACTTACAAGGATGTCTTCGGTTTCTGTTATCTGGAGCCTCTCAGGCACATAAGATACATTACGGAACTGGATGGCATTGAGGCAGATGAGTTCGGGACTGTTCTTTCGCACATCACATCTGCACTGAAAGCAGCTACAGGGGCAAGACTGGTTTACGTTTACATATATGGTGACCATATCCCCCATCTTCATGTCCATCTTGCTCCGCATACCTATGGAGACCCCTTTGCAGATGATGTAATCAGGAGCGGAGTGAAACTGGGTGACGAGCATGTCGGGGAAGAAGTGGAAAAGGGGTTTGTCAGATCGGTGAGGAACTTTCTGCTGAGTTCAATTTGAACTGGCAAACCAACATTCAAGAATTTAATATACGCATTTACTTTGTATAGACTGATGGTCAGGTGCGTCAGGGTTGAAGGCGAGGAGAGTATGGCCGATTCCAGGATGAAGGTTATATCTGTCAGCAAAAGCCGTGAACATAATTTTTCAAAGGAAGCCCAGCCTGAAATTGAACTTGTGAGGGGCATGGGAGTTGATGGGGATTCACACTCAGGCCGAACAGTGCAACACAGGTCCAGAGTTGCAGTTGACCCGGACCAGCCAAATCTTCGGCAAGTTCATCTTATTCATGAGGAACTTTTCATCGAACTGAAAGAGGACGGATTTGATATCAGGCCTGGTGAAATTGGGGAGAATATCACGACAAGAGGTATCGACCTGCTATCCCTTCCTGTGGGAACAATTCTCAAGCTTGGCGAGAAAGCCAGGGTGGAAATCACTGGATTGAGAAACCCCTGTACGCAACTCGACGTGTTCAGGAAGGGCCTTATGTCTGCGGTTCTTCAGAAGAAATCAGATGGCTCTGTCATTAGAAAGTCTGGAGTAATGGGGATTGTCTTGGAGGGTGGAAAAGTAAGGCCCGGAGACCTGATTCAGATAGTTTATCCGCCAGAACCTTACGAACCACTGGGCGTCGTTTGATTCCGCAATTGAGCTCTGCATAAGGCCAGCAGTTACGTCGCTTTCACGTGCAGCAGGAGGGAGATCAATTCTGATGCCTCCTTCCTTGTGAGTTCATTGGTATAGTCCTTCCCGCAGGCACTAAGAAAGTTCCTGACAGTTCTCCTGACCATTGGGCTGTTCTGCAATCTGGAAATGTAGTTTATCTGGCTCATTGTGAGAATATCCTGAAATACCATGTTTGAAAAATGTAACTTATATATCTCAAGTTTATGATTAAACCAAAAAATGAGAAAATGAGTGGAAAATAGGTATTTAGCGCCTTCTCACAATTACTGCCCCTATTCCTGCCACCGCAAGTAAGGCTGCGAGCCCTCCAAGCACCTCAAGGCCCTGCAGTTTTGATCTGGGTGCAGCGCTTTTAGTAAGGTTGATGGAAAGTGAAATATTTTGCCCATTTTTTAGCGATAGGTTCTTTGCATATGGGCTATAGCCAGAAAGCGTTACTTCGATGCTGTAATTGCCCGGCTTCGCAAAGAATGAGAATGTTCCATTGTGAAGGGGGACAGAGTTCCCATTTATTGTAACACTGGCACCGGCAGGAAAGACAATTCCTTTAATTTCTGCATACTGGTAGAACAATACAGTATCCGTGAGGTTGCTGCCTTTCACCGTAAGGGCATAGCTATAATTTAGCGTGTAATAGTCAGTGAGATTGTGTACAGTGAAATCATAAGTTCCATTTATCCGCATAGTTGTAATTGATCCATTTGTGGAATTATATGATATATTCCCCAGTGTGACAGACCAATTAGTACCGGGTGGCAATGAACTCTCCCTGAAGGTAATGTTATAAAGCACAGGAGAAAATCCTACGTAAACAGCCAAACTGGAACCGGAAACAGTAAATGAGCCATTTGTCAGGTTTGGCAAGAAACTGGAGTCATCCCTGGTTATATTGAAGTAATATGTGCCATTGGGCAGGTAGAAACTTATATTGTGCGAAACAGAAGAGTGGGAATTATGAGATAGGTTTGTCCACCACATTGTACCTGATGGAAGCCCGTTTTCATTTACAGTTACAAGATATTCGTTGGCATGAAGGACCAGATTCTGTCCGCCGGCAATGTTTGCTGCTGTACTGTAATAAAGCAGGCCGTCGGTGTATAGTTTCACGGAATAGTTTCCCGGCCACAGTGTGAGGTTTACCTTACTCCCGGTAAATGAAGTATTGTGGCCATTTATAGAAATAGTGCCACCATTGATTGGCGCAAACATTTCCAAGGACGAAACCATGCTGGAACTGTACACTTGCCCAAGATTCCCTGCACCACTGGTTATTTTCTCGAAGAGGCTGCCGTTTGCGCTGTAATAGAATCCTGCAGAAACAACATTGTTCATGGCCTCTGCTGTGTCTGACCCAAAATTATAGGCATTGGATATTTCCTGGTAATTGTTTCCGTTCCAGTACTGCAATTGGAGCGAAACGTTCGATGAAAGGTCTGTGCTGTAGGAACCGCCTCCTGGTCCACCTAATATGAGTTCTGCATCATAGAATCGGCCAGAAGGGTTGTAGTTGTAGCCATCCACCACAAATCCAGAATCGTAGCTATTGTTTCCCGCAAAAGTGAAGTTTACATTATCGTAGGTCTGCCATGCATATCCATCATTGTACTGGAAGGAAAGTTCTGGAACTCCAGTTTTGTTCACTGTGCTGTTCATCCTAAGCTGAATGGTGGACGGGATCTTTATGCTCCCGAAGGAACCCGGGAGGCTGGCATTTGCAAGGTCGTAGTAGAATTGAGTCATGCTGGCATTAGCAACAGTTCCATTTCCTGCCAGCGTGCTGTTATGAATGTTGGCCGATCCAGAACTCATGTTCCAGATGTTGTCTATGATATAGATATCATGAGTTGTAGTGTTGAAAGTGAGAACATCCTGCACCCAGTATACGAATGTAGTTCCCGCGTTCTGTAATTTAAAGTTGATGTTAAGCTGAAACGATAGTGAAGTGCTTTGGGTTGTATTGTTCACAACAGAAATAGATCCAATGTTTATCTTTCCCAGAAAAGATGTTGTATTGTACATATACGGGGTATTGCCCGGTCCAATTCCAAAATCAGCTATTCCCATGGGTGCGGGTTCTGAACTGTAAAGGCTATTCGGGTTCACTGCCCCTAAGGCAGCATTCACAGGCTGGTGACTGTGTGGCATCATTACTGGAGAATTATTTTCACTGCTGTTATAACTTGGTTGATTTGCACCAGAAGCAATGGTGAAGAGAGATGTGACCATAAGAAAGACAATTAAGATGGAAAATGCAAGTTTCCTAAGCTGCATCGACGATTTGGGCTTCATCTTCATGACCACGCACCGAACAGCACTATTTTATTTTTGCCTATGGGTGAGTTACCGCAGGAAGCACGAACTACCATTGTGCGATTTCACATAATGTTGAAATAGGAAAAATAAATTCAATTCAAATTCAAGAGCCTTGAGGGCAAGCAAGATGCAGCTTTCGTATAATTGGCATGGAGGAATATTGGTTGGAATTTTACTTCAATTTAAATGAAGCACTGAAGAGGGACTTTGAGAGTATTTCTGTCGAACTATCCAGGATAGGGGCTGGCTTTTATTCCCGTGGATGGGCCATGGGCACAAGCGGCAACCTTAGCGCATTGGTTTCTGAAGATCCGTTGCTACTCGCAATTACTGGGAGCGGATTGGACAAGGGCAATCTTCAATATGATCAGATAATCCTAATTGACAGGGAAGCCAATGTTCTTCACGGAAAGTACGAGCCTTCTGCTGAAACAGCCCTCCACATCACTTTGGTAAATGAAACCGCGTGCCGGGCTGTCTTTCACACACATTCACTTTGGTCGACTGTACTATCGAAGATTCACGAAAAGAATGGCGGCTTGTGGATCGAAGGCTTTGAAATGCTAAAGGCTCTAGACGGAGTAAAAACACATGAACACAGGGAGTGGATACCTATCCTGCGGAATTCCCAGGACATGGGTGCGCTTTCTCAAGAGTTGAAGGAGATATTACGGGATCACCCGGGAACCCATGGTTTTATGTTAAGTGGTCATGGCTTATATGCGTGGGGAAAATCTTTACAGGAAGCCAAGAGGCACGTGGAAGGCCTTGAATTTTTACTGGAAGTTCGTGGCCGGATGGAGTCCCCCTAATTCAGGATAAGGTTGGCAATATAGTAAAAAAGAGGTGGAAAACATGGTAGTGGTAAGCATCCCAGATAAGGGAATCAAGATTGAAAATCCAGATGAAGCAGAAAAATACCTTTCCAATATAGGAATTACCTATGAAAGATGGCAGACGAACTATCCTGTAGATGAAACATCAACTCAGGAGGAAATACTGGCTGCCTATGGCAAGGAAATTGAGGATCTGAAACAAAGTGGCGGATACACAACAGCTGATGTGATCAACATCAACGGGAATACCCCGGGCCTTGATGAAATGCTGAATAAATTCAATAAAGAACACTGGCACAGCGAAGACGAAGTCAGGTACACCATTTCTGGCAGGGGCATTTTTCATATTCACCCAGCAGACTCCCCGGTTGTTGCTGTTGAGGTTTCCCGGGGTGACCTTCTAAGGGTACCAAAAGGGACCAAACACTGGTTTGACCTTTGTGAGGACAGAAACATAAAGGCAATCAGGCTTTTCCAGGACAAATCGGGATGGACCCCCTATTATGTTCCTGAAGGAGTTGACAGGAAATATCAGCCCATGTGCTTCGGACCTGCCTACATTCGGCACTGAATGAATATCTATGCCCATGAAAGCTGAATTTGCAGATATTAGTGCAGTACTGTTTGACATAGAAGGGACAACCACACCTTTGGAATTTGTCCACAGGACATTATTTTCATATGCAAGGGAAAAAGTGGAGGTATTCCTGAAGGAAAATTCTGCCAGGAACCAGGTGGCAGATTTGATAGATATGTTGGAGAAATCCTACAAAGACAACTCTGCCATTGGAAAATTGCCCCAGAACTGGTCCAGTACGGATATTTCCCAGAGAGTGGGTTCTGCAGCGAAATATGTCAAGTGGCTTATCAGTGTCGACAGCAAGGATCCGGCACTGAAGGAACTGCAGGGGCTAATTTGGGAAGAGGGTTACAGGAATGGCCAGCTGCATGGAGAAGTATATCCGGATGTTCCAGAAGTTATGGAAAGGTTGAATCGCGACGGGATCAGGATGGCCATATACTCATCAGGGAGTGCCCTGGCCCAAAGATTAATTTTCGCTTCTACGAACTACGGTGATCTGACGAAGTACCTGTCTGGATTCTTTGATACATCAGTCGGCCCGAAGAGGGATCCAAAGAGTTATGCAAACATTGCCGGTCTCCTGAAAATTCCAAGTGGTGAAATACTGTTCCTTTCTGATATAATAGAAGAGATTACCGCTGCGAGGGCATCCGGACTCAAGGCCGTCCAGGTTGTAAGGGAAGGGCACAACACTTCCAGGGATTCTTTCCAACCGACAATTTCGAGCCTTCTTGAACTCTTTTAGTGTAATTGAATGAATGTACGGTTCAAAATAAATCGTAAGAACTTATGCAGGTTTTAACCGTAAAACCCATCTAATATGGTTCCAGCTCTCAATTTATTGCCTCTTGTACCATAAACTTGAAATCTCCAGATTACAAGTCTGTGGCGATGGTAGCACACTCAATACTTGCCATTGTAGCCGTACTAGCAGCGGTTGGCCTTGGTGCTACAGCTGCCACAGGTGTACTGACTCCACAAAGCGGAGGAGTCATGAACCTTGGCACCCTTGCACCCGGGCAAACTGGGAATGCTACAGCAACGGTTACAGTGCACGTAACAAATAGCACCGTATACAAGATAGGTCTGGAAAAGAAAGACCGGATAGGCAGCGTGTTCTCGAAGTTTGCAGTAACAGTTTCAGTTAACGGGCAACAATACAACGTTACCGGTGAACATGAAGACAGTCACTTAAAACTGAACAGTGGGGTCTATAGCATCAGCGTAAATCTGAGCTATGAAGTCAGAAACATGGTACACACAGCAAATGTTACAAATGTGCCATTCCTGTTCCTGCACCCCTCAGAGAATGAGAACCAGTCCGGTGAACATGAATTCGAGAACGAAACAGGCAGCAACAGTACCCAGGATTCTAGCAACAACGTTTCCCTGTTCGCAATGGATAACCAATCCGGGAGCAACAACCAATCACAGGATAATAACAACCAGGGAACCAATGCCACCTCAAACAGCATAGTTCTCGCTTCCCTGACATTCCATGTGAACGGCAACGCTGGCAACGACAACGGGAATGAGTCTTCAGACTCAGTCAGGGTCATTCCAGTTGCCTTAAAAAATTAATAAACTTGATGTAGGGGGCAAACTCCACTCAATTTTTTATTTTTCTTGTCTTTTTAAGAATTTATTGTGAAATGGAAAGATGCCGGGATCGGGGTTCGAACCCGAGACCTCCGGATTTCTCAGAACATTACATCCTTATGAGTCCGGCGCTCCTCCAACTAAGCCACCCCGGCAAAAAATGGTGAAATTATGGCATTGGTTCTACGCTTTTCTGCTCAACCACAGATGAAGGCTGAGCAGGAACAGTCGAAGATTTGGAGAGAACAGATTTCCTCATCTCTATTTTCTTAATTGGGTAAACATCCTTTGTTGTGTACACAATGTCCCCATAAATTTCGTCACCAATTACATACTTGGCCAGTTCCCCATAAGCCATGGTGGCAGCCTTTCCAGTCAGGAAAATTTCAACAGTCTTCCTAACTTCAGCTCTCTTGGAAGTGGTCAGCTTTCCGTCTGTAACAATAACAACCTTGAGTACCATGTTCACGTTGTCAGAAGATGCAACTTCTTTTATTATGTCCAGCCTCTCCTTTCTCCTTCTGACCATCCTTCTTATGTAGTCATCGCTAAGGCTGTGCCCTACGAATTCAGAAGTGCATTTTGAACCCTGGCAGGAAAGGACTTTGAAAATCATCTTCGCGTTTGCTCTCTTGAAGTTGCCCGTGAAATCCGACACTGGTACCTCGATCTTCCTTCCGACCATTGCTTCTGGTGAGTTGCCAACACTAAGGCTAATCTCTTTTCCTCCCATGTAATCAGGAGCGTTTATGGTATACCAGTTCTTCTCTTTCCACTTGTCCTTTCCTTTTTTTTGTGTTCTGTCCTTTGCCAATTAAATCCCTCATGATTTGGCGCAATTAAGCGTAATGCCAACGTAATGCCTGTTCTAAATTAAACCTTTTGCATACGCGACAATGTCAATAGGATCTTGACAAAGTCGCATACGCTTGAATCAGTTATGCCTTTCAAGGGAAGCAGTCATGCAATGTGCGCCACCATATCCTCCGGTCAATTCGCTGAGGTGGACTGGTATGGATTCGATGCCCAGGTCCTTGATTTCTTTCCTGTTTGGGAACAGGTTTTCCTCCCCCTTTCTCTCCATGTCCCTTATCACTTGCATTTCAACATTCCTGGGAAATACATGCTCTTTGAGGAGTCTTTGGAGAACATTTGAAACATTTACTGTAATAATGCGCCTGTCAGCTACTGTAAGGAAATTTGACGAGTAACTCAACTGCTCAGAAACCCCGAGGTTAATGAAATTGAAGTTTTTTGCCCTTAGGTAATCATAAAGTGTTGTTTCTTCCATTGGCTTCAATTCCTCTTCCAGTTTGCCAGGATAGATCGTAACCCTGGCCTTTTTCATCAGCTCTTCTGAACCCACTGCAATTCCATCACCTGCGATGTTGAAGTAAGTATCCAGATGCATGTTGACCATTGGATCCTTTGGCAGGTTTTCCATGAAATCATAAATTGGATTCTCCACGATTGCAACTTCCTCGAACTGGAGATATCCTGATGCGAGAGCCTGCATGGCTCCATCAAGGTTTGTCCTTGACCCGATGCCGATCATGCAGAATTTGTCGGCAGGCATATAATCTCCCCCCTCGAATATGCCATTTCCAGAGATGCGGTGGAGCTTTGATTCCTTGAATGCTTCTTTAAGGACGAATTCAGTGATGTCAGGTTCCCTCATTCTCTGCTTTCTCTTCATGTTTCCCAGCAGAACTCCGCCCGGGGCCACAGCCTGCTGGTCCCTCATGAAATAGAGGTTCGCTAGGGGGAGGTTGGAATAAACTGTTGGGTATTCAAGGCCCTCAGCAACATCCAGCTTCAGGTCTATGGATGGCTCAAGTGTCATGATCTTGAAGAGTGTGGATGAATCAAGCAAAGAGAGGTTTTTTTCCAGTTCTGCCTGCGCAGCGCCAGCGGATTCAATGTTTCCATAGAACCTCACAAGTGACAGGACTTTCTTTTCAAGTGCACTCCTGAAGGATTGGTCGGCATCAGCTTTCTTCAGTATGAAATCACTGAGAATGTCAACCTGCACACCATTCTGCTTTAGGGTTTCCTCAAGTTCCTGGTGTTCTTCAATGGCAACCCTTGTCTTGTAAGGTCTTTCGAAGAGGAATGGCCTGGGGGACAGCATTGCATAATCTATCTCAGTCCCAGGCCTGTGCATCATAACCTTAGTCAGCTTATGCCATTCAGCTTTGATTCTCATAGGTCTCATCCACAAGATGGGCTGAAATAACAATTAACTTACGGTTAAATTTACGACTGAAAAAGTTCTTCAGAAGGTCATTGGTTTTCTTCAACGAGGTGTGGAGACTATAAATTTCCCTTTATAGTTGAATGCCCTGACCTCGCCCTGGTATTTCCCCTTAACTGTGTATATAGCAAAATTCTCATCGTCCATTATGGTGCTCTCATTGTTTTCACTGGACACAACTATGAACTTTCTGCTTTCAACATTATCCTGTGAGTAAGAATAGGAACCGATATTGAAGTCATTTTGCAGTATATCATAACGCTTCTCGTTTGACGGATCGATTACAGTAAGTGAATTCGCACCCACTTTCTCAAGGATGTAAGTCTTGTCCTTACCCCAAATTATTGTGCCAGGCTGGAGATTGAAAAGCCTCACAAGGAAAGTGTACCGGTAGAAGTCTCCACCCTCCCTCCTTCCGGCTAGCTTCTTGGTTCTCGTTGTGTCAGAGAAATAATGGTCATGGATATATTTTGAGACTTTTATCCCATCATTTTTCTTGCCAAGGTATATGTCGACCCCTTCTTTCATGGGCTGTATCTTGGAAACGAATGAGTCCGATTCGTTGTTGTGCATTTTCTGCAGCATACTGGCTATTCCGTCCAGAACCTTGTCTATGATTGGAGAATATTCCGCGGTGAGTGTCCGGAGCTGTATGATCGACTCATAATATGACCCGGAGATCTTGTTGCAGGTCGGGCAACTGTTAAGCAGAATCCTTGACGGAACACTCATGGGATATCCTCCCATTTTCTGGCCTTCCGTTTTGATATCAAAGAGAAATTCTATTTTTCCTTCAAGCCGCTTAAGAACCACTGAGTTGTTTTCCACTTCAAGAATGAGATTGGGGTCTTTTGATTCAAGATGTGTAACTATCTTTCTGGAAAGCTGCTGCTCCATTTTTCCCTTTGACCAGTTATTGCCTATTTTGAATGCTTCGCACTTGGGGCAAATTGTAACCTCTATGGAACCTGTCCCGGTTACCTGTATGTGCTTAAGATAGCAATCCTCACACTGACCATGTACGGATGCTTCCTTAGTCCCGCAAACGATGCATTTCATTACAAATTGGGTATTTTATCCTCCCTCTTATACTTTTTAACGAGGGCGGAGGCGATGAGGTGTTTCCTTATTTCTGTGGTCCCGGCTCCTATCTGGCCAAGAATTGCGTCCCTGAGAAGGCGTTCTACCTCAGAATCCTTCACATATCCAATCCCGCCGAGAATCTGTATGGCCTCACGCGCAATGTATTCCGAGGTTTCAGATGCGTGCATGATTGCAGCGGCGGGAACCAGAGAATCATATGGATCTCTGTCCAGGTTATCCAGTGACTTCTCTGCCAGAAGTTTGCTTGTCTGGTACCTGGTATACATGTAGGCGAGCTTTTCCTCAATGAGCTGGAATTCATGAAGGAATTTTCCAGACTGTTTCCTCTCAGTGGAGTATTTCAGTGCAAGTTCTAAAGCCCTTCTGGACAAACCCACAAAGATGAAAGAAAGGATCACCCTTTCAGAATTCAGGCCACTGAGCATGATGTTCTTGCCCTGTCCCGGCTTTCCAACGACCATCTCCTTTCCAAGCTTAATAGAATCAAAGAATATTTCACCTGTTGGGGAACCCCTCATGCCCATCTTGTCGAATTTCTTTCCCCGTGTGAATCCACCTTCATTAGTTGGCACAGCGAATGCAGTGTAATCATCT
>JAMDCA010000003.1:16186-35315 GCA_023489435.1 Thermoplasmatota archaeon
TTTGGCTCATGAACCTCTATGGTTTGGCCTCATCTTTTTGGAACAATGAGGTTTCCACTACCGTGGAAAACCAAGAATTACAGGATTTCTTAAATCACAATCTTAATATCGATTTAATCAATGGGGAAAGATACTCCGTAGGAAGTAAGTAGCACAGGAATGCTCACTGCTTTGCTGTTGCCCAAGTTTATAAGGTGAAGCCAGTTAGTGCAGTGCCCGTGTTAGACTTTCCTGTCGTGGAGAAGATGCAGAATGTATGTTGTAGTTGAGGATGATTACATTACGAGGATACCTCCAGAGAAACTGGGGCAGGATTACACCGAGGCCGTGCTAGATGTGGCTAAGACCTCACTGGAAGGCAGATTCATAGATTTCAAGGATGAGAAGGACGACACAAGAATCCTTGGGAAATGCTACATTGTTTCGGTCATTGATGTGGACAAGATTGGTGACGGAGCCATTGTGCATGGAGATGGCGGTGTTTACCAGAGCGTTCATTTCAAGGCACTTGCATATTATCCTGAAATGCAGGAGATAGTAGAAGGTGTCGTCGTATCAATACAAAACTTTGGCGCTTTCGTACGGTTCGGTCCATTTGAGGGACTTCTCCACAAGAGCCAGATAATGGATGACAGGATTGATGTTGACCTCGCCAACCAGAGGTTCATCGGTAAAGACACAAAGAGGGATATCAAAGTTGGCGACAAGGTACGGGTCAGAATTGTTGCCCTGAACCTAAGTTCATCCTCTGTCGAGGACAGCAAAATTGGATTCACAATGAAGCAGCTTGGTCTTGCAAAAATTGACTGGCTTAACAGAAAGAGAGAGAAAGTGGAGAACTAAATAAAATGAAGCAGATTTACAGGGCCTGCAAGAAATGCAAACTCATTACCACAGAAAAAAACTGCCCCATACATGGTGACGAGAAGACCAGCACGGAATGGTTTGGTTTTATAATTATAGGGGAGCCAAAACTGTCCGCCATAGCAGTAAAGGCAAACATTCTGGAGCCTGGCAGTTATGCAATTAAAGTCAGGCAATGAGTTCGTCATAAGTGAACAGATAAGGGAAGAAATAGCCAGAAACAATGGTGTGCTGTGCACACCTGGCAATATTTTAAGACAATACGGTGGGGCTAGAATCATAGCTGTTGGGGATGTTACCACTGCCGAGCTTCACAAAGCTGGGATCAGGCCGTTCATTGAAATTGTTGACCTGAAGACCAAGAGAGGCACTGAAGGAGAATTTCCCAGCGTTCCCGGTTCCCACAGGATTAAGAGTGATCCCGCCACTCTGAGCCATGACCTGTTTTTGCTTATCCAGTCTCTTATGAATGGAAACGGCGGCAGGATAGAGATTGACGGTGAGGAAGACCTCGCAGTTATACCAATAATTTTTTATTCAGACTTAAATACAGTGGTAACTTACGGAATCCCCGATGTGGGCATGGCCTGCATTCCGGTAAACCTAGAAGTTAAGAATTTGGTCACCCAAATGATTGAAAGGATGGAAGTCAGATGCCAGAATTGAAAATAGAGAACGAAAAAGAAAACAAGCTCTTGCACAGAAAAGAGCTGCAGTACAGAATTACTTTCAAAAACGAACCTACCCCCAGCAGGGAGAAGATAAAAGAGCTCATAGCCAAAAATTCAGGCTCCAACAAAGAGCTTGTTGTTGTTGACAGGAATCTCCAGGAAACAGGTCTTAACGAAGTAAAAGGCTATTCTAAAATCTACAAGGACAAAGAGAGCGCAATGCTCTATGAGCCAGATTATGAACTGTTGAGGAATGGACTCAAGAGCAAGGAAGGAGAAGAGGGAGCCCAATGATCAAGAGAGAAATCTACCTTGTGCAGGAATCAAAGCTCGTAAGGCAGAGGAGATTCTGCCCAAGATGCGGGCCTGGAATTTTCCTTGCAGAGCATAAGGACAGATTTACGTGCGGAAAGTGCGGCTACACAGAGTTCAAAAAAGAAGGCAAGTTCAAGGAGGAAAAACACACCAAGGAACACAAACCAGCAGTAGCACCGCATGCGGAAGCCGCTCCTAAGGTTGAGGCACCAAAAGAGGAAAAAACTAAAGAGGATAAACCTAAAGTGGAAAAGCCCAAGGAGTCCAAACCAAAAGCTGGAGCAAAGAAGGCAGAAACTGCAGAAGAAAAGCCAAAAGAACCTGCCGCCAAGGGCAAGTCCAAGAAACCAGCCAAGGAAGAGTAATCTTCCTATTTACACTTTTTTCAGAATTTACTATATTGTTTTGATCCAAAATATTGTTGGCTCCCCTTAAATTAAGAGCCTGAACTGTAAAAAAATAAATTTTGTTGACTCAGTGTTTCTTCAAAGATCTGAGATCAACCTAGTGGTTTCGCCACAGGCCTTTTCGATATCTTTGTATTTGACCCTCGCAGCTTCCTTGGTATCTTCTGGAATATCTTTGATTGAAAGGTGGCCAAGCAGCAGTTGCAGCTCAAGATCAAGTATGATGGATAACGCCCTAAGTTTTTCCTGTGCTTCCTGAGGGACTTCCTTTCTCCTCGCTGAAATGAAGCAATCGAAATGGACTGGCCCTTTCTTGGTGAAGGTAAATTTCTCACCTGTTTTCACTTTTGTGCTGCACTGGTAGCATTGAAATTCTGCCATGATAGACCATACGCCGTTATGAAATAAAATCATTTCAGAAAATCACGGGGTAAGTCGTTCGCTTGTCTATGTCATTGCAGGATCCTGTAAACAGGTTATACAAACAGTTTCAATATGTCCGGGAAAGTGTTAATAATTCCAATCATTGGTGTATTCCAATGGAGAAGAGAGGCTCAGCTATACTTCCGTTGCATTACGGGCATCCACCCGAATATCTGTACAAGAGGATGGTGAAGCTGGGAGGCATAGTCTCCGAAACCATCAGGGAGAAATTTGGAGTAGACCGTCTCCTTGAGAATTTCTCAGATCCATTCTGGTTCCACTCTCTTTCACTTGCAATAGGATTTGACTGGAATTCCAGCGGAACCACAACAGCGACTCTTAGTGCCCTTAAAGAATTCTACCAAAAGAAGAATGATGATCTCTTTATACTTGGCGGGAAGGGAAAAAAGCTTGGCAATATGGGTTCAGAATTTGATGCCATAGTTAAAGACGGAGTTATTTCAGATTCAAAGGCAGGCAAAATCAGAGAGGATGTCAGAAGAGTGGCCAAAGTTGACCAGACGCTGCTTCAGGATGGTTTTGATCTCTACATGCAGTTCCTCATAATGGACGCAAGCGGAAAATGGGTTGTGGTGCAGCAGGGCATGAGCCCTGAACTGAGAATGGCGAGGAGATACCACTGGATAAACAAGGCTTCAATGGATTTCCTGAATGATGCAAGGAACGGCATTTCCAGCCAGATACTTCAGCCTTCTGTCCTTGATCTTTCTGCATCCGAAAGCCGTGAGCACAGGGGCAGTATGGTGGAAATAGTTCGCGACAACCCGCGCCAGTATTTTGCAAGATTGAGGTCGGGCAGCCAGAGTACACTTGACAATTATACTGACAAATCACCGGTTTTAAGGATGGATTACAGGATTGACTGGGAAAAGATGCGTTCCCTTTATGAGTACCAGCCCAGGAACTTTGAGGAGCTTGCCTTCATGAAGGGAATAGGGAAATCCACAGTAAGGGCTATTTCATACCTTGCTGAGCTCATCTTCGGAAGCGAGCCGTCTTTCAAGGACCCTGTGAAATATTCCTTCGCCCTTGGTGGAAAAGATGGAGTTCCAAAACCGGTAAATGTGCATGATTACGATATGGCTATAGAATTCTACAGGGAAGTCCTGAGGGATACATATTCTGGCCAGAAAATACTCGATGATTTTTTGAGGAAACTATCGAGATACAGCTATAGCAGTTCTAATGGCTGAATACACAGATATGCACTACTGTCCCAATTAATCTGCATAATTGTTAAATAGCCTCTCCCACTGTGATAAAGATTATTGACAATGGAACAGCCTGGTAATAAAGTGTTCAAAGTTGAAGATCATCTTCCTTTTCTTGATCCGTTGATATCAAGGTGGTTCAATGGAATGTACCTTGATCTCACTGAACCTCAAAGAAAGGCTATTCCTCTCATACACAACCGGGAAAATGTACTTGTCTCAAGCCCGACCGGGACTGGCAAAACACTTACCGGGTTCCTTGCAGTAATAAACGAACTTTTCGGGCTATCAAGAAAAAATGAACTTGAAGACCGTATTTACTGCCTTTACATAAGTCCGCTAAAGGCCCTTGCAAATGATATCAACAAGAACCTCAATGCCCCATTGGATCAGATTTACGAACTGGCTGAAAAAGAGGGAGAGAAGCTTCCCAAAATCAGGGCTGCTGTAAGATCAGGAGATACCCCTCAGAATGAGAGGCAGAAGATGTTGAGAAAGCCCCCGCACATCCTCATTACAACCCCCGAATCTTTTTCACTTGCCCTCTCAGCTCCCAAATTCAGGGAAAAGCTAATGGATCTGAGGTGGCTCATTATAGATGAGATACATGAAATTTCAGCCACTAAGCGAGGTTCTCTACTTGCTGCCAACCTGGAGCGCCTGTCATCGGTAAACAAGGACTTTATCAGAATAGGGCTGTCAGCCACACAGGCTCCTCTTGATCTCATTGGCACATACCTGTGCGGTTACCAGGGAGAAGAACAGAGGCCTTTCAAGATTATTGAAGTTGACACCAAGAAATTCCTGGACCTGAGGACCATAACACCTGTCAATGACCTTACCAAGACAAGTTACGAGGTAGCCAATGACAGGATGTATGAAATCCTCGCAGAAATGGTCAATGAGCACAAGACCACCCTTATCTTCACAAATACAAGGAGCGGCACTGAGCATGTCGCAATGAGGCTCAAGGCCAGAGGCATAGAAAGCATTGAAGCCCACCATTCATCGCTTGGAAAGGAAACCAGGCTGGAAGTGGAGAATAAACTCAAGAATGGTGAACTGCGATGTGTGATCACGTCAACGTCGCTTGAGCTGGGCATTGATATCGGCTACATTGACCTGGTGGTGCAGATCGGCAGTCCCAAGTCTGTATCAAAAGGCCTTCAGAGGATCGGGAGATCCGGGCACAACATTAATGATCTCTCCACCGGGAGATTTCTTGTTTTCGACCTTGACGACCTGATGGAATGTTCTGTTCTCACAAAGGCAGCCTATGATCGTGAGATCGACAAGGTTGTAGTCCCCACCAACTCCCTTGACGTCCTTTCCCAGGTTGTGGTTGGCATGTCGCTGGAAAGGCCATGGAAGATTGAGGAAGCATATAACATAATCAGGAATTCATACACCTTCCACCAGCTTCCTTTCGAAGACTTCATGGAAACTATCAATTACCTGTCAGGCAAGATAGAAGACAACGTCATTTACAGTAAAATATGGTATGATGAGGAAGAAAAGACATTCGGCAAGAAGAAGAGCACCAGAATGATCTATTTCATGAATATTGGCACAATCCCCGAGGAAGCCGATTATCAGGTGATAAGTGAAAAAGGCAGGCACCTGGGCCAGCTCAGCGACAAATTCGTGGAGCGGCTCAAGCAGGGGGACATATTTGTGCTTGGTGCCAGGACTTACATGTTCCAGAGAAGCGTAAGGAACAGGGTATATGTCAGGGATGCAACAGGCATGAGGCCCACTGTCCCCTCATGGACCGGTGAGATGCTTCCCAGGAGTTATGACCTTGGAGTCCTGGTAGGCGAGTTTAGGAAAGAAGCCCTCAGGCGAATTGAAGAAGGAGGAGATATCAAAAAGTGGCTGATGGATGATTATCGGCTCGATGAAAACGGTGCCACCAGCATGATATCGTACATCAAAACACAGGCAAAGTTTGATGTGCCCACTGAAGACCATCTGCTTGTTGAAGGATACACAGATTCATCGGGCTTGTACAGCATTATTTTTCACATCCCTCTTGGCCGCAGGGTCAACGATGCACTCTCGCGCGCATATGGGCAGGCCATGTCCAACCAGTTCTCTACAAACACAAGAATTACTGTCACAGATGACGGTTTCATCCTTACAGTCCAGAAGAAAATTCCCATAAAGGAAATAGTTCCGCTTATCAGTTCAAAGAACTTTGAGGAAATTGTTGCCCGCTCAATCAGCAACACAGAAGTATTCAAGCAGAGATTCAGGCACTGTGCTGCCAGGTCCCTCATGGTTCTGAGGAAGTACAAGGGATATGACATATCTGTAGTGAGGCAGCAGCTGAGGAGTGACAAACTCCTGAAGACCCTTGAAGGAATGAAGAATTTTCCTGTTATAAAGGAAACCTACCATGAAATCATGAACGATATGATGGATGTCCCGCGGGCACTGAATTACGTCAGGGAAATAATTGAAGGCAAGAATTACAAAATACTTGATTACAGGGCTGAGACAAGCCCCTTTTCATATGGGCTGATCCTTGCCGGTGTTTCTGACATGGTCCTCATGGAGGACAGGTCCAAACTTCTCAAGGAACTCCAGGGAAGAATACTGGACAAGATATACGGTGCACAGGAGATCAGATTCCTAATCCAGGATCAGGCTACCGTTGACCAGTATTATAAATCAAAGGTTCCACAGATAACAGACAAGCAGAGCTATGAAGACTTTGCAAGGCATTTTTTGGTCTTCGATCCATTCAGGAACAGGTTCAACAGTCCATTCCCATACGCGCAGGTTGGCGTCTCAGATATTACGGAGGACCTTGTAGGTGAGGATGCCATTGTTTCCGTTTATGTGAGGGGTCCGGGATGGGCACACATAGACAATTATCCGGTAATAAGAAAACTCTTCCGTGCAGATGAGAAAATGGATGTCTCCACGCAGACGGTTTTTGATGCCGTAGAAAACAGTACCTTCGGTGAACTCAAGAAAGCTCTGGAAATGGAGGAAAGTGAGCTGAAAGATTCCCTCACAAGATTGGAATCCTGGTATTCAGTGAGGCGCATGCTCAGGGAGGGAACCAATTCCTATGTGAAAAATGGCCTTTACGTCGAAGAACCGGATGTGGAAACGGCTATAGAAAGAGCACTGATCCTTGTTATCGGGAGTTATGGCCCACTGACGATTGATGAGATATCCATAAGGCTGCCAGTAGACCAGACCCTTTTATCTGATGGCCTGAACAGGCTTGTTGAGGATGGAACGCTTGTGAATGAGTATATAACCCCTGTATTTGCAAGACAGTATATCCTGAAGGCCGATCTTGATGCACTGCTTGGCAGGGGGGAAAACAATGAGCTCGAACTGAGGGTAGCGGATTTCTCCTCCGAAGTTGAGTCGGTTTCCGATTATTTCGAGAAATATGGTTACGCTTACAGCACTGAGAGCATCCAGGCGAGGTGTCCCGCTTACTCCAGCGAACAAATTGAGACCCTAATTCAGGATGGGAAAGTCCACCTGGGGAGATTCGTCAAGAACCGGATGTCGTATGCATCAGACTGGCTTACCGAAGCCCTTTACAACCTGAGATATGAACCTTTCAAAGATGAGGAACTCCAGGTACTCAAGCACATTGAGAACGGACACAACACTGATGACGACATTGCTGAGAGATCAGGGAATCCGGTAAAAGTAGTCAAACAGATCATTCGGGCCCTTGAATTCAGAGCCTCAATCACAAGATCACTGGACGGCAGGTATTCCATTCTCTATGGATCAAGAGAACGGGGAGACCTGCAAGATAGCGTAAAAGCCCTCATTGGGAGATTCGGCCCGGTGGCAAAGCGTGAGCTGGAGCATACCTTCTGGGCATACATTGGTGAAACAATAAAATCACTCGAGGAAAAACCCAAGTATATCAGGAATGACCTCTATTATGGCAGCAGGAAGCTCAACAGCGATCTGAAAAGGGGCATTATTGTTCCGGTGACAGATCCATTGGAGCTTTACTTTGGAAGAAAGTACCTCAATGAGATAGATTACAATTCAATTTATGTGTCAAAGGGAAAGGAGGAGGCAACTCTCACTGTTGCCTATAACGATGGTGTTCTCTGGATATCGAATCTTACGGGTTCCATATCATCACCTGAAAGTTTCTTTGCCTCGGTCAAGGAACTTGCCAGGAACCATAACTCCCAGGAGATTTTCATTTCATCGGTCCCTGAGAATGTCTCGCCATATGCAGCTGAAGCCGGCTTTACAGATAAGGCTGGAGCTCTTGTCCTGGGAGATGCAAGCATATTGGATATTGAGCAGGAAAGCCTTTTCTCTTATGCAATCTCATATTCACAAAGGAATACGGACTCATTGGTATTTGAAAAACTCAAGGAATTTCACCTTGGCATAAGGAATGAGGTCGAAGCATCATACATGGGCATGAGGAATACCCTTCTCCGCAACTACTTCCAGTCGAGGTTGCTGTATAATTTTGCAGGTCCGTTTGGTGTGCAGGCAATGGCAACCATGGAGACCATATCTGTATACAGGGCCATAAAATCCAGGGAACTTGACGAAACGGACCAGAGAATAGTTCACGTGATCATGGAGTACGGAGGAGCCACAGAGGCCGAAATTATTGCCCATCTGCGCAGGGATGTGCTGGGGGTAAGGAGCAACGTCAAGTCACTTTACGAAGACTGTGTTATTGCAAAGGATTCTGACAGGCGATATGTCTTCGTTCCGGAAAAATTCAAGAAAGGGGAGGCAGTTGAAATCCTCGTGAAGGCAATGCTGAAGAACATGGGCTTCATAGATGCCAAGAGGTATGAGGAAACCACGGGAAGGCCCATGGACCAGAACTTTTTCAAGAATATTGACCAGCTCATAAAGTCAGGAAAAGCCATTAAAGGCATAATCCCCGGATTTCAGCGCCTGCTTTACATTAATCCTGCTGCCCTGAAATTCAAGGCGGGAGATTCCCGGATTCTCATTCCCAAGGACATCATCATTCTCTACTTCCAGGATTATATCAAGAGGCAGTTTGGCACTACTAACCTGTACATAATGGTAAAAGATGGAAAGCTAGCTGCCGGATTTTCGGCAAGGAAGAGCCTGAAGACCCTCAAGGTCTCCAAGGTGATAGGAGACAGGGAATACAGGGATAAGATGAGGAAAGAGATGAACGAGTTTGGATTTGCAGTATCTTTCAATTGATCATTACCATGTGCAATTCAGGTCTTTCCCATGAAGTTATTCCTGCCAAATTGATTATGATGAAAATAAGGCGAGCATAGGATTCAAGGAATGAAGATATGGGGAGCAGATGGCGAGAAATCCGATCCTGTCAACAGGATCTTAACAGAGTCTGAAACATAATCAATAAGCAGAAATTTTATATCGAACTACAATACGTATTTAAATGGAAAATATCGATTTTTATCTGATGGGGCTTTCCGTGATTCTCGCAGCATTTTTGCTCGCAGTTGGTGGACGTGCCTACAGCAAATCCGGGATGCGGATGTTCCTGTACATCATGATAGTTTTCCTCATTATCCTGTCTGATGGAGTCCTCCTCATCCTTGTTGGATTTGGGCTCCTGGCGCTTCCCATATCAAATACGGCTGTCCTGATGATTTCAAACATAGCTGTTCTCCTTTTATTCTATTATGGGGTCGTGCGGGGTAGTTAGAGGTTGCAAAGAAAGGGTACTCTCAGGGATTTCATCGAGCAGATTATATCTGAAAACCCGGGTATCCATTTCAGAGAAATTCAGAGAAAATCCGGCGCTGCAGTGGGCCAGGTTGAATACCATATTTACCAGCTTGAGAGAATGGAGAAAATATCCATCAAGAAAGATGGCAAGCTCAAGAGATATTTCCTCCTTGATAACACAGGTTTCAACGACAGGAAAATTCTCTATTTCCTTAGAAATAAATTTGCGCGGGATATTATCTATTATCTCCTGGAAAACGAAAGCGCTGAACTGTCTATGTTTCTTACAGGGAGAAAGAGCAGACAGCAAAATATAAGGCAGGTCATTTCAGACATGATTACCCAGGGCGTCCTGCACTCTGAAAGCAAATCAAGCACTAATTATCTCTTTCTCACTGATCCAGAAAATACGATGCTTATCCTGAAGAAATTCCGTGAGAGTTTCCTCGACACCATGGGCAGCAACATTATGTCCATGCTGGAGTAATCTTAGAATCTGCGTTTCCTGTAAGAACCATATGAAATTCCAAGAATTGCAAAGCCCGATACTATTCCCGCCCCGAGTAGCTCGGAGTGCACCAGAAGGAAGCTGGCGGTATTCTGGATATCTTTCTGGAGTATTGGGCTCTGGAACAGGTTTATCTGGGGGACAGAAAAGTATGGATCCTGTGAGAGCGACTTAATGCCGTTGGTGAAATGGTACTGGAAGATCAGTGTATCAACTGAACCAGCCGTGCTATGAGAAGCATTGAGCAGCCCGGGGTTTCCATTGATTGTATATGTGCTGTTCCACCAGTAATAGGCGTCATAATTGGTATTGGAAACACCTATCGCGGTTGTGTTCAGCTTCGTGAGATTCCTTGATATCTGTGGCAGTTGGTGGTATTGTTCAAATTGATTTCCAAGTTTTGCACCAAGCTGCTGTATCAATAGAAGATCCCCAGATCCATTGATGCTGGTTGAGTTCATGGTGAATGTGAGCTGAAAACTGCTGATTGAAGTATTGTTTCCCGGAACCGGGTTTGCAACATAAGTCTTGTTCATCCAGATCACGATGTCAGAGGTTATTTGGGAATCATAACCAAATCCAGAATCTTCCTGTCCGTTCTGCGTCAGATTGGGACTTATGTTGAATCTAGTCTCAAAGCCTTTGAGGTATTCAAAGTTTGATTTATGAAATATCAAGTGTGAGGCATAGTTAATGCTGTTGTTTGATACACGGTTAATGCTCCATGATTCAGATGGGAAAAACGCATAATAGAAGCCACTCTGGGTGAAGAGAAGCATTCCCTCGTAAGAAAGGTTGAAGCTGGTGTTGGCTGACGCATTTATGTACAACTGAGGGTAGCTGGTAAAATGCAGTTCGTTTTCAACAGGAGCCTCAGGACTGTGTGCCCCATCTTCTGCGGAGGCAGCAGGGAGAGCCATTATTGATAATATGGCCAGAATAAGTAATAATCGCCTCAACAATGGTTAACTATCTATTTAAAATAAAATTTTTTGGTACAATGATGCCAAATTCTGTTCAAGAAAATTCTTCTCTTAACTCTATCATGACAAGATTAAGGACATCCTCAAAAGTCACTCCGGTATATTCCCTCAGGCCACCCATCTCAGTTCTTAGCCTGGCTACAAATTGATCATCTTCTGAATCGAATTCAATGTTACAAATAAGTTCCTGCATGTTAATCCCCAGTAAAAACTGAATTTCCTGCTTTACTTAAACATTGTGGAATAATTATTCCGTGGCAATGTGTAGCTCGCGAAAAAGATATGCTGCAGAATTGCTCAAATTCCGGCTTTTGTGTCTAATTGATGCCGATACTGGAATTCATAGTTCAATCATGATCCTTCCAAGGGACATCTTGCTCTTCATCTCTGAAAAAGCGCCGTTCACGTCATCAAGATGAACTTTCCTGTGTACCATTGCTGAGATTTTCCCCTCTGCAGAAAGCTTCAAAGCTTCTTTCATGTCCTCCCGGGTGGAACTTATGCTTCCCATTATCCGGTTTCCCTTGAGTATGATTAAGCCAAGTGGCAATGGTACAGGTGTGGGATCGACATTACCAACAACAACCATCCTTCCTCCGGTACGCAAACTCCTGAGGGAGCGGTCAAAGGTGGGAAGCCCAACACTTTCAAAGGCCAGATGCACCCCATCACCAGTGCTTTCCTTTATCTCCCTGTCAAAGTTCTCCGAGGTAACAACAAGATCTGCGCCAAGGTTGTAAAGCTTCTCTGCCTTCCATGATGAAGATGTTTTGGCAATTACGTGTGCGCCCAGTGCCTTTGCAATCTGTATGGCATGTGTCCCCACACCTCCTCCAGCACCTGATATGAGTACCTTTTCACCTTCCCTGAGATCTCCCACACGTTTCAGTGCGTTATAGATCATACCAGTAACGCATGCGGATATGGAAGCCTCGGCTTCCCCAACTCCCTGAGGGACATTAACGAGGGATCTGTCCGATGTCCTGATGTACTGTGCATATCCACCGTTAACGGTTTCTCCAAAAGTTTTCTTGTTCGGGCACAGATTCTCATTGCCCGAAGTGCAGAATTCGCATTTGCCGCACGGAGTGTATATGAGGCTTGCCACCCTGTCACCCGGCTTGAATTCCTGGACTTCATCACCAACCTTTTCTATTGTCCCTGAAATTTCATGACCAGGGATTATTGGAAGGGCTACACGGGGAAAGAAGCCTTCCTGAGTCAGAATATCGCGAAAGCAGATTCCAGTGAGAGTCTGCTTTATTAGAACATCATGCCCAGAAACTTCCGGTATTTCAACATCTTCAACAACAAGTGGTTCCTTGATTCCTTTCAGCACAGATGCTTTCATATGTATGAATGTGGTAGAAATATATATTTAATGGGTTTAAATGGGTTCAGCATAACCGGGAGATAAATGTTCAATCTGAGATTTTCCAGGGAAATGGCCTTGAAGGAGATATCTGTGGAAGGCTATGAGATTCTCAGGAAATCATCGGTTTCCGTGGTAGGGTTAGGGGCTACAGGTTCTCCAGTGGCCGATTTATTCGTCAGGGCGGGCATAAGAAAGATTCAGATTATAGATGGAGACACAGTGGATATCTCCAACATACACCGGCAGGTTCTATATTCTGAGGGGGACGTGGGCAGGAAAAAGGTTGAGGCAGCTTCAGGCAGGCTCCATGCTATTAACCGGGACTGTGAAATCGATGCGGTTCAAGACTTCTTGACTCAGGAAAACATATCGGGAATCATTGGCAAACCTTCGGTTGTAATAGACGGAACGGATAATATGGATACTCGGAGGACCATTAACAGATACTGCGTGAACAATAGGATTCCCTGGGTTTTCATCTCCTCAATAGGCACAGTATCGCAGGTCAAGGCAATCATTCCCGGAAAGACATCATGCCTTGACTGTTTCATCGACAGGGATGCAAAGTATTCAATGAGTTGTGAGGAGACCGGCGTTCTTGCATCTGCACCGGTAATGGCTTCGAGCCTTGCCTGGACTTTAGCCGTGAGGATTCTGATGGGCAAAGAGGTAAGTGGCGACCTTTGGCACATTGACCCCTGGTATATGTCAATGGAACAGGTTCATATTAATAGAAACCCCGAATGCCTTACCTGCGGCAAGACACAAGGCTGATTGTTGATGATTAGGGGAATTATTTTTGATCTTGACGGGACATTGCTTAACTCAAAAGCCCTTAGGATAAAAGCGTGGAAGCACGCTTTCGAGATTTTCGGAGTGAACATTCCGGAGGAACAGATATCTCCTCTCATTGGCCTTCCAGGAGTGGATCTGGCTGGAAAGTTTTCCAGCAGGGCATTTGAGATCGAAATGGAAGAGGAGAGGTATTTCAAATCACATCTTGAGGAGATGTCTCTCTATGGTGATGTTGACCATACATTCAGCAAACTCTCGGAGTTGAACGTGAAAACTTCCATTGTGACATCATCTCGGCGGGCTCTGATGGAAATCCTTAAACTTCCATACAGGCCAGTTGTAACAATAGATGATGTCGGGGTCGGAAAACCAGACCCGGAAGCTTATCTCAAGGCACTATCTCTTCTCGATGTAAAGGCAAGTGAATGCCTGGTAGTGGGTGACGCAGAAACAGACCTGATACCCGCAAAGGATATTGGATCGGTATCGGTTTACATTGGCCATGGGAACAGGCGATTCTCAAACTATGCTGATTATTACATAGATGAAGTTTCCGAAGTTCTGGAAATTGTAAGGAAGCTTAACAGTTAGCTGCGAATAAAGCCTAAAAAGGCTTGAGCATGCCCTTAAGGCCGGGATATCGGTCAAGAAAATCTTTCTGCAACGTAACGAATGCAGGCATGATTTCAAATGCTTTTATCCAGTGTTTGGAACTTTGGTTAAAATCCCCTTTCCTGCTTATGGCAATCTCTTCTCTTTCGCCGTGTCCATGTTCATCGAAACCTGACAAGTCAGTGGCTGAATACGATGCAAGATTGGACCTGATGACCTGAATGAGCCCCTCCAGGTTGTCGTTGTTGGTTACAACATCTTCCAGAAACCTCAAAGCTGGCCCGCGCAGCATCCCACCATTTTCAATGGCAGTGAAACTTTCTTCCAGTGTTTCGAAGGGTTTAGAGGATTCAAATCCAACCTCAACAGTGTCTCCTTTAAAGAGTAAAAAGTTGTCATGCCCTGTCTCTGATTTTATATAATCTCCAATGCTAAAACCCTTTGTAAAATAAAATGCACTAACAAGGGAATCTCCTTTGCTTAGGGATTTCAAAGAATTCCTTGGTGACATCCTGTTGTATTTCATTGAGGGCAATGCTTCCAAAATTTTCTGTTCCTGCCGCATCATCATGCCGGAAATAGCGGGCCTTCTGTCCTCGAATTCCCTTGACCACTTTGCTACAGCAACCTCCGTTCCCGCTTCAAGGTACTTTGTATTTCCCTCAAGGGAAATGAACCCACTGGTTGAAATGAATCTGGAAATGGAACCTGATAACCCTGTAACAGGATAGACTCTGTCTGGAGTTCCATGGGATACGCTGACAGGGATCAGATTCTGTTTTCCCATTTCAAGCTTAAGATCCACGGCGAGCTCACCAACTTCAGGCTCAGCTCCCATCTCAAATCTTCCCGCAGCAAGAATTGCGCCCAGGAATATGGATCTGAATATCATCATTGAAGATACAGGGAAACCGGGGAGCCCAATGACAACTCTATCACCGGACTGCCCTAAAACTGTTGGAAGTCCGGGTTTTACCAGTACGCCGTGAAAAACCATTCCAGGGTCCATCCCATCAATGATCCGGTAAACAAGATCAGATTCTCCAGCCGAACTTCCTCCCGAAAGGATCACTATGTCTGAACAGCTTAGGTTTTCCACGATCTTTTCTTTGATTTCCTCAAAATCATCCTTTGCTATGCCTGCATAAGTTGCCTCAATGAACCTGAAAGTGTTTAATTCGTTACACAAGGCTATGCCGTTGGCATCGCTGATGCTCCCCTCCCTGTAGGGCTCTGTGTGGCTGATCAGCTCATTTCCTGTTGATATGACAGAAACTATGAGCTTTCTGTAAACCTCTATTTCAGGGATTCCGAGCGAAGCCAGCACAGCTATGTCATTGGTATCAATCTGCTTTCCTGCAAGGATAAGAAGCTCCCCACTGGATATGTCACTCCCGGCTTCTGCTATATTGGTTCCCGCCGATACAGGTTCAAGGATCCTTACTTTCCCGTCAGGGAGCGTCTCAGTGTCTTCCACCCTGACAACCGAATCAGAACCTTCAGGAATTATGGCACCTGTTGAAATCCTGAAGCAGTTCAGTTTTCCAACCATGGGCTTTCTTGGCTGGCCTATGTATGATTCCCCTCCAATGTTCAGAGTAACTGGTTCTGCTTGAGTCGCTGCCTCTATTTCCCGGGCTCTTACTGCAAAACCGTCCATGGTGGCCCTGTTGAAAGGAGGATTGTTCCTTGTGGCAAATACGCTGCCAGCTAGAATGCGGCCGGTGCCTTCCGTAATGGATATCTTTTCTGTTCCATTCAACGGCCTGATAGTTTCCTTTGCAAGCCTTACCGCATCAGAAAATGTTACCAGTTTCTTGTATACAGACTTCAAAACCTGTCACCAAAAAGTTTTACTTCAACAAGCTGGCCTGCCTCCAGCCCTTCCACTGTTCCGGGGATCAGGATAATGCCGTCAGAATCAAGTATGGAACTTATGGATCCTGTACCGTGGGTTCGGATAACTTCCACGGTCAGCCCATGTTCACCGGGTACAAGCTTTACCCTGTAAATGCCTGCATACCCTGCTTTGTTGGTTACGTTGGAGGAAAGCTTCCCTGTAACGGACCTATGGTACTCCTTCAGTCCGGTCATTGATTTCAGGTACTCTTCAAAAAATAGATCAAAGGACAGCATTGAAGGAACCGGGACTCCGGATATGGAGAAAACAGGCTTTCCTCTGGATTCATACAGTGTCATGGTTCTTCCGGGCCTGATCATGGCGCCGCCAAATACCACATTAGAGATGTCAGTTATTGCCTCAGGGACCTCGTCTTTGCCTCCCAGGCTTGTTCCCCCTGTAACAACCACGCAATGATACTTTTCCAATGCTGAAGTCACAAGCCCCCTGATCTCTCCCGCATCATCATGGGCCATTCCGGCGAAATCCGCTTCCACAAATCCGCTGTTAAGGAAATTTATGATGAGGTTTTGGGTAGTATTTTGGATCTTCCCTTCAGCGCCGGAGAATAATTCATTTCCTGTTGAAATGACGCCAACTTTGATTTTCTCATAGACCTCAATAGTATCAACTCCTGCGCTGACTATTGCAGTAATGTGCCAGGGTTTTATCCTGGTTGAAGCGGGGAGGATACTGTCTCCTTTTCTTATGTCATCGCCTGCTTTCTCAATGTTTGCCCATGACTTGGGTGCAGATGTGATCTTTATGGTCCCATCCCCAATGTAACAGTCTTCTGCCATTATTACTGCATCGTAATCAAGAGGCACGACTCCGCCTGTATAAATTTCCGTGCAGGCGCCTATTTTGTACCCATCAAATCTTGACTTGCCGGCCTCAACAACACCATTGACCGGCAGAACAAGCGGATTCGTCTCGCTTGCTTTCCTGCAGTCCTGTGCCTTCACCGCAAAACCGTCCACAAGGCTCCGGTTCCATTGCGGGAAGTCTGTTACTGCCATTACGCCAGAAAAAGCAATCCTTCCAAGGGCGTGTGCAGTTGGGATAATTTCACTCTTCAAAGGTGTCCAGCCAGCCGAACTGACCCTTTCCAGTGCATCCTCCAGGGAAATGAGATTGAGGAATCTCCCCATCTTTCTACGAATCTTCTCCATGTTCCACCTATCTGTTCAATTCGTGGTGTATGTGCGATATTTGTTTTAGAATTATGTCTGCAACTCCAAGCCGTGCTCCTGCCGGGGAACCGGGAAGGCAGAATACAGGCTTCCTGTCAACAACGTATGCTGTTGATCTGGAAAGTGCAGCGTCAGTTCCTATTTCCTGGTAAGACAGGGTTGCAAAAACATGGCCGAATCCTGTCATTTCATATTCAGCTAAGCTGGAAACCGCCTGGACAGTTACATCGTACCTTGTAATGCCTGTTCCGCCGGAGATTATGATGGCATCGCATTCTTCAAGGAATTTCTGCACTTTTTCCCTAATCAGGTCCCGGTCGTCCATTATGACATCGTAGGACACGACTTCATGGCCTGCATTTTCAAGGAGTTCCATAATAGTCTTGCCAGATTCATCCTCATCCTCTGTCCTGGAGGAACTGCAGGTGATTACACCGAATTTACCGGTGAATTTCTCCACTTCATGATGGTGCATGGCCCTTCTCCTTGGTGTCAACATGGACATCTGTTATCTCTGTTGAGGGGTAATTGCCAGTGTCATCCTTTTCCAGGTATTTTGTCATGTCCCAGATTGTGAGCAGTGCAGATGTAACACAGCTCAGTGCGTCCATTTCAACCCCGGTTTTCCAGTTCGCAACAACTGCACACGACACGGTTGCCTTCTCTTCTTCGAGATTCATGGTAAAATCTATGCTTTCAATGGGCACCTGGTGGCAATAGGGCATTCTGCTCCACGCTTCCTTTGCGCCCTGGATGCCTGCAATCTTTGCTGATGTGAAAACATCCCCTTTCTTAATCTCGCCCTTTCTTATCAGGTCAACTGTTTCTTTCTTCAGAACCACACTGCCTGAAGCTTTCGCATATCTTCTGACCACCGGCTTCTCAGAGATGTTAATCATGATATGCACATATGACTACCTTCAATAAAGAGGTTATTTCACTTAGATCGGCAACTTTAGGTTTTTCAATGATATTGTGAGATATGATTGCCATAATACCGGTTAAGCTGTCAGAACGTCTCCCCGGCAAACATCTTATGAAAATAGGCGGAAAGGCAATCATAGAGCATGTCTATGAGAAAGTCTCAGGTGTCTTTGAAACGTATATCTACTCCAAAGTGGATCTGCCGCTGCCTTTCATAGCCGATAATTCGAACAACATTATGGGCCTGGTTTCCACTTTGAGGGATAAATACGGTTCCTTTGCACTTATAGGCGGCGACATGCTGTTCTTCTCCATTGATGACCTGAAAACACTAAAGGCAGCATATAGCGGCAATCCGGTAGTTCCAAGTGATGGTGAAGGCGACTATGAGCCAATGTTCAGCATTTATTCAGGAGAGTCGAAGCCCACTAAAAACCTGAGGGAAGCACTGATTACGGAGAACACTGTCTACATCCCACGGAAGAATTTCAGTAAATATGCTTTTTTCAATATTAACACGAAAAGCGACTTTGATCAGGCGGTCAAAATATACGATAACCTATTAAAAGAATATAAAATAAAAAAATAAGGGATTTTTGCCTTAGGCTTAAACCCAGAGGCCGATTCCCATTGCCAGGTTCGCAACTGCTGCAAACATCAGATACATAAGCCACACTCCTGTGACTAGGTGGAAGAAGCCCTTTCCTTGTATGAACATCTTCTTCTCTGTCAAGCTTGCAGGGATATCGAACAGGTACACGAATGTGAGCAGTACAAAGAGAATTCCTACCGGGACATCTGTTCCATTGTGCAGGAACACGAAGGCACCTGTAATGGAAATCCAGAGGAATGCGAAGGCCATATAGCCATCTATTCTCATGTCTGCGCCTTTATACCTGTTGTAGCCGAGGGCAAACCAGTGCACACCATATGCGGTGAAGGCGAGTGCTGCCATATACAGGGGATCGAAGGATGCGCCAGATGGATTAAACACTGTTGGGAACAGCGTCAATCCAAGCCAAAGAATAATACCAGTTAAAAACTGGAGGAATCCCGGCATCCAGATACCCCATTGTCCTAAGGACAAGTTCAATCTCTCAGATTTTTCGGGTTTTCCAAAGAGTTCAACAGGACCATATATTAAATAGCCTGTACCGAGCCCAAAGAAACCCAAAGCTACTGGAGCTAAAGAAACTACGCTCATTTTGAAACCCAAATACAATGCTG
>JAMDCA010000034.1:0-3922 GCA_023489435.1 Thermoplasmatota archaeon
TACTTAAACTTCACTGCACAAGTTTATTATCAAATACTCCAATCTGTCTCCACATGGAATCTGTGGAAGTAATCAGGAGCATGCCTACCTCAGCCAAACTGCTTCTACGAGTTCTGAAGGAAAACAAAATATCCCGCTTTGATGAACTTATGGAAGAGACCATGCTTTCCAAGAGGACCCTGCTTTATGCAATCAAAACGCTCAAGGAACTGGACCTCATTGAAACCCAGATCTGCATGAGCGACGCAAGAAGAAGATTTTACTGTGTCAAGCTGCGTTAATATTTCCAAAACCAGCAACAATTAATACGCTTCAGAAAATCTCAACCATGGATCACATCAACGGCCTATCACAGATTTTAGGCAGCAACCTTATTACAGAAAGGGAACAGAAAATCCCTTACATGACCGATGCCTCATATTACCAGGGTGACCTTCCCTTGGCAGTAGCACTGCCGGATACTCCTGAGCAGGTTGCAGCCGTGATGAAATACTGCCAGGATAACTCAGTTCCTGTGGTGGCCAGGGGAGGAGGAACCGCGCTCACAGGCTCATCCATTCCACTGAAGGAAATGCTGGTTATAAGCCTGGCAAAGTTTGACAAGGTCCTCGAAGTACATCCTGAAGATCGATATGCAGTGGTAGAACCTGGAGTGAAGCTGGACAACCTGAACCAACATCTCTCCAGATACGGCTTCTTTTATCCTCCTGATCCTGCCAGTTCCATTGCTGCAACAGTCGGGGGTTCGATCTCCACAAATGCTGGAGGCCTGAGGGCATCCATGTACGGAACCACAAAGAACTGGATCCTCGGCCTGGAAGTGGTTCTACCAAGCGGGAATATAATCCATACTGGCGGAAAGGTCCTCAAGAGAACCGCCGGATATGACCTCACTGCCCTTTTGGTTGGAGCTGAGGGAACCTTGGGTATAATAACCAAGGCAATAGTGAAAATCTGGCCGCTCGTAGAATCCAAGGGCAGGATACTCGCATATTATGATACCATTGAGAAAGTTGGCAGCTCCATATCAGAACTGAAGGGAAAGGGCATAACACCACTGATTGCCGAGTTCATGGACAAAATCACCATGCACTCCCTTTCTGAGACCAGAGGACTTACATTTCCGGAGGGTGCCAGTTACATGCTCATTGTGGATATTGCATCAACAAGGGAGAGCATTGACCGGGAACTTAAACAGGCAGAGGAAGTCCTCAGGAAATTCAACCCCATAAGCACGGAAATAACAACTGACCAGGCTGCCATGGATCGCATATATGAAGCAAGGAAGGGTGCATATTCCTCGCTTCTCAGTGAGAGGTCAAGCATGAGCGAACGCGTGGTAATAGGCGACATCGTGGTTCCTGCATCAGAACTCCCCATGGCACTGAAGGAAAGCGAGGAAAAGGCAAGAAAGTACAAACTTACTGTTGCACTGTTCGGGCACATATCGGACGGGAACATTCATGCCAATATCTATGCGGATATTGCTGACCAGGATCATATGAGCCGGGTCGAGGGTTTCCAGCATGACTTTGCAATGATTGCCATAAAGCATGGAGGAAGCGTTTCTGCAGAACATGGGGTGGGCCTTGAGAAAAAGGAACTCCTCATAATGGAATTCGAGGAGACAGGCAACCAGTACATGATGGAAATCATGAAATCCATTCGCAAAGCATTCGATCCAAAGGGAATAATGAACAGGGGTAAAATGTTTGATCAGTGATCTTCTGGAAGAGCTTGACAGTGAAGTCTCCAAGTGCATAAGCTGCGGATTCTGCGAGTCGGTATGCCCCACTCTCCCGGCTGCAGGCTATGACCTGTGGAAAGGTGCCAGGGGCCGCGTCATAATGGGCAGGGAACTCCTGTCCTCTGTGCAGAACCACGGTTCCCTGAATGTTTCCGACAGCTTCTATTCCTGCCTGGACTGCCATGCATGCCTGTATGTGTGCCCTGCAGGCGTAAACGCAGGAAAGGTCAGCCACCTGTCCAAATCCGTCATTGCTGGAAACGGAATCAGCGGCAACCGGAACCCGCTTGCAGAAATGATGGCCAGTGTGACAATGCGATACATGAACCCCCTTGGCATCAGGGAAAAATGTGCGGAATGGTTCCAGGGAATGGAAGTGGATACCGGTTCCGGCGATCTCCTTTACACGGGGAACATGTACCAGCTCATGGCTTACACCCATGGCATGAACCGGCTCAGGGAGAAAATAGGGAAAGGAATGTCCCGGAGAATGTCCTCCCTTATCTCCCGGTTTCCATGGCTCATAAAGCTGGCACCCATGAAGCGCGATGAAACCGCTTCCAGGAGGATGGACCAGTCCCTGTCCAATATAGCCCTCCTTCTGAGGAAATCCGGAATTTCATTCAACTATCTTGGAAAGGAAGAGCCTTATCCGGGGACTTTCATCTACGACCTGGGCTATCTGAACCTTTTCAGGGAATATGCAGGCAAAGTTGCAAAAATCCTCAGGGACAGCGGAGCAAAGAGAATTATCACCATCGATCCGCACACATATGACCTGCTGAAGAATGTTTATCCTGAATATGTGGAAGATTTTGGCATAGAAGTGGTGCATTACCTGGATCTCATTGAAGGATCAGCATTCAAAGGCGGAAATGAAAACATAACCTATCATGAGCCGTGCCACTTTTCCCTCAGGGAACAGGCTTATAACAGGCCCCTGGAAACACTCAGATCTGTTGCCAGTGTTAATCTCCCTCCCAGAAGCGGACGCCGGACCAAGTGCTGTGGCGGCCCAGATGAACTCCTGTTCCCTGAACTTACGCATAAGATATCCCAGAACAGGTATGAGGAACTCCAGGAAACAACCCCGCAGAAGATTGTCACGGCCTGCCCAATCTGCTTCTCAAATCTGAACAAAGGGCCTGAGGTGATTGAGATAGGAGACTATCTCGTGTCAAAATTGAAGAACTGAATCACACTCTCTCCTGATTCAGGGGACAGGGTGATGTTTGTATGGCCGAAATCAGTAATTCAACAGGGTTTGGGAAACATTTTCTCAGCCTTCTCGGGCAGAGCTCATCATTCAACACCGCATACAACATAGCGCAGGTGGCCCTCACGTGGTACATATTCACGCTGACCGGCTCAGCTGTTATAGTGGGGCTGGCTGCAATTGTGGAATCGGTTGCAGTCCTTATTGTATCGCTTCCCGTTGGTGCCATTGTTGACAGGAGCAACAAAGGTTTCCTGATCTTCATATCGGGGATTTTCGGTTTCATTGCCATGCTTTCACTCACTGGAATTGCATTCTACAGGAGTTTTAACCTGTACTTCATACTGGGGATTGCAGCCCTTTGGGGAATAAGCAGGGAAATTTCACGCTCCACAAGCTTTTCCAGCCTGCCGGATCTTGTGTCAAGGGCCATTCAGTCAAGGGTGAATGGGATATACCGGGCAGTAAACAGCACGATGGGATCGGTTGCCAATGCACTTGCAGGGGGAATCATTGTGGTCTTTGGAATTGTGGCAAGTTTCTCCATAAGCACTGCAGCTTACCTGATTTCGGCAGCATTCTCGTTCATTTTCCTCTTCCCGTTCTACAGATCCAGGCCTCCGGCAAGAAACAAAAGTGCTGAAAGGGCAGAATCCATGGTGAAGGAACTGAAGGAGGGTTTTCACTGGCTTGTGAGCAGGAAGGGATTTTTCCTTCTCACGCTGTCTGCAACTTTCTTCAATTTCTTCATGTCCATGACCTTCACCTACTTCGTTGTATACGTGGCAAGGGGCTTATTTGCTGATTCCCTCATATACGGATTGCTCCTTGCGGTTTTTGCAGCAGGTGATGTTGCAGGATCACTTATTCCCGGAAGAGTCGATCTCCTCAGGCACACAGGGAAAATAAACATTGTAATATTTGGGGGAGTAGATGGGCTCTGCATCCTCCTTATGGGA
>JAMDCA010000034.1:4291-8176 GCA_023489435.1 Thermoplasmatota archaeon
CCACCTCCCCGTTATGAACTTGCAAAGGGTTATACGGGAAAATGGAATGAATTTCAAACCCATGAACAGATATTCGGTAAGGCCTGTTGAACAAAATGATGTGGAATCCATAGCCAGTGTTGCCAGGGAGGCATGGACACACACATACGGCACTATCTATCCCGGGGAAACCATAGAACTTTTTATTTCCAGTGCTTATTCACACGACCGCTTGTCCAGTGCAATATCCAGGGATTCCGAAAGGGCTGTGCGTTTATTTCATGCAGCCCTGAATGGGGATGGGAAAATTATTGGATACTCCCAGTCCCGGCCTGATTCAGACAATGGCAACACCTTTGAACTGCTTAGAATTTATACTTTGCCAAACCATCTGGGAACAGGGGTCGGAACAGCACTCCTCGACTATCTTTTTGCAAATTGCCCGGACATCACTGAGCTGTCAGCCTGGGTAGAGAGTGAAAACAGGTTAGGCAGGACTTTTTACGAACACCATGGTTTTGAAATCGCTGATGAAAAGGAAGAGGATTTCTTCGGGTACAGGACTTTGCAGATAAAATACAAGCTGACCAGAAAATTATAAAAATAGCAAGTGTAAAAAAATGAGAAATTTAGGGATTTATCTTCCCTTGTAATCCGGCTTTCTCTTCTGCAGGAATGCTGATATCCCTTCCTTCAGGTCTTCTGTGCCGTAGAGGAGGCCCATGGCAATAGATTCCATCTCAAGCCCATTGTCTGCAGCCACTTCACTGCCCTTGTAGATGAGCTTCTTTGCCATCGCAGCCGAAACAGGAGCAATCCTCACAGCAAGATCCTGTGCAAGCCTGTCTGTTTCGCTTTCAATGGATTCAGCAGGAAACAGCCTGGATACAAGCCCGACTTCATGGGCAAATTTCCCGTCGAATCTCTCACCGGTGAGTATCAGGTATGCGGCCCTTGACATCCCAAGCAGCTTTGCAAGCCTCTGGCTTCCTCCCCAACCGGGTACCAGGCCCAGTGT
This sequence comes from Thermoplasmatota archaeon, assembly GCA_023489435.1. Taxonomy (GTDB): domain Archaea; phylum Thermoplasmatota; class Thermoplasmata; order Thermoplasmatales; family Thermoplasmataceae; genus JAJZOM01. Next base: position 5,289 of record JAMDCA010000034.1, read on the forward strand.
TACTTCGGGAAATCCTATGATCGCCTCCGGGGTAGAAACCCTGATATCACACCAGGTGGACAGTTCAAACCCGCCTCCCAGGACATGCCCTTTCATTTCTGCAATGGTGATTTTTGGAACCTCAGAAAGAAGCCTGAACGTTCTCTCGCCAAGCCTTGCGTTCTCAGCAAAATCCATGGGCCCACTGAAGAACTGGGTCAGCTGAGCGCCTGCGGAGAAATTCTTGCCCTCTCCCCTGACAACTATGACATTGATCTCCTTGTCGTTCCACAGCGTCTTGAGATGCCTTTCTATCCCTTCAAGAACATCGGAATTGATGAGATTGTTTCTTGTGTTGGAAAGAATCAGGTATGCAACCTTTTTCTCAACATCCTTTCTCAGGGTTACAGGTTCTCCTCCGGACTCCTGAGCAGGGGCAGTTTCCCTGGCCTTTTCAGTTGCGGGGGCCTCTTTTGCCTTTGCAGCCTTGCCAGAAAGCAGTTCCCTGAGTTTACCCTCCTCAATGGATTTTGCCGGGTAGAAAATCTTTGTGTCAAACTTCTCGGAGAGTTTCTGGAGCTTTCTCTTGATTTCAGCATTGGTCAGGCCTTCTGCAACTGAAATTGGCCCGAACGGGCGGTTCATCCCAAGCTTCACGCCAGTCTCAATATCAGCAGGTTCAGCAATTCCTTCCTCGATGATCTTTGCTGACTCGTTGATCTCCACAGAAAGCACATCCATCAGATCAATTACGGTTGAAGGCGCAGCCTTAGGTATCTGTGCCTTTCCATTCTCCCACACATAGAATCCCTTTCCGGATTTGAGCCCAAGTTCCTTCCTGTCCATGAACTGGTTGAAGTATCCGCACTTGCCGTATTCCTTGTCAAGGGCATCCCTGTAGTAATTGAGAGAGTGCACCACTGTGTCGATGCCAACGTAATCCATCAGCTCATAGGGACCCATGGGAAGGCCCTGGGACTTTCCAAATGCGTCAACCTCTTCCGGCTTTGCAAGACCCTTGTCCAGGATCTGGCAGAAGAGCAGGCTCTCAGGCGCGTTTATCCTGTTCACGACAAAACCAGGTGTATCTTTGAGTACTTTAATTGGCGTCTTGCCTATCTTCTTGGAAAACTGGTAGGTCTCCTCAAAGACCTCATCTGAAGTCCTGTCAGACTTGATGACTTCAACAAGCTTCAGCACCACGGGAGGGTTGAAGAAATGCAACCCAAGAAGCCTTTGGGGATTGGACACTTCCTGTGCAAGCGTAGAAATCCTGATATTGGAGGTGTTGGAAGCGATGATGGCATCAGCCCTGCAGTTCTGCGATATCTCTCTGAGAAGCTTCACCTTGAGGTCCGGTATTTCAGGCACAGCCTCTATGATCATGTCCGATGAGCTTACCGCACCTTTAAGATCCGCCGTAAAATTCATTCCTGCAAAAACCCGGTCGGCATTTTCCTGAGTAAGTTTTCCAGACTTGACCATCCTGGCCAGGCTGTTCTTGATCGAAGCTTTTGCCTTCTCAAGTGCCTCAGGGAAAGCATCCTCAAGATTTACTTTGAAACCGGCAAGTGCCACTACTTCTGCAATTCCATGGCCCATCAACCCGGCTCCGACTACAGTTACTTCCTTTATTTCCAGGGTTTTCACTTCCTGAACTTGGACATGATGCTGGTTAGCTTCTGCGCGCTGAAGATATCTCCCGATACCTTGAGCTGGCCGGTCATGAATGCCTTTACGGCGTCCTGCTTTCCCGTGAAAATGTCACCCAGTACCTGGTCGGTGCCCATGACTGTTGCGCTGGCACCCTGAATTTCCCCTTCCTTCAGGTTAATGGTTCCATCCTTGATTTCCACATAGAAAGGTTTGGAGTCTGATGGCTTAATCTGGAATGACTTGTTGAATCCAGACAATTCTCCACTGAGGTTTGGCAATGACTTGGCTTTTTCCACTAATTCTGATATTATGCTAAAAGAGCCCATGATTGTGAAGATCGTAAGCAGTAAAGTAATTTGCCTCTTAGGTTGTTGAAAAATGTATTATAGGTATATTTTTCTGCCAGACTTTCCTGAAAATTTCATTACAGTTGGATTGTGCACCCAAACTGCAAAAGAGGCATAATCAGACTGCAGCACAGCCAACCGAATTTCCCCATCTGTAAACCAGGTAATGGGATGTTGTTCCTAAGAGAAAGACCATTGGCGGCTCATAAAGGGCAGGTGGGACGAACTCAGTCTGGCCTTTCTTCACAAAGAAGGAAAACTGGTGTACCCATACCAGTGATCCATTGGAGGGATGAACCTCGCCAAAATACTGGGTAGCAATGCCTGAATTTTCGGCAGGCTGTGAAACATAAGTGAGGATCCAGTTGCCATTTCCCATTACCGATACTGGATTCCATGACACAAGATTGGAAGTTCCGGGAAGCCCGCTGGCTGAAAGATTCTGGCTTTTCCACAGCACCTTGCCATTTAGGTTGGTGACTGCGTAGTCGCCACTCAGGTCCGTGGCAACAACCAGTTGGGAACCGTATGCCCTGACCTGGAGCGGTTCCATTCCAGAGGAGAATTTGGAAACGGTTGAATCGGCTATGATCTTCATGGTTGGCAGGTTTACGCCCATGAGGTTAAAATTGACGGTGTTGCCTCCTCCTCCCGATTCAGCAACATAGTAAAATGTAGAATTGAGCAGTGCCCCATTGATAGCGTTATATTCGCTTGTGCCCAATGAGGAATAGGTAACAGAGAAAATCTCCTTGCCATTGGACGGATCAATGCCCATAAGGTGTCCCATCGGGAGCAGGAGCACCTTGCTATTTACGAATATACCTGAGGGTCCCGTGCTGTTGGCTGGCTGATTTATGGTTAGGTTCCATGAAGGTGTTGAATCTGCAACATTTGAGAATGGGG
>JAMDCA010000004.1 GCA_023489435.1 Thermoplasmatota archaeon
CTGAGAAATTGCAGGATACTGTTTCCATATGGGAAATAATGTCTGCAAGGCTTTCCCAGTGTATGGCCTGGTCCTGCGCTTTGTTGCTTGCCTCTTCCTTCGAAACGCTCAATGCAGCCGACATTATAGCTGACTCAAGCAGTTTCATCGGATTTCTGGAAGGCCTGTGTTCTGAACCATGTGGATTCACAAGTCTTGAAATGTCTGGCGAACCTTTCCCTCTGGGAACACTTCCTTCATTTACTGAAAACGGCGTGATTCTGGACTGGTATGTGTACTTCCTGTCTTCCAGTGCCCAGGATGGCAGGTAGTTCACAGAATCTATTGAGGGGTTGTTGAATTCAATTTCATTGAAATTTGCATTTTTTCCAGAGATCTCACCCATAATCTTCCTGATGGCTGGCCCATCCAGAAGTGGTGTTGGATCTCCGGACAATACAAGTTTAGACCCTTCGTCTGTGAATGTGGTTTTGAATTTGAAATCCTTTCCCAATGTCCTGTAGGCGGCATATCCCGTTACAAGTTTCATGTTTGAGGCTGGCATAAGAGGCATTTGGCCATTCTGTGATGCTATGCTGTTCCCGTTCCTGTCGAGGAAAGTATAGGCAAAGATTTCTTTCATCCAGACCCGGAGGAATTGAAAAAGTATTAATTTATCAATCTAAAGTCGTCAGTGGGCAACCAGTATGAATTTCATCCCGAACTTTCGCGCCAGTTCTCCGTCCAAGTCATCCCTGTCGCCAAAGTAAACAGACTTTTGGATGTCAATATCGTATTTTTCCATAGCCTGTTCGATCAGGCCGGGCTCTGGTTTCCGGCAACTGCAATGCTCTTCCGGCGTGTGGGGGCAGATAAATGCATCGTCCACATGGACACCCATTTTTTCCATTTCCCTGAACAGGGCTCCGTTAAAGGCATCCATTTCCTCTTGGGTGAAATATGCTCTGTTAAGGCCAGACTGGTTAGAAATCATGAAGATAAAGTATCCCCTTGACTGGTATTCTCTCAGAGCCTTCACTGTATCAACATACACGTAGAGATCCTTAGGATCGTGGCAGTAAGGGCAGTCCCTGTTCAATGTTCCGTCCCTGTCCACAAAAACTGCAGGCTTAGCCATTATTATTGTAACCTTAAGCTTCGCCTATTGCCTTAAGTTTTCTTTCAACATTGTTCTCTAGATCCACCCTGTGGTCAACCTTCACAATGGTCTCTACTCTCTGGAATCCCTGTGATACAATGTATGCTTCTACTTTGGAAATTGCCATGAAGACTTCGTCCAGCGTCTTTCCCTCAAGGACCGTAGCCATACTATTTGGATAACACCTGAGACCGCTTTCCTTGAGCTTGGAAATAGCGGCCTTTATGGTTTCCCCGGCCGATACCCCTTTTCCAATTGGATAAAATGTCACATCTGCGACTATCATATTTGAAAATCGCCCTGATGGATAAAAGTTTGATCACTTCACGTCTTTGTGCCCGCAATACGGGCATGGAATTCTTTTCTTTTTCCTGGTTGAGCCGCAGCCACTGCAAACATACCAGGTATGGGAACCATTCCATCCGGCAATTGAGATTGCAATTATTCCTGCAAATGCCAGCGGGAGATAATATTCAGGAGTGGAAAGCCGATCCTCTATATATGCAGCCAACGGGATGACCTTCTGAGAAACCAAGCTCACACTGAAAGAACTGTTTTGAACATGAATTATTCCTGTTGAATTCTGCAATTCATATCCATGTGGATCCACTGCCTCGTAGTTGTAGGTTCCGGGCCGAAGCGCCACAGTTATTGACGAATTGTCCGAGACGAAAGTGGAACCAGCTATGATCAATTTCCAGTGGCTGTCTCCTGAGATATTGGGATTTTCAAACGAAACTTCGTACTGGACCATGAAGAAAGTGATATTATACTGGCTCTGAGAGGGCGTTAGGTTGAGGATTGCTGGAGAGGAACCGTATCCATTTGGTTCAATGATTCTGGCTGTTTCATTAACTGTAATGTTTACGTAAATTGATGTGTCATTGTTGTAAAATGTAGTGTTTCCAATTGAAATACCCCATATCTTTCCATCAAGGCCACCATTGCTGACGATCCTGATCATGTGCTCCTTTGGAGGTAAAATTCCCAGAAAATATGTGGAAGAGACTCTGCCTGAATTGTTGAAAGCGTGTTCCTCTCCGATTGCTGCCTTCGCATCAAGGGTATATTTTCCGGGTTCGAGATGCTCCGTCAGGTTAATGAAAACAGCCTTGCTTCCTGTAGTGCCGGGACTCCCGATAATTGTTTCTCCTTGCATGATAGTAGAGCTGGCATTGTAAAGAGTCCAAGACAGATTTAGGTTTGCAGTGGCACTTAAATTTCCAGCCCATTGAAGGTAAAACTTCCCTGTTCCGTTTGCGTCAACGTGGAATCCGCTTAAGTTGAAACTTGAATATGGAATTGAAAGTGAGGTAAACGTGAAATTTAAAGGGCCCCTGTTCAGTGTAGGGAACGGCGAAACGGAGAAATGCGAAATGCTGCCGGCTGATGAAATGCTGAAAGTACCTGTATAGTTGAAGTCACCCGAAACATTGGCCGTTTCATAAACCACTGCATCTGATCCGTTGTATATCCAGCTACTTCCAGTGGAATTTATTGAGTTCAGGAACACCTTACCTGCAAGGTTCTCGTGGCCGGAAGGTGAAATGCCGTATTGCAGGTTCTGTACGGGAATGTCATGTGAATATGCGTTCACATTAATCTCGCTCATGAAGTAAATCCGGGAATCATGATTTTGGAAAAATGGGTCAAAGTAACTGCCCTGTCCCGTAATGGAACTGTCCCCTATTGTTAGAGTTGATCTATTTAGGTTCATGAACAGTTTGTCAGGATTTGCCTGTCCACTTGTAAGAACGTTTTCCGCGTCATTCACCCCTATGGATGAGTTGAACACCGTAACGTTGGAATTTGAAAAGTTGTATGAATAGGGGCTATTCCCATAGAGAGAAACTGTATCATTTGAATAGAAGAATTCACTGAGGTTGTATATTGTTATTGGAGTCTGGCTGTTTATCACAGAAATCAGGTAGAAGTTCGCAGAGTTTTCCATCCAGGTGAGATTGTGTTCAGTTCCGCTGAAGTTGAGCTTGAAACTCTGGGTAGCCTGTTTTTCCGAAAGGTTAAAGGGCAACATATATTCCTCAAGCAGTTTTCCACCATATCCAATTTTCAGGTAATTGTTACTTTCATTGTATTTCGAACTGTATGTTACATTGATCACAGCTGAGTTGATGTGGGCTTTGTATCTGATGTGAGAAGCAGGAGTCATTTTTATGGTTGAATTGGTCGAACTGTATGGGGTGTTGTACAGGTACTGAAAACCATCCCGGAATTGATATGGCGCATTTTGCCTGTAAAGGCCATTTACAGTGCTGCTCAAAATTGATATCTGCGAATAATTGGAGGAAATTCTCAAGGAACTGTCATAAGGATTCTTGGAATCTGAAACGGACGTATTGACAGTTGAGTTCTCCATTCGCGCGTAACTGTGGTTGAAGGCTATAGCACCCGGGAATAAGAGAGTTGAATTCTGTAAATTAAATCTCGAACCCGGTTCCATGAAAATGGAAAAGTTCAGAACCTTTGAATAGGATACGTTGTCCAGTGAAATATATGAGTTGGTAACGGACAGGTTTCCATAGACTTTCATATGAATGGTGGTATCGTAAAGGCTTTCCACCAAAAGGTTTTCATGGGAAATCGTATAGTTTTGACCTGCCTTTACAGTAACATTGCCGGTAAGATAAAATGTGGATCCTTGAGGCGAACTGGAGTATGATTGTGAAGCAAGTATTCCAGAAGAAACTGCGCTGCTCGGCTGACCCGAGTGTGTATTGTAAGGAATCTGGACCAGAAGACACGCTACTAACATAGTTATGAGCCAGACCTTAGGATTTATCTCAATTAAACGCCATTCCCCCATATAGAGGTAATACCCATTTTGGTCGGTTATTTTACACTTTTGCTCGAAAAACCCACTTATTGGGAATAAAATAAACACTTATTGTTTACAAATTTGCTCCCTTGAAGGCTTACCAAGTTAACCATTTTCTGTGTTAATTAGATTCCTTCAAGTTTTTTAATAATTCATGCCGTGAGTATTACCCGGTATCCAATCAGATGACTGACAAGAAATTTTTGATAACCGTTTTGCTCGCCGATATGGAAAGGCGACTGTATGGTGAGTTTTGTTCGATATTTCCCTCTTCAACGAACTCTTTCAAGCTTTGAAACGGTTAGTGGCCAGGAAATCAATATCCAGTGAGTATTTCCATGGGTTATATGAATGAACGGCCCAACCACCAATTAGTACGAGGTCTCCTTGCCTAAATTCTTCATTTTTTGCGCTCCAACTGAAGATGTAACCCAGTTCTTCGTAAGAATAACCTGCTAAAGTTTCATCAGCGCCTTCACTTTTTGCCATCTTTGCTCACCAATTCTTTTAGAGATGCGCGACCATCAATTCCTAATCCTGCTAAGTCAAGTAAATTCTGGCAAAGGCTTACTATTCGTACTCCTCCTAAAATTTGTGAGGAACCCATAATATCCCTGTCAGGTGTGTACACTTTCAAAGCGCAACCTTTCTCATTATTAACAGAAAAGATCCTAAGATTTTGTCTAGCTCTGGGGTCCGGCATGTAAATGTACGCGGTGTCGTCCCTGATTGTAGTTGATCCATAATATAGGGAAGAGGAATGTGCTGTGAAAGCGTATTCGATTCCAAGTTTGTTGAGATTCAAGGCAACTTCATTGATACAGTCATTAGAAATCTTGAATCTGGTATGAATGGTTTCTACGTGGAGGCTTTCCAGCGGTCTTTCCCAGGAAACTGCATTAAATAATTTGTCGAGATCTTTTATCATCAGGCCATATGACATATGAATGATCCCTGCGTCTCCGAGTTTGTGAATGATGGAGTTTGTCCAGCCGTATGACACATTTGCTTCTTTAGACAGGGAAAGAATACTTGGAGGTTTTTTAGAGAGAATAGTACAAATTATTTTCCAGGCTTTATGAGAAGTAATTTTCGCTGGGGATGATCTTACGCTAAACTCTCGATTGCTTTCTGTTGAATTGTATTGCTCTGGTGCCAGAATATTATACAATTTATGAGGGAGGATCACTATTTCGACTCCAAGTTTATCGGCTAATTCCTGCGTACTGTACTTTAATGACTTACCGGCACATACTAATCTTATGCGGTTCTTTATATTTCTCTGATCTTCTAACAACCGTGAAAGTGCATATATTCGATAGACCGTATCTTCATTTATTCTTGATTTTAACTCAATTAATGTGACATAATTCAAGGATTCGACTGCCTTATCTATTAGGAACTCTCTGTTCCCCAGCTTGATTGAAAAGTTATCCTCAAACCGGGCATCCAGAGGCAGTCCAAGTTTTTCCAGAAGGTAATGGTTCGCTTGTTCCAGCTCGTCATCCATTAGTATCTGCATTTACTGATAGCTTATTAATCTATCACTGATACCTATCTGTGATTACAGATACCTTAAAAACATATCAGTGATAAGAAGTGACAACTGTAAAGAATATAAGTCAATAGGAATAGAAAAATAAGCTATATTCGCAATTTCAGAGCTGGTCTTTCAGCAGTAAGACAGTAGAATCCTTCATCTCACGGAAAAGTTTGCTTTTCTGGGAAAGGAACCTTATGTGGGCACGGTCAATGTTCCATGCCATCTTGTCACTGACATCAGCCATTTTCAGGTACTCCTTGAGGATAATTGATTCAAGGACTGCTTCCATGAAAATGATGTAATTGTTCCTGTTGTAGCTCACTGGCTTTATGTGGGAGAACTTTGAGCCAAAATATGAAAGGAAGAACAGCCAGGACCTCGAAAGGCCGTCAATATCCCTGATAATTTGCCTCAAGACCTTCAGGTCGTTCATGGAGTGGTTGCAGGAAATGATCAGGTCTCTCATGTGCCTGTATGACTCCCCGAACGGCCTGCCTTGGTTCAATGGGAATTCCCTTATGCTGACTATCTCCCTCTTGAACTGGTCGTCGCCTTTGAGAATATTTGTGGGGCAGGCAAATACCCCGTAGTTTATTGACACCCGGGAAAAGAGGTCAATGTCTTCGCCATTAGAGAGATTTCTCCACCCACCAACCTCAACGATTATTTCCCTGCTGACAAGAGGCAGTTCAGAATAGTAAAGCCTCTTGAGCTTTAACTTGAGGAAATCATGCAACACATCAGAATATGCAATGGGATAGGCAATTCCGGTGTTAAAAGGAACTATGAATTTGCCGGTAGAATAGTCGAATGAGATACTCTTCCCCTGGCTGAATGACTCCAGGTTCGACTCAAGCAACACCAGGCTCTGGCAGGTTTTTCTCAATTCTCTGAGGACAGGTTGAAAAGCTTCAGGAGCACGTTTATGGGCGACAACGATCTCAAATTCCCTGCCAAGCTCTTCGGCAATCGTATTAATGCTTCGAATGGAATCCACAAAACGGGGAGTAACTTCCAAGGCGGAGCCTATGAAACTGATGGTGTAATTGTAATCTGTCGGCTTCAGGGTGTTAGCATCCCGTTGAAGCAAAGCCTCCTGTGGGTCCACCATAAACTTATGACATCTCTTGATATAATCTTGGCTGTAGCCTCTCAATTCCTGATACTTCACTTATTTCCATTTCGCCTGCACAAAATCATTCAGAGATAAAGCTGCCAAAGAATAAATTGAAAAAAACTTTTCCGGTCAGATGCACCTATAATAGCTGACATTAGCTAAATCGCATAGGGAATTATCGGCACGGCAAGAAGAAATCTTCCACCAGTCTAGTAAAATGACAGTTCATTCCAGACCCTTTTCAGGTTCTCTTCAAGTTTGGAAAAGATTTCACCGGTCAAGGGGCTGTTCCTTATGAGGTCCCTCATGGATTCAACGTTGTAGTTTGTGACTGACCTTGAGAGATCCAGTATCCTGTCGTATTCCTTAGTTCTGGGAACCTGGTCAAGATTGGAAATCTTTCTTGCCATAAGTGACAGTATGTACGGCTTTACAAGTAGTTCTGATACCTGGGCATCGAATTTTGACGTATCCTGCGTAACGAAATTTGCTCCGTTGAACAGGTCCAGAATAACTTCATCATAACCGTCCCGGCTGATATCTGTTATGATATTAACCACCTTCCTTGGCTGTTCACCAGCTTCAGGAATTATCCCGAGCGATACTACCTGGCCCCTGAACTGTAGCATGGGGGTTTTTGCCATTGAGAATTCTATTACCTTTTCCCTGTTCTCAAGTTTCGATATGATCCTCCGGTTGACGGTGGTGGTGTGGTTCAGCACAAGGTAATCAAAGTCTTGCATCATGCCAGCAATCCTGGACGGATTTTCATCTTCTGATACCCCCATTTCATGTTTGTTGGAGATCAACAGCTGCATGATTATGTCAAGGACTTCATTTTGTGTGGAGCAAACAAGGACTTTCAAGTTACAAGCCCCTAAAATTTGAGCCGGAGAAGCTTAAGGTCCGGATATAGCTCCCGCTTTATTACTTCATCAATTCCTGTTCCCTCTTCCTGAGATTTGAGGCAGAATCTGACGGTATCCTCATGGCTAACCTCTATCTGCGTGCCATCCTTCCTGTACACAAGCAGGGTTCCAAGGTTCTCGCAGTCTATTCCCATTCTTATGGTGATTTGGTTATTGGAAATCAATATTTTGCTTGCCAGAACAGGTTGTTGCCTTTATGTTGGGTTGCCTGCTTTCCACAGAGCTTTCTGGCTCTTGGCAGCAAGAAGCAGGCCCAGTGCCATGAATGCATTGCCCAGTAGAATCAGGTAATTGGGAAGATACAGGTATTGTTGTACGGTGGAAGACCTGAAGTAATAATCAAAGCTGAATACCGGGAAATCGAATGGGTTTCCGGCGCTGGTTGCAAGAGGTCCCGGGACAACGCTGAAAGGATTCAGGCCGCCAAATGTCATAATCTCAGGATGGAATGACATTACAATGAGGAAAGAAAGCCACACCATGCCGAAAATGGTCAGGGAATAGGCGCCTTTTCCAGATCCCCTTCCCATGAAGAAGATGTATCTAAGCAATCCTGTTATAAAGAAACCCCACGCCAGCAGCATATACATAGGTGATGCAGTAAGCATCATTGTAATGGTATTGTCTACAATCGGGGAAAAAGAACTGGGAAGATATGAAGAGAAGATACCAAGGAGCGTGAGTAAAATAAAGAGGATAATGGAAGCCACAACCAGTGGAATGGACTTTCTGGATTCATTTCCCAGGCTTATGGCTCTCAACACGATGGCCGCTATGGATATGAGGAGGATAAAGAGGCCAAGTGGCAAAATGGTCCCATAAAGAGTATTGACAACCAGATAGTTGCCGAAGATTGAATTTAACCCGCTTCCTAAGAAAGCAATGGCAGCAAGATAAAGGCTCACGGGAGTGGACCTATTGGTTTGTTTTCGAGCTGGTTTTCTGTTCCAGGCCCTGTTCTTGGCCGGCAATCCATTCTTATCCGACAAACTCTGCGCATAACCCTGAAGGCCGGTTTCACCATAGAATTCATCACTGACCACTACTATTAGAACCGGCGCTTTCATGTAAGAAAGCATGGAACTGTCGAACAGTGCCCTTATGGGCTTATCTGTCCCGTTGATATCTTCCCCGAGAATGTCCTTAATGGTGGGTTCATCGATTGTATAAACTGTGATTGAATCAGAATTGGATTTCTCCACTTTCTGATTGATGTTGTCTTTATTGAGAACCTGCACTTTGTAGCCATGAAGCCTTAGGACACGGTGTACCTTTTCTGCAAAACTCCTGGCATTCTTGAGGTCTCTGCTCTTGATAATCTGGATTCTTGGCCCCCTGGAGACCTTCATGGATTCCTCTATCTTGCGGACAACTTTCAGTTCGTTTACGCCTACGGCCTTGTCAACTTCAGATTCGGGCCCTTTGACGCTAACTTCATGCGGTTCATCCGGAGACGGCCCATCCCATTGTTCTTCCGTCTTGTTTGCTTCCTCAGAATGGTCAGGTTCCAGAACTCATCATCTCCGACGATTAATTAATATTGATCTTTATTAAAAGTTTAGGCACGATGCCGTTGCGAAAAAAAAGATAATTTTACTGTGAAGGTTTTGCCTCTACCTTCACAGTTTTCCAGTCGCTTTTAACAGCAGTCTTTCCAAGTTTCTTCTGAATATAGTTATATGCTGAAAGTGCTGCTGCAGATCCCTGTCCTGCGGAGATCACAGCCTGCTTGTAAGGTATATCGGTGACATCGCCGGCTGCGAATACCCCTTCCTGGCTTGTAAGTCCAAGCTTGTCTGTAATGATTTCACTGCTCTTGGTGAGATTCACAAGATCTTTTACGAATTCAGTCCTTGCAACGTATCCCATTTCAATGAAGAGGCCTTCAACTTTCAGTTCCCTTGAATCTGTGCTATCCTTGGCATTGCCTTTTATTGAAACTGTCTTTACGGTCATTTCGCCTTCAATCTTTTCCACACTGTAGTTGATAAGGAATTCCACATTCTCCTTTTCCTTGAGCTGCTGATATAGCTCATCATCCTGGCTTATCCTGGAACCCTTGTATACAACATAGAGCTTAGATGCAAGGCCTGAGAGGTAAACCGCAGCCTGAAGAACGTGCTCACCTATGCCAACAACAGCAATAGGCACTTTCTTGTAAAGTGGCCCATCGCAGACTGCACAGTAGGAAACACCTCTTCCCCTGAAGGTCTCCTCTCCCGGAACGTCAAGGTTTCTGGGTGTCTTGCCAAATGCAAGTATGAGGGCTGTGGATATGTATTCCTGGTCCCTTATTTTTACCGAAAAATTGCCATTTTCAAGCTTTCTGACCTCGGTGACCTCGTCATAAACGAATTTTGCCCCATATGCAGCAGCCTGCTGCTGGAACTTGTTCATTAGCTCGAAGCCGCTGATCTGGTTGTAGCCGGGATAGTTCTCTATGTCATCTGTAAGAAGAGCCTGGCCGCCAATATCCTTTGAAATTACTAGGGTGCTTGCCGACTGCCTTGCAAGGTACAGCGCGGCAGTCAATCCTGCCGAGGCAGCACCTATGACTATGCAGTCGTATTTATCCTGGGGCAATTCTCACACCTTTTCCCTTACAGGGCCATGTGCTTCTGAATCTTCTGTTCCAGGAAGGGCTTTGGCACGGCACCAATCTGGGAATCAACCATTCTTCCGTTTTTGAAGAACATTATGGTCGGGATGCTCCTGATCATGAATTTCTGTGAAACCATGGGGTTCTCATCCACGTTTAGCTTTCCGAATGAGACTTTCCCTGCAAAATCGGATGCCAGTTCCTCAATGATTGGGGATACGTACTGGCATGGCCCGCACCATGCTGCCCAGAAGTCAACAACCATCAGGTCGGCTTTCTGGACTTCCTCGGTGAAATTCTGATCGGTGAGTTCCATAGGCTTTTTGCTTTCGACTTTTGAAGTGTTGTGTTCACTCATCATGCTGTGTAATACTTTTTCCCTTATTTGATCTATGTTTCCGTCTTCCATACAATTAACCTCTAAGTTTTGTGTCCTTTCTTAAGGACACTACACTGTATTTCAGTCTATATTTAATATTTTTCGATATTGCCAATTTACCACAATATCGATATACTACCTTTGCATTACTGTAATATGGTATCATTTTCATCCCTCATCAGAAGCAAAGCCAAGTGCTCAGATCTTCTCTCCTGTTTCCTGGACCTGAACGAACTTGAAGTCAGGATCTTTTACTCTCTTCTGGACGGCGGAAGAGCGACGCTGGATGAAATAGCGGATCTGGTGTCCCGGGACAGAAGCACTGTTTTCCGGAATCTCCAGAAGCTTGATTCTCTTGGCCTCATTTCCAAGGAGATGTCTTCCCTGGAAAAGGGAGGGAGAATTTCAGTATTTGTTCCTTCAGATATACCTACTGTCAAGGAAATCGTAACCCAGAGGATAGAGAGTCTCAAGCGAAGCATGGATTCCTTCCTGGATGAATTTGAAGTGAGAATGAACCTTGAAATGGTAATATACGGAAAACCCAGGGAAACGCCACAATTGAAAAGCGTAAAGAACCTCTAAGGCGAAAAGGTATATCGAACAAAAGCTTTACAGGTCGATGAAACCAGAGCCTGCGATTTCCGCCAGCGAAGTGCACAAAAGCTACGGTTCAATCAAAGCCGTCAATGGGATTTCCTTTGAGGTTCTCAAGGGTGAAGTGTACAGCTTCCTTGGCCCCAACGGCGCAGGAAAGACCACGACTGTGGAAATGCTTGAAGGCATAAGGAAACCAGACAGTGGCGCCATAACCGTTTTTGATGAGGAGCCATGGGTCTCTGCATCCAAGCTGCGCAACCGAGTTGGAATAATGCCGCAGGATTTCCGTTTCATTGAGCGCATCACCCCGAAGGAGGCCATAAGATATTACTGCACTCTCTTTGGTGTACCTGACAAATCAGGCCAGCTTCTTGACCTAGTCGAACTCACTGAGGTCGAAGACGTCTATTTCCAGAACCTGTCTGGCGGGCAGAAGCAGAAAGTTGGCATATGCCTGGCACTTGTGAATGACCCTGAACTTGTCTTCCTGGATGAGCCCACGACCGGCCTGGATCCCAAGGCAAGGAGAAAAATCTGGGAACTCATAAGGAAACTGAAAAAGGAAGGCAGAACAGTGATCCTGACAACCCATTACCTTGAAGAGGCCCAGATGCTGGCAGATCGCGTGGCCATAATGGACCACGGCAAAATCATCATTGAGGGGAGCCCCTCAGACATTATCAAGAAAATGGGCAAGGGAAGGAAGCTGGTTCTGCAGTACAGTGATTCACTTTACGCGTACCTTAAAGAAGAGCTGAAGCTGGACTGCTCCAGGTCAGGGGAAAGCATAAATGTGAGTGTGCACAGCAACCAGGACGTGCTAAGAGTACTCGAATTTGCAGACAGGAACAATATAGAGCTTACCAGTTTCTCATTGAATGAGGATACGCTTGAGGACATTTTTGTCGATCTGATCTCTGAACAGGAGGAGTCTCAATGAAGCTGAAAAATATCATAGCAGACCTGAAAGTGTATTCAAGAAATTATATGCGGAGCACCACGGCCATCTTCTTTGTCTTCATATTCCCGCTTATCCTTATGCTCCTTTTTGGTTCGATTTTTTCGGGGAGTTCCTCCAGTGCGGTTCCATTGTATGTCCAGAACATGGACTCCTCCGGAAACATGTCCAACACCTTCATCAATACGCTAAATTCCACTCATTTTGTGGATATTACCATGATACCCGACAATGTGAATATTCAGACATACATTTCACAGCATTCCATAACCGCTGCCCTTGTGATACCTGCAAACTTTACCTCATCTTATCTGCAAGGTAAACAAGTGAACCTGATATACTACAACAATCCCGCCGTGTCCACAAGTTCAGTGGCCCAGCAAGCCATTTCAGTAACAGTGCAGCTTTTCAACAGCCATTTTGCACAGAAAAACCAGACCATTGCACTTGTGAGTGCGTCTGTAACGACGCATGCTGCCAATTACATTGATTTTCTCATCCCGGGGCTTATTGGGCTGGTCATTCTGACTTCCCCGATGTTTTCCATGACATATATCGTGAGTTCATACAAGAAAGATAAAATATTCAGGCAGCTCTCGCTGACGCCCCTTACAAAATCTGAGTGGTTCCTGTCCAAGTTCATCTGGTACCTCATAATTTCTGCACTCTCAGCAATCATGATCATAACAGTTGGAGTTTTGCTGTTCCATTCATCCCTGTCACTTTCCCTGTATATGATCCCATTCCTCGTGGTCGGGGTGTTCATGTTCACTTCCCTAGGTGTACTGGCAGGATCTATCTCCCGATCGGAGGAGAGTGCATCAGTGATTGGCAACATCATTACCTTCCCCATGATGTTTCTCTCCGGGACATTCTTCCCCATAGCCATAATGCCAGGGTGGCTGCAGTCAGTGGCGCACGTGCTCCCACTGTACTATATTATTGACGGCCTGAACTCGGTGACAATTTACTCCAATTACAGATCTGCCTTGCTTGATCTCGTGGTCAGTATTGCAGTTGCAGCGGTGATCTTTGCACTGACTGTACTGAAATTCAGCTGGAAGGAGCAGTGAACTTTCACTCATTCCACTGGCACAAAGATAATCAATTTAATACAATCGAAGGCATATAATATATCATGAAGGTGCCGGTCCTTTATGGGCAGGGTGAGATGGAGGGATTCAGGAATGAGGTTGAATACATCTCAAAAAAATTCTCCTGGAATCTATCAGAGAGCTGGGATGGAATGGCTGATGCGGAATTCCCTGACACACCGGATGAATTAAAAGCAGAGCTTCTTTCATTTCTTGGGCCTGAAGAAGTGGATTTCTCACCGGAGGAAAGGTACAGGCATTCCCTTGGAAAATCTTCACCGGAAATCCTCATGGCAAAGCACGGCAGGATCACAAGAATAGTGGATGCAGTTGTGTTTCCCAAAGAGGAGCGTGCCCAGCAGATTCTTTATGATCTGCTCCAACACGGATTCAGGGCAACCATTTATGGTGGTGGAACCTCTGTTTCAGGCTCCCTTCTCCTCTCCGGAAAGGAAAAGACCGTGAGCATTGATACCAGGAACTTCAGGAAATTCATTGCAAAAAACCACTTTGCAATTGTTGGCTCCGGCCTCAGGGGGGCGGAAGCGGAAAGGGCTGCCAATAGTAACAGATTGACACTGGGAAACTTCCCGGAATCTTTCATTCATTCAACAATAGGAGGATGGGTCGCCACAAAAGCAACAGGGCAGGAGTCAAACTATTATGGCGGAATGGAGAACCTGACTCTTGGGGTAAAGATGGAAACCTCAGGCGGGATCCTGCAGGATGACCTGGTTCCCAGGGAATCCGTTGGCATACAGCCCAGAGACCTTGCCCTTGGCAGCGATGGCAGGAACGGCCTCATAACAGAAGTTGCCATGAAGACATTCCCTCTGCCTGATGGCAGATACTACAATTCCAGAATATACAATTCATTCTATGACGGAATTACCTCTCTCAGCAGGATGAAAATTTTCCCTGTTGTGGCAAGGCTTTCTGATGAAAAGGAAACTGAGTTCGCCCTGATGGGGGCTGGTGATTCCGCAGCACTGAAACTATTCAGAGGATACCTTAAATTGAGGAGGCACTCCAAAGGCTCGCTACTGGTAATTGTGAACAACAACCGCGCAGTGCTTCCGGTCAGAAAGAATTCAATCTCCACAGGCTCAGGGCCGGCAAAGTCATGGGAAAATGGCAGGTATTCACGGCCAGGCATTGCAAACATTCTCTGGAAGTCTGGACTGGTTCCGGATACCCTTGAGACTTCTGCCACATGGGAAAATATTTGGGCCGTGTATGCTGAAACCAGGAAGGCATTCTACTCTTTCAGGCAGGCGAAAGGATTTCAGGGTGAAATCATGGCACACCTGTCCCATCTTTATCGTGAAGGGGCATGCATCTATTTCACTTTCATAATCAGGGGAGAAAGTGAACTGGAACTGCTTCAGGAATTGCGTGACGTGCTTATCAGGTCATTCATGGCAAACGGGGGTTCTGCGACCCATCACCATGGCAAGGGAAGATTTTTTTTACCTTACATGGATTCATTGCTGCTCAAAGCACAGGAGAGCTATTCCGACCCGCTTCTTGGGGGAGAAAGGTAAATGGATTTTGAATTTTCATACAAAACAAGGACTTCGGACATTGAAAAAATCAAGGGAAACCCATGTGACGTGTTAATTGTTGGTGGCGGCATTACCGGTGCTGGAGCTGCGAATATACTAGCTGCAAATGGGCTTAAAGTAGTCCTGGCAGAAAAGGGCGATTTCGCCTCTGGAACTAGCTCAGGATCTTCGAAGCTTATCCATGGGGGGCTCAGATACCTTGCACAGGGAGAAATAATGGAGGTAAGGAGCCTGCTCAAGGAGCGTAACTATCTCACCGCGAATACGGAAATTGTCAAACCCATGGATTTCCACATTCTGGTTGACCAGTATTCCTGGAGGAAAGGCACCCTGAGATTTGGTTTATATCTCTATAACCTCCTTTCTGGAAAATTCTCCATTCCCCGGTTCAGGGAGAACCACGGGCTCTACCCTGAATCAGTCAAGGGATACTTCGTCTACAATGACTCTTACACGGATGATTCCCTGCTGGTTATTTCCAACATAGTAACTGCAAAGATGCATGGGGCCGTCTGCCTGAACTATGTCGAAGCTGTGGATTTCAGCACCAGGGACTCGGGGAGCGAAGTAACCCTTCTGGATCACACCACCGGGAAAAAGTTCTCTGTTGAACCGGAAGTGATAATCAATGCTGCCGGGCCGTGGGCTGGCGAGATTTCAAGCAAGCTTAACCTGAAGCTCGAGCACGGGCTGAAACTCAGCAAAGGCATACACCTGGTGGTGCCTGCGGACAAGATACCTGTAAAGAATGCCATCGCCTTCAGGACATATATCGACAAACGGCAGATGTTCATTATACCTCGGGGAGAAGTGGTGCACATTGGAACAACAGACACGTTTACAAATGAACCTGATGATTTTAACATTACAGATGAGGATGTGGATTATATTGTGAAGAGCGTTTCGCACCTGTTCCCGGCGCTGAGGAAGGAGGACGTTATCACTTCATTCTGTGGCATCCGCCCCCTCTTTGGGGAGGGAAATGATCCCGGTTCAGTGACAAGGGATTTTGAAGTGCGCATGAGGGGAAATGTGCTGAGCATCCTTGGGGGGAAGATAACAAACTACAGAACAGCCTCCCAGGATACGGCACTGAAAGTTTCAGAAATGCTTGGAATGAAGTTAAAAGTGAAAGGGCTGCCAGTTATTGAATACAGGCGCCCTGATTTGAGCCTTCCAGAAAGGATTGAATATGAAATATACCACGAATGCCCCGTTTACACTGAAGACATCATGAGAAGAAGGGAAGCTGCAAGAATTTATACACTTGATATGGGAAAATCAATTGAGCCTGTGGTCAGGGAGCAGGTACAAAAGGCAGGTATGCTGAAAGGATGAAGATATTTGCTATTGTCAATCCCATTGCAGGAGGAGGGTATGCCGGGGAAATCTACAGATCAGTACTCAAAGAATTCGAAAAGTTTGACCTTGAGTTCCATCTCACTTCTGGCCCCGGCAACGCAACAGAACTGGCAAAGGCTGCCCTGGAAAACGGTTTCACCCACCTGGTATGCATTGGCGGCGATGGCACCCTTAACGAGATAGTGCAGGCCATTGCAAAGAGCCCAATCATCCTTGTGCCCATTTCCGCCGGAACGGGTTCTGATTTTGTCAAGTCCACTAATATCAGGGATATCCCGTCTGTTGTCGAGGCAATGAACAATAACACAAGCCGGAGCATAGACCTTGGAAAGATAACAAGGAATGGCGAGACCAGATATTTCCTTAACATTCTCGAAGTTGGTTTTGGAGCCCAGGTAATGAAAAGGGTCAATTCAAGGAGGAAAAGCCACGATGGCCGATCCTTCACTTCGGCAGTGCTTGCAACTATACCATCCTACAGGCCATATGAAATAAGCATTACACACGAAAACGGTTCTGAATCCATGAAAGTGGCAGAGATAATCATTGCCAACGGCAGGTATTTTGGAGGAGGAATGCTTGCCGCCCCAAATGCAGATCTGGATGATGGCCTTCTGGATGTCCACATTGTAAAAGGTGCCGGAAAGCTCCAGCTCCTCACCAAACTGAGAAAACTGAAGGATGGGCGCCACATCAATGATCCAGTTGTTTCCTCTATGCGCAGTTCAAGCTTGAAGTTGGAAGGGAAAGCGCCCGTTGAAATTGACGGTGAGGACTTTGGGGAGCTTCCTGTTGAAGTTGGTGTTGAAAATAACGCCATCAGGCTTATAAATTGACAGACAAAAATAATTTGTACATCTAAGTCAATTCTTACCTGTATGGGTAAACTTTTACCTGCCATCTTCGCCATTATTTTATTTGCTATGGCTTTTGTCCCGGTTTCTTCAGGCTCATCGCCCCATTACTCCCCTTATGCTTCGGGTTCCGCTGCCACAAAAACGCCAATAAAGCACGTGGTTGAAATCATTATGGAAAACCGTGCCTTTGACAGCATGTTCGGCGTATATCCATTCGTCAACGGCCTTAGTGGAGGAAATCCTGAGAACCTCACAGTTCCTCTGAACCTCCTTTCCCTGAACAACCCGGCAGTCCTTAACCAACTCAAGGCTGTTCCCAATGGAACTTACACAAACGGGAATCCTGTGGAAGGGTACATTGCATACCACGGTGACATTAACCACGGGAAAATGAATGGCTTCCTGAATTACTCAGGCCCCAATTCCATGGAATATTACACTGCAGCACAGCTGGCTCCCCTCTGGGACCTTGCTGAGCAATATGCCCTTGCAGACAACTATTTTGCAAGTGTCCTTTCTGAAACAAGCCCCAACCGGTTAACCAACCTGGCTGGCTTTTCACCTGTCATCAATGATTACGGTCCGCCCCCATACATTCCATTCAACCAGACCATATTCGGTGAACTCCAGAACCATGGGCTTCCATGGTCATACTATGTGGCAAATATTTCACAGGGCTCCCCTATCCTTGATTTCATCGGCGGAATACAGCAATACCAGAGCCACCTGCATAGCTGGAGTTCCTTTTACGGAAGCCTGCATAACAACACCACACCATCTGTCTCCTACCTGATGCCAATTGGAGGGGGCGCCAACGGCTACGATATGGGTTCACCTGAGAATGTGCTGAAGGGTGAACTCTGGCTGCTCTACACCATTGAACAGATTATGCACAGCCCGGAATGGAACAGCACTGCCATATTCCTGACCTTTGATGAGGGCGGAGGAATGTATGACCAGGTTCCGCCTCCGGTGCTTGGAGGGCACCAGCTCGGCCAGAGAATACCCATGATTCTTATTTCACCTTATGCAAAAGAGAACTACATTTCCAGCACAGAGATGAACCATGCCTCGATGCTTGGTTTCATAGACTACAACTGGAATCTTCCGGCACTGAACAGGTTTGTTTCCTTGAGCAATCTTCCCCTGGACATGTTCAACTTCAACCACAATTATGCCTGGGGAAACGCTATCCGGCCACCCGTCAATTTCTCCAACAGCTCAGTCGTGAGCATTCCCACAAGCGCCTATTTCACATTGGGCAAGATTCCCCATTCTGTTGCAGGCATGTTCCAGATGAAGCCGCAGATACCGTTTAACCAGTTGGGTTATAACAGGACAGGAAGTTCAGACTTCAATCTCTCACAGGTTTCCACTTCCTATTACAATACCTCCAATTATGCATATTACCCGTTCTTCACTTCCAGTTATGCCATTCTGGCACTGGCTGTAGCTGATGTGGGCATTGCTTCAGGGATATTCCACCTTGCAAGGAGGAGAAAGCAATGAGGAGCACGTTGACAAGATTGGTTCTCACTGTGCTTTTTTCACTATTTGCGACGTCAGTTGCAACAGTGTTGCTTTACTTCCTTCCCGTTCTTGACTATGTTGGCTATCAGACCCAGATTCCTGATATTCTGATAGGATATGCGATTGGAGCCCTTTTATTCTCAAGTGCCGGAACTGCTGTGGGGCTGTTTACAAGAAGGCCGGTGCTTTATGGGCTGGTTGCGTCAGCAGTGCTTGCGGTAGTGCTTGCATTTGCATACAGGATGACTGGAATCACCGATAACAGAGATCTAATAATTGGTGCTTTTGCCTCGCAGAGCTTTGCGCTCTTCTTTTCAGCACTCTTCCAATATTTCCGGTCTGATAAGAGGAAGTTGGTTGCAGCAGGAATATCTGTGTTAGTCTTCACCCTGCTGAATGTAGTAATATTTCTTGCAATGGCACTTATCTATTTAGATTTCGGGCAGGCTTACCTGCCCAACATCCTTGTCTCACTGGAAACATTATGTGCTGTTCTTGGCCTGGCAGTTATAATGTTGTTCCTGCTTGGAAAGCCGAAACCCCGTCCCACTTAAATGAACAGCCGGGGAACAGTCTTGGGGACATTTGCCACCAGGAGTTTTGCCTCATTCCCCCGGGCAAGCCATTCCATTTCCTTTAGCTCCGGATCGGCCACCCTTGATTCTATTCCCAGGGATTTTGCCACCTCAATAATGTTGTAAGAGAAACTGAGGAATTCAGAATTCTCCACTCCGGGATAGAAACTGGCGGAGAAACTTTTCAGGATTGTGTAGCCTCCGTTATTCAAGACAAGTATCTTTACGGGAAGTTTGTACTTTGATATTGTCCAGAGCGTTTGGACTGTGTACATGAGCGATCCGTCCCCCACGATCTCCAGAACCTTGTCCTTGAGCATGGAAATGCCTGCAGCTGCCGGAAGCCCCCAGCCGAGCTGCCCGCTCTTGGCTGTGAAATATGAATTCTGGCTGTATCCCATGTTCTTCCTGACCAGCAGAGATGAGGAGATTGCCTCATCCACAATTGTATACCCGGCGAAGAGTTTTCTGGCCTTCTGAAGGACATAGTTGACCCCCATTACCTTCTTTTCGCGCGCAATAAGCCCTGCGTTTCCCTGATCTTCAGGTTTGCGGAAGCCCCATTTCCCATTGGCCTTATGAAAAAGCGCCTGCAAAAACAGCTTTGGGTTGCTGATCACGTAATCGCCCTGTTTGAATGAAGGGGACATTCCAACGGAAACAATTTTCTTGCCGGGCAGCAGTGGTGAAGGAAGGTAAGGATACAATGTGAATTCACCTCCGAAATTCACTATGAGATCATAAGGCAGAAGTGCCATGTTTATTGCAGTTGTGGCAGGGGGCAGCTCACCGGCAAAATTTTCGCTGATGCTGTTGAATGTGGCCCTGCTGGCAAGGGGCTCTGAGAATACCGGAACCCCCAGGTGCCCGGCAAGTTGCTCCAGCGCCACGATTCCATCATACTGGTCCAGTTCAGAGCCAGCAACAAATGCTGGGTTCTTTGCATTGCTGATTAGTTCAGAGATTCTTTCAACTTCACCAGAATTCAACAGCTGGACATTTGGGGTGGAATAATCAAGTCCCATATACTGGCTTTCCTGGTCCATGACCTCCATGGGAAACGACAGGAAAACCGGGCCAGATGGTGGTGAGAGACTAATGGAGTATGCTCTCTTCATTGCCCGCTCAATATCTTCTGAGCCCCTGACTTCATATGAATATTTAACTGCAGAGCCCACCAGGCTTTTGAGATCATGCCACAATAGAGGCTCATAGAAAACATGCCTGCTGTCCTGCTGGCCGGAAGTTATGATCACAGGGGACCTGTTCATCCTGGCTGTGTGAATGAAAGCCATTGAATTCGCAACTCCCGGGAGAGTGTGAAGATTAACAAGTGAGGGCTTTCCAGAATATTGTGCGTAGCCATCAGCCATTCCAACGGAAATAGAATCATGGAGGGTGAGTATGTAATCTGAAGTCCCCCTGAGCATTGGAATTTCAGTTGATCCCGGGTTGCCGAATATTTTGCTTATGCCAAGATCTTTCATAGTCCTGTTGAAAATCTCAAAGCCTTTCATCAAAGCACCTGATAAGACGGTTCGAGACCCTGGACATATTTGAGCACATTGGAAATTGTATCTGCGATGAAGCGTTGCTGGCTCTCTACAGTAACACCAGCAATATGAGGTGAAAAAATAACATTTGGAACCTTGAAAAGCTCACTCCCGGGATCAGGGGGCTCCTGAGAATAGACGTCTATGCACGCCCTGACACCTTTTGACTTGATTGCCTTGATAAGAGCCGGTTCATCCACAACCTCTCCCCTGGAGGTGTTAATGAAGATTGCAGCATCCTTCATGAGATTGAACTCCTTTTCGCCGATGAATCTGTCCGTTTCTTTTGTGAGAGGCACATGCAGCGAAACAATGTCTGACCTGTGCAGGAGTTCATCCATTGGAGCATAAGACACTCCAAGGTTCTCCTCCTCTTCCTCTGGAATTCTTACCGGATCAGAATAGATTGTATTGACGCCGAAATATAGGAGCCTTTCAGCCAGCCTTTTTCCAATGGCACCCATGCCTATTATTCCAAATGTCTTCCCCATAAGCTCTGTGGAATTTGTCAGGAAAGGCCAGTTGCCGTTTACTATTTCGTTGTGGAAGTAAAGGAGGTTCTTCAGTTGAGCAAGCGCAACGGCGATTACATGCTCCGCCACACTTTCCTTGTTTGCGGTGGGAATGTTGGAAAGCTTCACTCCCCTTTTTCTCAGAGTTTCTGCATCCACATTGTCGTAACCTGTGCTTGCGATCTGTACAAATTTCAGGTTTGGGAACTTCGAAACCAGTTGTTCATCCACTTTAGTGAATGTTGTGGCCACAAGAACTTCGGCATTGCTCTGCCCAAAATCTGTATTTGTGGTTATCTCTGCATCAGGGAGGATCTGCTTAATAGTTGCTTCAACACTTGTGGCGGGGAAAAATGGGGGCAAAATGATTAAAATCTTCACAAAATATAATGATTCATTCAATATTTATATGTTCTTTTAGCGCAATTATGCATAGAATTTATTGATATTTATTATAAAAATTCAGAATTTATGTTGCAATAACGTTCCCATGAAAGAAAAACCAGAATTTATTTGTTCAGAGAATCCCTGAAACAAAAGGAAAATTTCGTTTTTGCCTAACAAAAATTTAAGTATGAATGGCAATAACATAATTCCGGTCATGAAGGGCATTGGGCTGATCAGCGACAAATTGGACTTTCATATACGCATATCATTGAGTTTAAGCCAGGAAATGGGCCTCTTTTTTGCTAAAATAGAAGAACCCATCCCGCTCTATGCAACGCTCAACGATGATTCGGCGGAAATAAGCCTTTATCTTGGGGAAGAACTCAGGAAGAAATTTGACCCTTCTTTTGGCAAATTTACCCAGACCTCAAAGGGAAAGTTTGATATCCTCAACTTCAAGGCTGAGGAGCTGATGTTCGAATTCCAGATTTTCAGGGACATTACGAAAATTCCCTCAGTGGTGCCGGGCGGTTTCTACCTTAAAGAAGGGTGGGTGTACGCCGATTTCAGGTTTCACCATTCATCCCTGCAGAAAGTGAGCGAAATAATGAGGAGAATAACCGAAGCAAAGAACAGGATACACATCTCAAAACTCTCCCCCTCTCCCGGCCTGGAGGACACCCTAAGGGGAATAATCTCAAGAATTTCAATAACCAACGTTTCATTTTCATACACACCGGAACCCGGCTATCTTCCAAAGGAAGTGCTGGACGCCAGTCCCATGGCTGAGGCAAAACTTTACTCTGGCGGCATGGAGACAGAATATGAATCGGTGATTTATTCCTCAAAGATCTCCGGCAATGCCATAACTGTTGATTCGCAGGAAGGTATCCATGAAACCATGTTTTCAACCCCTTACATGAGGAAACTTATGAGTGAGGTGAGAAGGGAGAAAATACCTGTTGCTTCGCTTATCGGACAATTTACGGAGACAGAGGTTTTGAACCATTTCTTTGTTCCAAGCTTTATAGCAGACCAGCTTCTTGAAACGATTTTCAGAACCACTGATGAAACAGGCTTAAAGGGCTTGAAAATCACCGCATACGAAGAACTGACGCCAGAAAATTTCTGATTTTTCCCGGAAAATCCCTGAGTCGCTGTGGTTCAGGAAAATTTATCTACGGTTATCAGTTGGTTCACCATGCCAAAATTTCCCACTGAAGAATGGGCTTCTGAATATGTAGAGAAACTGAACGGCAATGCAGCTTACAAGGATGCAGGGAAGAACTGGGAAGGTGACATCACTTTCGTCATCAAAAGCGATGAGGGGCTTGAAAATGACGCTTTCCTGTATCTTGATCTTCACCATGGGGAATGCAGGGGTTCAAAATTCACAGTTGACTCAAAGGATATTCCCCAGTCAGAATTCAAGTACATTGGAAAGTACTCCAACTGGGTCAGGCTCATCAACAAGGAAATAGACCCGATCCAGGGGATCCTCACAGGCAAATTCAAACTTGAGGGCTCAATGATGAAGATCATGAAGTTCACAAAAGCTGCAAAGGAAATGGTAAGCACTGCTTCCAGCGTAAACACAGAGTGATGAACTGATGTGGTTCTTCAGGGCACCATCCATTGTTTTCGGTGAAGAGGCACTGTCTTTCCTGAATAACATTGACTTCAGGAGAATTGCAATCATCACGGATGAGAACATAAAAAGGGCCGGACTGGTGTCCCTGGTACTCAAGGAATTGCCAGAAAATTCTGAAAATATTGTGGTTTCCGACATCCCCGAGGAACCTACCCTTGCAGATATAAAGCAAAGAGCGACAGCTGTTGGAGAATTTGCACCTGACCTTATCATAGGACTAGGTGGAGGTTCAAGCATGGATGCTGCAAAGGCCATTTTCACTCTTTATGAACGGCCTGACATAGATATTTATGATATTACTCCACTGGTAAAGCTTAACCTGAGGAACAAGGCGCGGCTAATCCTGATTCCCACCACAAGCGGAACTGGTTCTGAGTGCACGTGGGCTGCTGTTCTCAGTGACGAGGACCACTCAAGGAAGAATGAACTTGCCTCAACCGAGATCATAGCAGATCACGCCATACTTGATCCTGCACTGGTACTGAAGCTTCCACCGGGCATTACGAGAAACACGGCCGTGGATGCCATAACGCATGCAGTGGAAGCCAGAAGCAGCCAGTGGCGCAACTACTATTCTGATATTTTTGCTGAGAAAGCCATTGAGCTCATAACCACTAACCTTCCGCTGGTACTGAAGGACCCGGATAACAGGAAGGCCAGGGAAGAGGTGCATATAGGTGCATCAATGGCCGGGATTGCCTTTTCAAATGCACAGGTCGGTCTAGCGCATGCAATGGGGCATTCACTGGGGGCCCATTTCAGGATTCCCCATGGAATAACTGTTGCTTTGTATCTTCCACAGGTTGTTGAATTCAGTGAGCCAGAGGCAAAGGAGAGTTACAACAGCCTGATGATGAAGATGCCCCATGAATTCCGGAGGGGAAATCTGGCAGATTCCCTGAGAGCTTTCTTCAAATCTGTTGGCCAGCCCCTGAACGTGAAGGATTGCGGAATTGACAGACAGAGTTACATGGAGAAAATGGATACCCTTGTTGCCCTGGCTGAGGAATCCACAGGTGGCGTTACAAACCCTAGAGAGGCTTCGTCCGCGGAACTCCGTGAAATGTTTGAGAAGGTAATTTGATGGTTAAAACCTTGGAAATTTTTGGAAACTATATTGATGGAAAAATAGACAAAGACGGAGAGGAAACCACTCTGCTGTCACCCATTGATGGATCAGAATTCGGGAAGTTATACCTGGCTGATGAGGAGAAAACAAAGGCAGCAATAGACAGCGCTGAGTCCGCATTCAGAAAGTGGTCCATGACAACCCTGAACCAGAGGCAGGAGATCCTTTCAAAGCTCCTCAGTATCGTTGAGGAAAAAGCAGACAGGTATGCGTGGCTTGAAAGCGCAAACACTGGAAGAACTCTCAGGCAGAGCACATTCATGGATGTAACGATTGCCATAGAGCACATAAGGTACTTTGCCACCACCACGGAATTTGTTGAATCCAGGACCATTGAACACCCTGAATACCCTGGAACAAAAGGCATAGTGCAGTACAGGCCATTTGGGGTTGTAGGAGGGGTCGCGCCATGGAATGTCCCTCTTCTCATGGCTGTCTGGAAAATCATGCCTGCCCTTCTGACCGGTAACACGGTTGTGCTTAAGCCAAGCCATTTTACCCCCGCAACTGCATTTGAACTTGCGAAGGACCTGAGCGCAGCGGGACTGCCTCCAGGAGTGCTCAACGTTGTGACCGGTGAAGGTTCAGTAGTGGGAACTACCCTGTCCAGAAGCGAGAAAATAAAAGTCTTGAGTTTTACAGGTTCCACCGCTACCGGCAAAAGGGTCTCCAGGGAAGCGGGAGGCACTCTGAAGAAAATTCTCATGGAACTGGGAGGGAAATCCCCCAATATCGTGCTCAGTGATGCTGATTTGGACAAGGCTGCCAAGGGTGTTCTCTTCGGCATATTCCTTCACTCCGGCCAGCTATGTGAGAGTGGCAGCAGGCTTCTGGTTCATGATGACATAAAGGAGAGGTTGCTCAGCAGGATCAAGTTCTATATGGAGAGAATGAAGCCGGGGAACCCCCTTGATATGGAAACGGACATAGGGGCCATCACCACGAGGGAGCAGAGAAGAAAGATAGAGGAACTGTACAACAGGGGCTTGGAAGAAGGCGCAAAATTATTCTTTTCACATAACCTTGGAACCGGAGTCCCCGAAGGGGGCTTCTACTTCCCTCCCACAGTATTTTCCGATGTCAGCAGCACCATGGATATCGCCCGGGAGGAGATATTCGGCCCGGTCCTCACCGTAACCGACTTTCACTCAGACGGAGAAGCCGCCGACATTGCCAACGGGTCCAAATACGGATTGGCTGCAGGGATCTGGTCCAACAGCACCAGCAGGGCAACAGGTTTGGCCAATCGTATAGACTCTGGGACGGTGTGGATCAATGACTACCACATGATATCTGCTGCCGCCCCACGTGGAGGTTACAAGGAAAGCGGCATCGGAAGGGAACTCGGCCTGGACGGCATTATGGAATACACACAGACCAGGCATCTATTCTATGGTTCAGATGAAAACGCCTTGGGTGAGATTGCAAGAGGGTTAGTGGTTTCTGACCATGATTGATGAACAACTTCGTGGATAGAATGCCGCCCCCCGAAAACTCCTTAACCGATATTTTGTTTATTTTCCAAAATGGAAATATTCAGCAATGATTTCTTTGGCAACATAATAGTCATGATTGTCGGATTGGTCATACTAACAGTTGGCGCTCAACTGTTCATTGCCGGCGCTTATGCCTCTACCTTCAATTCCTTGCTTACTTTTATCCTCATGGTAGCGGGTGTTATACTGATGGTATTTGGCCTGAGGCTGCTTTTCGACCTCGTGGACCATATCCATCCCGGACACAGGCATAGAACATGAATTTATGGGTCTGCCGCACAGGTGGAACCAACTGGATTCAAAGAGGCCCACTGTTTCCTGGACCTCAACGCCAGGTACACTGAAAGTGACATGAGGACTAACACCAAACCTGTATTTGGGTCAGTACCATAGCCGCCAAATATTCCAAAATCCTGTCCCACAAACCAGATTATGGCGGTGAGAGGTATGCTGGCAAATGAGGCAATTCTCGGCTTAACCATCCAGGTTAAACCCAACCCAAGGAGAGATACCACCAGAAGAATGTTCCAGACGGAATTATAATGGGACAGTATGACCGCTGTGCTGAATATCGCATATGAAAGCAGGTGCGGTTCGTAAATGAATGAGTAAGGCCCGGCCACGGCAGCAATGCTTCCCGGTACCCAGTATCCATTGGCGGGCAGTGCCTGCAAAAAGGCTGAAAAGATGAACAGTGCGGCAAAGGTATACCTGTAGATGCGCAATTCGTTTCTCTGGTTGAATTTCACCACGAGAATTGTGGATGCTATTGCGTAAAGCAGTGCAGCTCCGGGAAGGCCTGTGAGGATGCTCATGCCTATTCCAGGGGACCCAAGGCTCTCTGCAAATATCCATATGGCAATTGACCAGACAACAGAGATTGCAGCCACAGGCGCAACAGTTCTCCTGGATTTGAGGGTGAGAAATGCCATGCCAAGGAATACCTGCAGTACAGCGGAGAGGGCGTTCATCAGGCTGGCATTTGCGGTCCACAGCATTATGATTGGCTGCGCCAGGGGCTGGAGCAGTGCCGGAAGTGCCTGCAGAGTGGGGACCAGAATAAATGGCCCATAACCGAAGGACATCTCAGGCTGGCCCTGGAGGATTCCATCGAGAACCCAGAGTGAGCCAAACGCTATCCTCGTGTAATTCCACAGTTTTGAATCGACTGCTGGAAACCTGAGGTCATAAACCCGGAGCATGAGGACGATGAGCGTTGAAATGATGAGAAGGACTGCAGTGTAGAAATAAAAACCGTAAACTATGGAATATGGCATGTTGTATTCCGTAAAATCCGATACAAAGATGTAAATGAGCGTCAGAAACGCAACTAATGATATTGCTACAGCAGTCACGAGTTTCAGTTGTGGCTTTTCTTCAGGCATTTCGGGAAAATCCCTCCGTTTGTTATGTCACCGCATCCTTATATATTAGGTGCACGAATTCCTGGCCGAATCACGGAAATCATCAGTATCCGAGACAGCACTGCATTTCCAGTATGCATCCACACCGCGGGCACATGCTGGCGTACCTGTATGTCCTGCACTCATCGCAATCACATCCCCTTTCCATGCAGTCTGCGCACATAGCTTTCTATTAGTCATTCCCGCAGAACTATTAGTAAATAATTTAGCAGTTCCTGCAACAATGGGGGCTTCTCTGCGGTTCAACAGCACTCACAGTCTGAATGCACTGCAGTCCCTGTCAGCCTCAAAGGCAAGATTTACAATCCTGACAACTTCAGCGCCATCCTTTCCGGTTGCAATGTGGCTTTCCCTGCCCTGCACCTTGTCGGTGAATGCCTTTATCTCCTCTCTGTAGACATTGACTCCCCTGAAATCCCTGATCTTCTTTCCATCCCTTAGAAGTGCTGATTCCACTGAAGTGGAGAACACCCCGGTTGCAACAAGTGTCCCTTCCGTACCATATACGGTGAGATTGTTCATGGGGCTCTTCATCTCCCTTGACGCAATAATATCCACTATTGTGGGGCCATACTGGAGTGTTACGTGCTCGGTGTGTTCTATGACTTTGCCTGTCGGGTTCCTGAAGGATGAAAGGCGATCTGGATGCTTCCCGAGAATGAAATTGATTGTATCCATGACATGGACTCCCGTTCCCATGACCGCTCCTCCGCCCACTTTTTCATCTTCTCTCCACCATTTGTTGTCAGGGTTCTCATAACTTCTGGCAGAAAGCGAAGCCCACATTCCTGTGATATATGAAACTTGACCCAGCGCTCCTGCTTGCAGTATCCTCTGGATTTCCCTGATGGCAGGATGAAACCGCATGTGGAATCCAATAGCCAGAGTCAGGTGGTTTTCCTCTGCCAGTTTCACAAGTTCCTCCGCTTCTTCCGTCTTAAGGGTCATCTGCTTCTCAAGCAGGACATGCTTTCCCTTCTGAAGTGCCATTTTTGTTTGGTCATAATGAAGGAAATTTGGTGAAGCTATATACACTGCCTCGAATTCGCCGTTAACGAAGAAGGAATCGAGATCGTCAAATGGCCTGGCGTTGTACTTCATTCCCTCCTTCCTGGCCTTGTCGATATTTCTGCTGTAAACCGCTGAAATAGAGTGGCCTGCTTCCCTGAATACTGGCATAACCCTATTGATGGCATGATTTCCCAATCCGGCAATTCCAAAATTCATGAGTAAAACATTCTTTCAGGAATAAATAAATTTAGCTATTTCTGATGACAGGAAGAGCCCTTTTATGCTAGGATTGCATATTTTGATGGGTTCCATATGTTAGTTAAAGATATTATGACAAGGGAGCCAGTAATTATTGACGCGCGCGAGGCTACTATTTCTGAAGCTATGGAAAAGATGAGGGGTATCGATGTGAGTCAGGTGCCTGCGGTAAACGGGCACAAATATGTTGGCATGCTGAACTACAGGGAGATCATGAGGAGGAGAAGCCTGCAGCTGACATCCAAAGCGCAGAATTATATCATAAGCACACCCGAACTGACACCGGATACGGAATTGGAGGAGGTTATTCGGCTTCTAGTGGACACGGGGCTTTCAGCATTCCCTGTCCTTGAAAAGAAGAAACTGACAGGGATTGTTTCCAGAAGCGACATTATCCGCAACCTTGACGAGATTCTCGGGAGCAGGGTACTCAGGAACAGGCAGATCATGTCAACTGAACCAGTTTTCGTACATGAGAATGACAGCGTAGATGAAGCAGCGATGAAGATGAGAGGCCTCGATGAAACAGAAATTCCAGTGCTGGATTCTGTTGAAAAACTTTCGGGAATTCTGAGGCTCGATGATATAGCTGCGGATACCTTCAAGAGGCACAAGGAAAAAATACACGGAAGGGAAGGTGGGGCAGGAGACAGAACCGGTGATAAGGTCAAGGTTGTCATCAAGAGTGCCTCCCTGATGGACAATGCCCAGTGGGTTTTCCCTGAAGACAACATCACCAATGCTGCCAAAATGATGAGTGCCCGCAGGTTGCACATCGTGCCCGTAGTGGACCAGGACATGCACGTTCAGGGCATCGTTGGAGTATCTGATATCATAGATGCACTGGACCAGAGGGAGAAGGAAGGAATTCTCATTTCTGTGTCAGGAGTAGAACCCGACGAGCAGGACATATATGACATAACATACAGCATGACAAGCAAGTTTCTCCTGAGATTTTCGAGAATTACAGGCATAAAGCATGGCAAATTCAACATACACGTGGCAAAGTACAGCCAGGAGGGAAAGGTGAAGTATTCCATCAGGACCAAGATTATTGCAGAACCACTGACAATGACTGTAGACTACTTTCACTGGAACTACGGCAAAGGGCTTTCATCCATTTTCGATGCTTACGAGGAAAGACTGCAGAAGTGGAAGACAAAAAATTCCCACCAGCTTGCCTGATATCTTTGAAGAGGAGGGATAATTTTCCATTCCCCCCTCATTTCAATCTATTTTCCATTTTTTTTCATCCACTTTGAGGCGGATGAACTGCGTATTGCTGTATTCCGGCAAGCCCAGACCTTCGTGAGTCAGCGTATAAGAGATGGTACGCAGGACACCACCATGGGCCACAACAAGGATCTTATCATGTTCAGTTGCAAGAGCAACCTCCTCCAGAAAACTCCAGACTCTCCTGGTAAAGCTCTCCCAGGGTTCCACATCAGGGCCATTCTCTATTATTAATTCATCAGTTTCAAGTGTTCGTGCCTGTTCATCTGGCATTCCGAAGTACCTGGCAACTTCAACAGACAGCAGGCCCTCAAATTTTCCAAGTCCCCTCTCCCTTAACCGGCTGTCTGTCGTAACGTTTCCGGTTTGTGTTATTTCAGAAACAATCTTTGCTGTGGTGTAAGCCCTCTGGAGATCGCTGGAATAGATTTTGCCTATTCCTTCCCCAGTAAGTGAGATGCCCAGTTGCCTGGCCTGCAACTGTCCAGTCTCATTTAATGGAATATCGGAGAAGCCCTGCCATTTTCTCATCCTGTTCCATTGAGTCTCCCCATGCCGGGCAACTAGTATTTCTTTTGTGCTCATTCAAAGGTTCAACGTAAAGGGCAATATTACTTTAAGTTTATTCCGGCACCTATCAGGGTTTCCAGCATGCACCTGCTGCATCGCTGTACCAGGCATTCACGTATTCCCCTGTGCTGATCCTGTTGCACACGAAGTGGGCATCGCAATAATCGCAGATTTCCTCGTTGCCTATAACCCAGCCTGTCCCGGGATTCATATCTGTCTTGAGTTCCACCATTTCTTCAGATAAACCCTGTGTCATGGTATCGAATGCGCTGGACGTGCACTGGTTACATCCGGTGTTGCAGGGATATGGCTCACAGGTGAAGAATGGGCCATTACTTCCGTTTCCGGTGTCGTGGTAATCGCAAAACACTGAACAGGATGCATCAGGGCCAAGGGTAGCAGTTATTCCTGGCGGCAGGAAAACATTGTAAGCACCTTTCCCGGCAAGATCTGGAACTGTCCCCGCCTTTATCCATGAAACTATAGAGCCGCCAATATCCTGGTTACTCACAGTCGATGGCGGATCCTGCTGGATTATGACATGTGACTTCAGTGAACCAATGCCAACATTGTATTGCTTTAGCCCTCCGGAATAGCTCTGGTTCTTTTCTATATCCGCCACAGCCCGATCTATGAATTGGACCCAGGGTTGGTTTGTCCAGTATGTTCCCCAGAAAATGTTAACCCATTGGTACCCGTCCTTCCATACGGGTCCGCCATTATAAACAGCAAGCTTGGTCCCTGGCTGTGCTCCAGCTACCCTGGATGATTCAATCTCATTCCGGTGGCCGCATGGATAAGCGTAATGCCATATGGCAGAATGGTTTTGGCCGGAGGCCCGGACTCCAACATGTCTGAAAGATTCCACGCTGGAACCGCAAACAGTGCATTCCTCAATTTTAGAACAATAACTGCATCTCCCTTCTGGCATACATAAAATAACACTGACACACTATTTCAAGTTTTTTCAAGATTTAGAATATCCTGGCAAAAAAATTTAAAATGAAGGAAAGTAGCATTGCATGTTCTGGAACATAATGGCAATGCAAAGGGATGCTGGAAAAGATTTCGGAGAGCATCACGGAACCTCTATGATTTCACATAGAAATTCATCATACGTGAAACTCCCAGTAAAGTATTTCTGAATATTGTGTTAGGAATGCTTCAAATACCCGCAGGTTTTCCACCTTTGTTCAATATGATCAGGGAGCTCAGATGGGAAGATATGGATGACATCATCAGAAACTATTACTCATATTATGATGAAATGGAAAATGAGAACCCTGACCTTGGGCTTATTTTTTACTGGGTGAAACCTGATTACCCGAATGAGATAGGATGGTTCAGCAACCTCTACCAAGCAGTCATCAGAGGAGATGCCATATGCCTTGTCGCGGAAGAAGATGGACACGTTGTTGGAATTTGCGATGTGCATTCCAAGCGCCCCGGATCTGAGGTGGCCCATATTGGGATGCTGGGAATTGCAATAATTAAAGGATACAGGGGGAAAGGTATAGGAAAGGCTCTGCTCCAGGGAATGTTCAAGGCATGCAAGGGTCATTTTGAAATACTCACACTTGAAGTCTTTTCTAACAACACGAAGGCTTATGAACTTTACAGGAAGGTTGGATTCAGGGAGAATGGAAAACTCGACAAGTCCATAAAGAGAAATGGCAGGTATTATAGTGAAATCAAGATGTATATTGACCTGACAGAGTCATGAAATTCAGTTTTGGTTGCTTCATATCAATTTACGAAATTCCTTTTCTAGCAAGATTTTAATAAAGCATAACTGTGAACATTCTATATGCCTCTCTTTTGGGAACCAAGAACAATAACCCTGAAAGTCAGGAAATATGATGAGGTCAGGAGTTTCTACAAAGCCGTGCTTTCCCTCAAAGTTTTAGAGGACGAACCGGGGCTCTCTGTGGCTTTTGATCTTGGCAATATATTGTTGATATTGGTCAAAGATGACCTGGGAAAAATGCCAAACAATTTCGGCAAGACATTTGAAATGACCTTTGTTGTGAGAAATCTCAATGAGATTCTGGAAGGGCTGCATAAATTGAATGTGGAGTATGAAGTTGAAAGAATGGGCGAAAAACAGAAGCTCAACATTCAGGATCCAGAGGGAAGGTTAATTTCTTTTATTACTAAGTAAGTGTGTGGAACAAAGCCTGCAGCCACATATTCTAGAATGATTCCCTGTTTTTTGCCAGATGCCTGAATAAAATGGAGGAAGTGGTTAGTGACCTCCTCCCACGAATAAATCCATGGGCTTCCTGCTTCTACGGCTGCTGGCGGAGTCTCCACAGGCTTGAATTCCCCTCGGCCCGAAGGTACTGTGTTCTCCATGCTCAGCCATCTGACTTTACGGATGCAGGCACGCATGGAGCAATATGCGATCCGACCACTTTCACTTATGTCTGCCAGCGAACAGGAGATTATCTGCAATCGCCTAATAAATTTTGGTTCGCTCCCATCCCACCCCTGAAGGATGTGGGATTTCCCGCTCACGATGTTAAAGGCTTTTTCCCGCACCTATGTTAGAACAGCCTAATTACTGAGCAACATTGTACCACAAAAATATAACCTGTATATGGTGTA
>JAMDCA010000009.1 GCA_023489435.1 Thermoplasmatota archaeon
TCCTCATTTGGCGGGAAAGCATGTTCATTTTCCTGTGGAATGCAAGGGCTGATGAAGTATCCATTTTCACCAGGTCTTCAAGGTCTGCGCCGGATGAAAAATTCCCATCCATGCCATGGATGAGAACTGCCCTGATCTCCCCATCTTCTTCTATTTTCTCTGCTTCGCTCACAAGCTGGTCAAGCATGGCAAATGAAATTGCATTGAATTTTCCGGGGTTTCTGAGGGACAGGAAAGCTATCCCGCCCGACTTGCGCAGTGTGACCTCGCCACTCATGAAATGTGAATAAACTGTATGCATAAAGCAATTCTGTGAGAATTTTAATACAGGCACATAATCTTGCACCATGCCCTTCTACGATTTCCCTGAATCACCAACCTACGAGATTGTCGGCGAAGTTCTGAGAAAGACCTCCAAAGGCGAGAAGGTATATTCGATGGCAATAGGGGAACCGTCATATGACACCCCCAGAGAAATAACTGAAGCGGCTTTTGAAGGCATGAAGGGGGGCATGACCCATTACACATCTTCCCTTGGCATTCCTGAGGTCAGGGCAGCTGTTGTCAGGAAAGTGAAGAGGAAGAACGGGATCATTTGCCAGGAGAAGAACACCATATTCATTTCTAGCAAGCTGGCAATCTATGGAATCCTGGTTGCCCTCAGGGACAGGGATGGGGGAGAGGTACTCGTTCCCAATCCGGGATACTTTTACACAGAGCCTGCTGAACTAGCTGGCCTTGACCCGGTTCCGTACACCCTGGATGAGGATTATGGGCTTGATGTTGATGCAATCGCTTCCAGGATAACCCCGAGAACCAAAGCCATCATCATAAACACACCGTCAAACCCAACTGGGAGGGTGTACAGTAAGGAATCACTGAAGTCTCTGCTGGAGCTTTGCCGTGGAAAGTCACTGAAAATCATTTCAGACGAAGCTTATGAAGACCTCTTGTATCAGGGAAAACATGTTTCCATGGGCTCACTTGAGGAGAAACCGGAACATGTGATTTCGCTCTTCACCCTTTCCAAGAGTTATGCAATGACCGGATGGAGGGCAGGATATGTTGTTGCGGATGAGCATTTTGTAAAGAGGATGGGGCGCTTCATGGACCAGACGTTCACATGCTTTCCCCCATTCATACAGCATGCCTCCGCCATAGCGCTTGACACCATGGATGGCCAGGTGGAAGAATTCAGGAAGGACCTGGAGAAGAAAAGGGAATTCACGCTCAGGAGGCTGAGTGAAGTTGAAGGTTTGCATGTAAACAAAGTGGAGGGTGCATTCTACATGTTTCCTGCGTTAGATTCCAGGAAGAGTTCTTACCAGATTGCAACGTCCCTTCTGAAGGAGCATAACGTTGCAGTTCTGCCCGGTTCCGTATTTGGCAGCCAGGGTGAAGGGCATCTCCGGTTGTCCTATTCCGTGTCCATGGAAACCATTTCTGAGGCCATGGACAGAATGAAGGATTTCTTCTCAAAGATCCAATAAAGCAAACTTTTTGCTGTGATTGGCCTCCGGCTTGCTTTACTGGAAGAAGCTGAACTGCTTCTTGGAAGCGGAAAACAGAATCTGGCCCTTAATAATCAGGATTGAGCCGTTTCATAAGGAGTATGTAAAGCACGAAGCCTGCTATGGCAACCCCGATTATTCCAAAGTACCACATAACTGCAATCTGCCATCCAATAATGACAGAACCGAAAATTATGAAGTAGCTCCCGGCTGCGAGGAAATATATGAACTCATAGAAAAAGACCATCATTGTTATGGCCATGATGTATTCAGCCAGATCATTGTAGCCGCTTCTCAGCAGCGACATAGTGAATATGCCAAGCCCCAGGCCCGCAATGAGAAAGCCCATTCCTGCTGCAAACGAGCCGGATAGTTCTCCCAGTATGATCCCGTTGATCACCGCAAGCAGAATGGTCTCAAGGTTGAAGACAAACATAAACTGGTCATCGAGCTTTGCCTTTGATTCCTCGTCCAGGCTTCCAGCTAGGCTTTTCTGTGACGTGAAGTGAACTGTTGTCCCCACCATGAAAAGAATCAGCGGGAAGATTGCCAGAAGATGGTAATTTATGAGGATCATCTAGGTCATGTGGTGATTATATGGCGCAAACGGTATTTAACCATATCAATGATATGATAGTGTATTTCGCGCTGTAGAAGAGAGTGTAGGTGCATCATATGGTTCCACCTCTTGGGACATTTCCATGTTAAGCTGAATATACAAATAACCAGGAATGATTCTACCTTATGACTGGTAACCTGGATGAGGCCCTTAAGCTTAGGGAACTGGCGAAGGAACATAACAGATTCTTTAGGGAAAGCATTCCGCTCATTGCTTCTGAAAATATCATGAGCCCGCTGGCCCTTGAGATGCTTATCACGGATCTGGGATACAGGTATGCTGAGGGTTTGCCACACCACAGGTACTATCAGGGAAATTTTTACGTGGACCAGATAGAGGAGAAGGTCATGGAGCTTGGAAACAAGCTTTTCAGATCCAAGCAGACGGATCCTAGGCCTGTATCAGGGACCAATGCAAATACATCCGTAATTTACGGGCTGCTTAAACCCGGGGACAAGATCGCAACTCCGGACCTGTCAGGAGGGGGGCATATCAGCGCGGCCCGATTCGGGGCAGTGGGCCTGAGAGGGCTGGACATCGTCAACTACCCCTATGACCAGGAAACAATGACCATACTTCCGGATGAGGCTTCGAAACTTATCATCAGGGAAAAGCCAAAAGTATGCCTTATCGGCCAGTCCGTGTTTCTTTTCCCTGCGCCAATGAAAGAAATGCAGGATGCTTTCCAGGAGGTTGGCGCTAAGGTATGGTACGATGGTGCCCACGTCCTTGGGCTTATTGCAGGAAAACAATTCCAGGATCCACTGCGGGAAGGTGCAGAGGTCATTACAGGATCAACACACAAGACACTGCCGGGGCCGCAGCACGGCATCATACTGGGAAATACTGATGAAAACACGTGGAAATCCATTCAGAGAGGGGTCTTCCCTGGAACTCTGAGCAACCATCACCTGAACGCCATGGCTTCCCTTGGTGTAACAATGGCTGAGGAGCTTGAGTACGGAGAAGCCTATGCAAAGCAGATAATAAAGAATGCCAGGACACTGGCAGCAGGGCTCCACGAAGCAGGCATAAGGGTCCTTGGCGAATCAAGAGGATTCACGGAATCACACACCCTGGTGGCTGATGTAAGGGCAAACGGCGGAGGAAAGAAGATAGCAGAGTATCTGGAACAGTGCAACATTGTGCTCAACAAGAACCTCCTTCCATGGGATGATAACAAGAGGTCCCAGGATCCAAGCGGAATAAGAATTGGAACTCAGGAAATCACCAGGATTGGATTCAAGGAATCAGATGTAAAGGAGCTGGCTTCTATTTTAGCCTGGGCAATCAAGGAAATGCCTGACCCTGCAAATGTTAAGGAGAAGGTGCGCAACCTCAAGTCCAGCTTCAGTAAAGTCCAGTACTGCTTTGGCGATCTTGAGGCGTACAAGTACCTGGAACTGTACAGGTGATCCCTCATTCTGAATATTTATGAGTCCTGTGGAGATGCACCCTGCATATGCCTCTAAGCATAGGTATCATTGGATTCCAGGGAGACGTGTCTGAGCATGCTGAGCTCCTGAAAAAGGCTGCAAACAAGCTTGGCATTGAAGTGGAAGTTAAGGAGATCCGCAACCTGGCACAGCTCAGTTCTATTGAAGCCATTATTATACCTGGCGGAGAGAGCACTACAATGTACAAGCTGCTCAGGCTCTACAGCATGTACGACAGGATAAGGGACATGGCAAGAAATGGACTACCTGTGATGGGTACCTGTGCAGGCCTGATCCTCATTTCATCAAAGACAAATGATGAGAGAGTCCAAGGAATGGGCCTCATAGACACTGAGGTGGAGAGGAATGCCTATGGGAGGCAGATCGACTCCTTCATGGATGATATTGAAATAAAGGGCATAGGGAAATACAGGGCAGTATTTATCAGGGCCCCGATTATTTCAGTTCCGGGAAAAACAGAGATCCTGGCAGAGCATGCCGGTAAGCCTGTGATGGTAAGGAAAGGGAAAGTGCTGGGCCTGACATTTCATCCGGAGCTTACTAAAGATACAAGAGTTCACGAGTATTTCATTAAGATGGTAGAGGGGGAGGGGTACACTTCCTCTGGAAACATGTAGGCGGGTATGTATGGAAAATAAAAGAACTGCACTTTATGAGGAACATGTAAAACTGAACGGCAAGATTATAGATTTTCACGGATGGGATATGCCCCTCCAGTACACAAGAATACTGGAAGAACATATGGCAGTGAGGAAGAATGTCGGGATCTTTGATGTTTCCCACATGGGTGATGTTATTGTTGAAGGAAAGGAAGCCGCAGCATTCCTTGACCACATGTTCCCCACAAAAATTTCCTCAATAAAAAACGGGGAGGCTACATACACTGCATTCCTTGACAGTAAAGGAAAGATAATAGATGATACAATAGTATACAGAATCAGTGAGAATAAATTTTTCTTTGTTCCAAATGCTTCCATGATTGATATAATTTATAATTGGATTCTAGAAAATAAAGGAAAATTTGATGTTAAAATAACAAATGTTTCAGATGATATTTCCTGCATTGCTGTACAGGGCCCAAAAAGCGAGGAAGTGATTAATGAGCTTGGCCTTGTGTTTCCAGAACCATTCAAGTTCATAGAGATAAATGGAAAGTTTGGGAAGAATAAAATAACCGGCAACAACTCGGTTATAGTTTCTGGAACAGGATATACTGGTGAAAAAGGTGTTGAACTTCTCATTCCTTCCACAAATGCAGCTGAGATGTGGGAGAAAGCCCTTAAACTCATCGGAAAGAAATCAGGCCTTCCCTGTGGACTTGGAGCAAGAGACACTTTAAGAATGGAGAAGGGAATGCTTCTTTCAGGAACGGATTTCAACAGGGACAGGAATCCATATGAATGCTCTATCTCATTCATTGTGAATAATGATTCTGATTATATTGGGAAAAAATCCATTGAAGATAAAGGAAATGAAATATTCAGGGGATTCAAACTCAATGGAAAACTCATTCCAAGAGCTGGATCTGAAGTTTTTATGGATGGAAAGAAAATTGGAACAATAACAAGCGGAACGCTTTCTCCAATGCTCAACACAGCCATTGCACTTGGTTTTGTTAACCGGAGTTACATGAAGTCAGGACAGGATGTTGATATATCTATAAGGGGAAGAATGGAAAAAGGGTCGATGGGTAAACCAAAAATAGTTCCATAGGAAATGCACCCCTCTCCCCCTTGTTAATTTATTATAATCCTCTCATTTTAACAAAATTGGGTGAGAAACTCCCTTTGAACTGGAGAGAAATTACCCACAAGGAAAAGTCTGGCCGCAGGGGCCAGAGGACCAGCCCTTAGGGTGGGAGGCTGTTACCGCTTCTCAAAAGTTATGAATTTACCATTTGAGTAGGTCCTGAAGTAATACCTGAATGATTCTTTCCCATTCCCTGCTTCACATTCTCTACCTGCACTGTAATTTCCATTGAGCTCCACATAATCTATCTTCTCCCACCCGGTGCTTTCCTTGACCTTGTTGGCCATGGTCTCGAATATGTCTGCGCAAATGTTGCAGCAGAAGAACATGTTATCACCATCTATTTCTCTCCAGTACTCTCCCCATGTTGCATTGCAGAGCCCGCAACCCTCAGTGTTGTTCGTTTTCAAGGATGGCACCTCTCTCTAGCCTTGCGTTAAGGTAATTGTCAAATTCCTCTATGGACCTGAAGAAAACTGCCTGGACCTCCTGTTGCAGATTCAGCTTGGAAGAGTATTTTTTTATAAGGTCCAGAGCAACCTCAGAGTGCGAAACATCAGCCTCATAACCCTCCTTCAGGAAATCCACGGTTTCCCTGGTAACGCTTCCGTCCCTGATGATAACAGGATCAAAATAGCCAATGGAAGCTCCATATTCTTTCATTTTCCTGTTGGCTATGAGTTCAAGGGAATGCATTGCTGCCATTCCTTCCACGAATGAAAAATTCCTGCATATGTGGTCCCAGGTCTGCATTGCATGCACCGTAGGCTCCAATGGTTCAGTTGTGTATATATCATCCAGGCTGGCACCATAAGACTGCCCCATCTTCAGGAGAAGTTCATGGTGTGCTGGGAATCTGCCCTTTTCACCATGCCACTCAGATATGATGTTGTCAATCTCGAAGTGGTGGACATCCTCAAAATCCGTGTTTGCAATGATCAGTGAACAGGACTTCACCCATTGCTTGAGGAAGTGGTGGTGCTCATAGGCATATCCTAGGAGAGTCCACCTGTCAGGCTTCTGCATTTTCAACAGAAATTGGTGAGGGGTTTTGGAGTAGAACTTCCCTATGAATTTCTCAATGATCCATCCCTTCAGGTCGCCTGTTTCAAAAACCCTCTTCACAAGGCTTTCAAATTCCTCTTTTGAAGTTCGGTTCCTTGACACGTACCTGTTGATCCAAGTAATGTGGTCGGAATCCGTATTCTCCTGCATACTGTAAATGTGGTCAGCGAGTTCAGAATAGCCTCCACTTATGTAAAGAAGGCATGAAGGACACCTCATATTGATGCCAGTTTCTGACCATATTTAGCTTTTAACGTTTCTTCTCAGGAGACGGCTCAAACTGCAACGTCAGGTGATTTACGCCATATTTTCTCAGATAATCATCAATTTCTTTCCTCACAGGTTCAAGCTCATGCAAGCTGTTTTCCCCTGCCGCATAGACATGAACGGTGGCTACCCTGTAATGTCTGCACACATCCCAGATATGTAGGTGGTGGACCATAGGAAACTTTCCCTTGAGTGCTGCCTCAATCTCTGCAGCGTTGATATCAGTACCCTCCATGAGAAGCCTGACATTTCTTGAAATCAATTTCCAGTTCATTGAAATGGACACGGCAATTATCACAATGGAAGACAGGAAAAGCACAAGTCCGGAAGGGTAGAAAATCAGAATCAGGGAACCCCCTAGCGCCAGGGCAGTAGTGAATATGTCCTGAAGGGTATGGACACTCATGGTCCGGGTGGTAAGGTTTTCATCCCCATGGAGCAGGAAAGCGATAAACGGAAGGAGGAGTAGAGAGAGGACTGATGAATAAACCGTGTAAATGGGAGAATGTATGCTGGGACTGTAAATTTCCGGTATAGAAATGATGGCGGTATAGAGAAGCAAAAGGATAAATGCAATTATGAGGAGCACGCTTGAGAGGCTCTCGAACCTGTGGTAACCGTAGGTCAGTTTGCCTGTGGGCGGCAGCTGGACAATGCTGTATGAGGCGAGGGCAATGGTCATTCCGCCGGCATCCACCACACGATCGGAGGTTAAGGCCATTGAGATTGCATTTCCGCTTGCAATAAAACTCAGAAGGAACCCCAGAAAGAGAACCCAGTAAAGGGCTGTTGCTATTGCTACGCGGCTTCTCCTGCCCGCAGGGATCCAGTTCTCCATGCCACCAGATGCGATCTTTGAT
>JAMDCA010000032.1 GCA_023489435.1 Thermoplasmatota archaeon
AGAGCGTCTCCGGAAAAAGCTCTGGCAACAAATGTTGCTCCTGCGGTCAGGGCAATGGTAAGAGGGTTCAGTGGTTTCTCTATATTACCCTCAGGTGTTGACTTTGTCTTCATTCCAAGAGGGGATGTTGGGGAAGCCTGTCCTGTGGTCAGCCCGAATATCTGGTTGTCAGATACAACATATGTTATGTCGACGTTTCTCTTTGCTGTGTGGTAGAAATGCTGTGTTCCTTCGAAGAAACCATCACCATCGCCGCCGTATGCAAGTACTGTAAGTTTCTCGTTTGCCCACTTGATTGCAGATGCAACCGGCAATGATCTTCCGTGTATTCCATGGAACCCGTACAGGTTGATGAATTCCGGAAGGTTGCTTGAGCATCCGATTCCCGATGAAACAACTGCATCCTTTGGCTCAATTCCGAGATCCGCAAGTGCAGCGCTAATTGCTGAAAGCTGTGCGAAATTTCCGCAACCCGGGCACCAGTCCGGTTTTACCTTTCCCTTATAATCAGTTATTGTAACCATTTCTTTCACCTCTTCAATAGTGTTTCTACTTCCTCTGCGAGTGCGCCTGGATAGAAGCTTTCGCCATCAAATTTCGTTATCAGGTCAGTTTTCACAAGGAATTCTGATCTCAGGAGCTTGTTCATCTGCCCTGAGTAGTTGTTCTCAACAACAATGACTTTTTTCTTTCCCGAAAGCAGCTTCGCGATGTCGGGGTTAAGCGGGTATGGCCTGTTGATCTCAATGAGACCCACCTTGTAACCTTTCTCCCTGAGCGTGTCCACTACTTCCTCAACCACTCCCTGAGTTCCTCCCCACTGGACCAGGGCAAACTCTGCATCGTTGTATTTATATGTGGGTGTGGGAGGCATTTCCTTGATGTACTGGTTGAGCTTCTTCATCCTCTTCTTCATGGACTCCACTCTCATTCTAGGATCT
This sequence comes from Thermoplasmatota archaeon, assembly GCA_023489435.1. Lineage (GTDB taxonomy): Archaea > Thermoplasmatota > Thermoplasmata > Thermoplasmatales > Thermoplasmataceae > JAJZOM01. The sequence goes on from JAMDCA010000032.1 coordinate 942, forward strand.
GTAATTGCATCGCTCACAACCTCACCGAATTCATTATGTTCGTCTGAATCCTCGTTGTGCATGTTTCCGGCAGTTCCCGGGAATGACCTTACTGATACGCCGTCATCAGTGTACTGGTATCTCTTGTAACCATCAACTGCCTTGTCCGTGATCTTGCCCCTCTCTATCTTGAAATTGAGATCAAACAGCTCAACTGTTTCATAGTGCTCTGCAACGAAGAGATCTGACATCACGATGACGGGGGTCTGATATTTCTCAGCCAGGTTGAAAGCTTCCCTGGTAAGATAGAATGCATCCTCAACATTTCTTGGAGCAAGGATGATTCTTGCAAAGTCACCCTGTGAAGCCCCCAGTACAAGGTTCAGGTCGCCCTGCTCAGTCTTTGTGGGGAGTCCGGTTGAAGGGCCTGCCCTTTGAGATTCATAAACGACCAGGGGAATCTCCATCATTCCTGCCATACCCAGTGCCTCAACCATGAGAGAGAAACCCCCTCCGGATGAACCAGTCATGGCCCTTACGCCTGCATAGTTGGCCCCTATGGCCATGTTGATGGCTGAAATCTCATCTTCGGGTATCTTGACAAAGATGTCAAAATCCTTCTGGTGGTTTGCGAGATAGTGGAGTGCTGAAGTAGCCGGTGTCATGGGGTATCCAACGTACATCTTTAGCCCTGCGTTTACAGCGCCAAGGGCAAGGCTTTCACCGCCACTCATCATGTAATATTTTTTGTTTGTTGTCTTAAGTGAAATGGGCAGTTTCTTGTGGTTTGCGAGGTAATTTTCATATCCTTCCCTGGCGGCCTTTACATTTTCTTCTGCCACTGTTCCCTTGTTCCCAAACTGGTCCCTTATGACCCCTGCAAGAATGTCGAAATTTACGCCAATAGATGCCATAGCAGCGCCAATGGCAACAGTATTCTTCATCAGCGCATTCTTGCTGTATTTTGAAGCAATATCTCCAAGAGGCATCTGCACATAGTCGCAGTTCTCCTTCTTGAAGTCCTTTATTGACTGGTCAAAAATAGCAACCCCATCCTTTCCAAGTGGTGAAGCACCCCCCTCGTTTATCAGGGGATTGGTGTGCCTTTCCAGTGAATCCTTGTTCAGGGCAATCAGGATATCAAGGCCATCGCCCTGAGACCTTACCTTGGAGTCACTGGCCCTAACCTGGTACCAGCTTTGACCGCCTCTGATAATACTCTGGTAATAGTTGTATGTGTTAACATGCAGTCCACTTCTTGAAAATGTTTTGGCGATAATTAGTCCCGCAGATTGCACTCCGTCTCCGGCTGCACCGCCGACCCTTATGACTACCTCTTCGGTCTTCATTTCAAATCTTTGGTATATTTATGATACTTATTAATTCTTATGGGATTTTTGCCAGCTACCGAACATTGAATTTCTCATCTTAGGTAAACAATTAATATTTTTTGGGCGATTTACCAATCATGTCCAGAACTGAGAGCGACGTCATAGGAGACGTTGTGATTGAGGATACCAGTTATTACGGCATAAACACACACAGGGCCAAGGAGAACTTCCAGATAACTGGCCAGACAGCGGATTCTGACCACATTGACTCAATGGTCATAATAAAGAGATCTGCGGCTGTTGCAAACAGGATGGGGGGGAAGCTGCCACAGGACAAGGCAGATGCCATTGTGAAGGCATGCGACAGAATACTGAAGGGAGAGTTGCACGGCCAGTTCATTGTGGATGTTTTTCAGGCAGGTGCTGGAACCTCATACAATATGAATGCAAATGAGGTAATTGCAAACTTAGCGCTTGAAGTGGCGGGCAGGAAGAAAGGAGATTACTCCTACATTCACCCCAATGACCATGTGAACATGAGCCAGTCCACAAATGACGTTTACCCCACGCTAATCAGGGTAACAGCATACAGGAAAGCTCAGAAACTCCAGGAGAAGGTTTCACTTCTCATAAAATCATTGAAAACCAAAGCCAGGGAATTCAATGACGTGGTAAAGCCGGGGAGGACACACCTCCAGGATGCTGCACCTGTAACATTCGGCATAGAGCTTTCAGCATGGGCATACACCCTGGAGAAAGACCTCAAGGAACTCGAGTATGCAGCGGAAGGCCTCCTTGAACTCAATATTGGCGGAACTGCGGTTGGCACAGGAATAAACACCGTTCCGAACTACCAGGAAAATGTTGTCAATGAAATCAAGAGATTCACCAAATTCAACTACAGGAAGAGCCTCAACCTGCCCGGAATAATGGAATTCATGACAGATTTCTCCAGGGCAATGAATGCAGCTGCAAACATTGCAATTGATGTGACAAAGATATCAAATGATATCAGGTTGCTTTATTCCGGCCCAGGAGCTGGAATACACGAAATCAAGATACCCGCAGTCCAGCAGGGGTCATCCATCATGCCTGGAAAGATCAACCCATCCATTGCCGAGGCCATGAACATGATCTGCCATTCAGTTCTTGGAGCCCAGCAGGCATTGAATATTTCTGCACAGGCAGGACAGCTTGAGCTGAACGTCATGATGCCACACATAGACTATGAACTCACAAGGTCCGAGGATATTCTTGCAAACGGCCTGGAGATGTTCAGGACAAAGCTTATCGATGGACTTGATGTGGACAGGGAGAACTGCAAGGAACACAGGAGCAAGAGCTTTGGATCCGCCGCGCTTCTCAACCCCATATTGGGTTATGATAACGTTGCAAAGATCGTCCAGGAAGCCCTCAAAACAGGGAAATCCATCAAATCACTTGCCCTTGCCACCGGGAAGATTTCTGAGGCGGAATTTGACAAAGTTATGGCAAGCGGGGTACCCGGACTTTAATCCGGGAAACCTTTTTCCCCATTGATAATAATATTTTCAGAATATCATCAATTTGTTTCACTGCATGATTTTCTTTGGAAAACCAGAAATAGTCATTATCAATTTTCCAGAGAAACCGGAGTCTGTATTGAAGATATATTTTGAGTCTTATGGATGCACGCTCTCAAAGTCTGAGGCGGGTCTCTACGTAAACAGGATGCTCAGTGAGGGTGGAGAACTTGTGAAGAATCCGGAAGATGCGGATCTCAGTGTAATAGGAACATGCGTGGTCATTAAGCATACCCAGGACAGGATGATGTCCAGAATTGAGGATCTTTCAAAGCAGTCAAAGGTCAAAGTTCTAGGTTGCCTTCCATCAGTAAGCGGAGGTGCCCTTGACAGCGACAGGATTGAAGTTCTCCAGCCCAGGGATTTCCGGTCATTTTACAGCGGTGCCCTTGACGATGTCGAGATCCGGGAACCTTCCATCTTTGACGGGATCCCCATAAACCAGGGATGCACAGGAAGCTGCAACTACTGCATCTCAAGAGTTGCAAGGGGGAAACTTGTTTCAAGGCCCCCAGAGAAGATCGTGAACCAGATTAAGATGCAGCTTGGCCGTGGAATAAGAGAGGTGAGGATTTCCTCGCTTGATACGGCAGCTTATGGCCGGGACCTTAACCACACCCTTCCAGGACTGGTTGGCGACATTCTGTCAATCGATGGCGATTTTATGCTCAGGATAGGAATGATGGAGCCCAAGAACACTAGTGAGATTATAGATGGCCTCCTTGACAGGATGGCTGATCCCCGTGTATACAAGTTTCTGCACATCCCTGTGCAGAGTGGTGACAACAGGATTCTGGACCTTATGAACAGGGAATACCATGCGGGCGCTTTCAGGGAAATCGCAAGAAAATTCAGGGCAAGGTTCCCTGACGGAACTATTTCCACCGACATTATTTCCGGTTACCACAATGAAGATGACGAAAGTTTCAGGCTGACTAAAGAGCTGCTCCTGGAAACTGAACCTGAAATTGTGAACATCACAAGGTTTTCCCCCAGGCCATACACTCCGGACTATGAGAGCAAGGTACCCTCTTCAAACCTTGTGAAGAAATGGACAAAGGAATACTCCGACCTTCACAAGGAAATTCTGAGCCATAAACTGGAATCCCTGCTGGGAAGGAAAGAGGACATTATGGTGACTGAGAAAGGAAAACCGGGAACCTCAGTGGGCCGTGATGCATCCTACCGCCCTGTTGTAATTGAAGGTGAATTTGGCTTATACAGCAGACTGGATGTTGAGATAGTGGAACATGGGGATACTTACCTTATTGGCAAGCCCTTATGATGGTATTTCATCCACAGCAACGATTTCATCCATAACATAGTGGCTGTTTTCCTTTATCCCGAAGATCTGCTGGAATTCTGGTGGAGTCAGTATAGGCATGGGAAACTTGTCGCTCTCGTCCAGTGAAACTCTTGGGCAACCTGTGAAAACCACTGCATCACACCTCATGTTTTCATAGTCGCTGGGCCTGACATCGTTAGCTGTGAGCAGGACAGGTTCAAGCCCCTGGGCCTTTGCCTGCTCCACTATCTTATTTGCAAGCCTGATCCTGTACTGGCCAATCTTGGTGTCTGCAACGACGCAGATTTTTCTCGCGTCCCTTGCTTTCGAAAGCTTAGCGTATCTCCTTCTCAGGAATTTGTCTGTTTCAGGCCGGATTTCGTTCAGCCTTCTCTCATGCATGTCAAGAATGAAAACATCCTTGCTGGAAGCAAGCTGGGCACCAATGGCATGAAACTTTCCGGTGCTCACAACCACATAAGCGTCCACTTCTGATGATATGGAATGGGCTGCCGAGAAATTGCACCCAAGGACCTGACCCGGGTACTTCATTCTGTTATCCTGTTTTCCAACTATGACCTCAAAACCGATTGACTGCATGAATGCACCGACTTTCTGCATCTGGTCAATGTACTGGATGGAGCACAGTAATCCGATTTTCCTGAAACCGCGATCACGAAGTTGCTGGAAAACAGACTCCTCTATTGTTATGTTCTTTTCAACCCGGTATTCCATGAAAATCATGGGCTTTGGATACTTTATGTTCGGAATTTCTGAGTGCCCAAGCTGCACAATGCAGTCCACATCCCTGTATACATCAGGGGTACTGATGTCGCATGCACCATAGAATGGGTCTGAACTCACAACCACTGTGTACTTCTCTGAGAGCCTGTTGAAATATTCAAACACGTGCGGCTTCAAACCGTCAGGGAGTTGCAGGAGGACTTTCTTTGCGTTGAGTTCCTGGAGCCTGTCCATGACATCATCGAAATTCTTGATCAATAACTCCCCATATTAAACAGATATTAAGAGGTGATCAGGAGCCAGGATGGATGTTACATTTACTGTTACTATAGAACCATGGCTCCATTTCTCATAACAATCTCACCGTTGTTTATGACGGTGTCAACGAGGCGTGAGCCGTACTGGTAAGGTATTTTCCGGTAGTCATCCACGGAGAGGATGATGATGTCTGCACGCTTGCCTGGTTCGATGGAACCTGCAGTATCAAGTATTCCAAGAGAATACGCAGCATTTACGGTGGCTGCATTCAGTGCCCCCTCTATTGTCATGTGGCAGTACCTCACTGCGAGATATATCGCGAAGAGCATGTTTGAGTTATAAGATACCGGGGAGCAGTCTGATGCTATGGCGACAGGCACTCCTGCCCTTATGAATTTCTGTATGTTGGGATACAACCCGTCTGTGATGTTGAATGCAGTAATTGGAAGGAACGTTGCTACAGTCTTTCCTGCTGCCAGTCTCTTTATTCCCTGGTCTCCAGTATAGAGGAGGTGGTCTGCACTCTTGATGTCAAATTTCTCGCAAAGGTCCAGGCAACCAATATCTGCAAGCTCGTCAGCGTGCATGCGCAGCTGAAACCCCATTTCCTTTGCAGACCTGAAGAATTCTGCAGTGGACTCCGGAGAAAACGCCCCCTTGTCGCAGAATGAGTCAACGAATCCAGCCTTCCCCACAAATTTTGGAAGTATTTTTTCAACAACCTCATGCACATATGAACGGTCGGTGGAACCCTTAGGGATAGCATGAAGGGGAAGAAAAGTTGGAACCACGTTCATGATTCCCAGCCCTGAAAGCCTGTCGATAACCTCCAGCATTTTCATTTCAGATTCCAGCGTCAGGCCGTATCCGGTTTTAATCTCCATAGTGGTGGTGCCCGTGGAAATGGAATCATAGACTCTTTTCAGAGTCTCCGAGAAAATCTCGTCCTTGCCCTTTGCCCTTGTATCTTCAACAGTTCTGTAGATGCCATTGCCTGAACTGAGAATTTCGAGGTAGGTCTTGCCCTTGATCTTCATGTAGAATTCGTCTTCCCTTGTGCCTCCGTAAACAATATGTGTGTGAGAATCAACCAGTCCGGGCATCACCGCATTGCCTTTGGCATCTATGGTGATGGGATCATACCGTTCCTTCAGGGAAGCAGCCTTCTCTTTGCCCGCAACTTCAATGATCTTCCCGTCTGATATGAGAATCACGGCATTCCTCCTGATTCTCAACTTCGACATCCTGTCACCTGTGAGCGGTTCCCAACCGGCTCCGGCCATGGTCAGTATCTGGGATGCGTTTTCAACAAGCAAATAGGGCATGGTGTGAAAATGTATTGAAATACTAAAATCTTGATCTTCTAAAGAAATAAGGGGGAGCCGACTATCACGAACATGATGTATCCCATGAGGATGGCTACCA
>JAMDCA010000027.1 GCA_023489435.1 Thermoplasmatota archaeon
CTGCTATTGTCTGCAGGGTTCTTCCTGTATACAATTTACAGGCTCCTCTGGAATGCCGTAAAGATACCTGAGAAGAAGCCTGGCCTGAAACTCCAGCTGGGAAGGCGCATTTACCTTGTCATAAGGAATGTGTTCCTCCAGGCAAAGCTCTTCAAGGACCTGGGAGGGGGAATAATGCATGCCCTGATGTTCTGGGCATTCATTGCATTTGCCTCATATTCAGGCGATTTCTTTGTCAGTGCCATTTTCCCGGGAACCCACCTGCTTTCAGGGACCTTTGAGCAGGTAGCTTTCTTCACCGTTGACATATTCGCGATGATTGCGCTTCTGGATGTTGTTTATGCATTCATAAGGAGATGGGGGCTGAAGATCAAGAGGTACCAGGGATACAACGGCTTTGAGGCCTGGTTTATCCTTTCACTTGTGGGAATCCTAATGGCAACTTACTTCGTGCTTTCTGTTCTCAGGATCGACGGGGTTTCAGCAAACATACCGGGCAGCATAGGTGAAAACCTGGCACCAGGCAATACCCCCATAAGTTACGCTTTGGCTTCTGCACTGCCCAAGATTTCAGCCACCACCGGCTATTACATCTACTGGATTGCCTTCAGCATTCACGCGGCAGATTTCTTGATTTTCCTCGCGTACATCCCCACATCCAAGCACCTGCATCTCTTCGCTGCACCATTCAATGTCCTGTTCGCGAAGGAGGACCAGGCAATCCTGAAGCCAATCGATTTTGACAAGGAGACAAGATTTGGAGCCACGGATATCCGTGATTTCAACTGGAAGGACTACTTTGACTTCTATGCCTGCACTGAATGCGGCAGATGCACTGCCAACTGCCCTGCCAACCTCACAGGAAAGACCCTTTCGCCAAGGGATATAATCTGGGATATCCGTGAAGTTGTTGTTGCCCAGGGAAAAGAGTACAGGACAAAGGGCGGCGAGAAAGACCAGGTATTCAAGACCGTGATTGGCGAACCAATCCTGGAAAAGGACCTCTGGTCATGCACCACATGCATGGCTTGTGTTGAGCAGTGCCCTGTTATGATCGATCATGTATCCAAGATCGTTGACATGAGGAGATCCCTGGTGCTGAACCAGGGCAAGGCGCCAAGGGAGGTAATCGACCTGACCAGGAACATTGAGCAGTACGGCAGCCCTTACACCATTGATCCGTCCACCAGGGCAGACTGGGCTGCAGGCCTTGATGTTATGGACCTTTCCAAGACACCGGATGCGCAGTATGATGTGCTTTACTGGGTCGGATGTGTTGCCAGCTTTGACAGGAGAAACCAGGAGGTTGCCAAATCTGTCACAAAGATCCTGAAGAAAGCAGGAGTGAGCTTTGCCATTCTTGGCTCGCAGGAGAAATGTACAGGGGATCCCGCAAGGAGGACAGGCAACGAATATCTTGCTGACATGATGATCAAGGGCAATGTGGAAACACTCAAGGCAAACCGTGTCCAGAAGGTAATTACAAGCTGCGCACACTGCTTCAATTCTCTCAAGAATGAATACAAGGACTTCGGGATCGAACTGGAAGTACACCACCACACTGAATTCATCAACCGCCTCATTTCAGACAGGAAGCTGAACGTCAGGTCCCTGGATGCTGACACTCTTGAGAAGTACACCTACCATGACCCCTGTTATGTCGGGAGATACAACAAGCTGTACGAGGAGCCAAGGGATGTTGTCAAGAGCTTTGCGGAAAACTACGAGGAGATGGAGATGAACAAGAGCAAGTCCCTCTGCTGCGGTGCAGGTGGAGGCAGGCTCTGGATGGAGGAGAAGGAAGGCACGCTTATTTCACACAAGAGGATCGACCAGGCGGACAAGGTCAATGCAACCACCGTTGTAACGGCATGCCCGTACTGCATGACCATGCTTGATGATGCACGCAAGACCACCGGAAGGGAAGAGAAAATGAAAATCCAGGACGTGTCTGAGCTCATTGCGAGCAGGATTGAGTGACCCAGGGGCACGTATATCCCCCTTCTCTCTTTATCTATAGAATTATAAATTTATTTGGCTCTGGGGTGCCCTGATACGCGAATCCTTAACCATTGAATCATTAAGGTGGCTTTCAGTCCTTGTGGTGAGGTGCACCGGGACCAGGAGCTTGCTGTCTGATTCCCTGAATACCTTCATAACATCACTGACCGTTGAGTGTTTCCAGAAATCTGCCCACTGCCTGTCCGAATTGAGGTAGGTCATCTCATGAAGCAGAATATCGGCTTTTTCAGCACCTTTTGAAACATTTTCAGAATATGAGGTGTCCCCTGAATAGAAGATCACCTTGCCGCCTGTCTCCAGCCTGAAGCCAATATCCCTGATCAAATGGTTCGCCACAAAACCGTCAGCGTTGTCGTATTTTTCCTCATGGTATTCGGCAAATATCTCAAAGGCCTCCGGAGTGTGCAGCAGCTCAAGGAGGGATTTTGTGTTATTCCCTATACCTTTTGGGCCAACAATGTGCACAGGTTCCCTGCACTGGTGAATGGCACGGTACCACAGCAGCTCGGGAACACCGGAGTAATGGTCCAGGTGCATATGGCTGATAAATATTGTATCAAGGCCGCAGGGATCAATGCCCCCCTCCAGAAGCGATTCCAGGGAATGGGGGCCGAAATCCATAGCTATCCTGCCGTCTATAAGCAGCGATATGTTCCTTTTTGATGCAGTGATGTTGGAACTCCAGTTCCCCAGGAACCTGATGCTTGCCATCAGCTGCTCTCCGTAAGTTCCTCCAGGCTCTTTCCCCTTGTTTCAATGCCAAGTACCAGTGTTACAACAAGGCCGATTACTGAGAACGCGAAGAAGAAGAGCAATCCCGAGCCCAGGCCGGCCATGGCAACAATTGCAGGGAATGCGGTCAGGCCAAGTATGGCGCCGATCCTGCTTACAGATGTGCCGAAGCCCTGTCCAGTAGCCCTGATTGAAGTGGGAAACACTTCCTGTGGGTACACGAAGTCTGTGCCTCCCGGGCCCATTGTCTGTGTTACCTCAAACACTATGAACAGTGCAACTATGGCAGCAGCCACACCACCGTCAGTGAATGCTGACTTTGGAACCAGGAGCGCAATGACACCAAGGAATAGCAGGGAAACTGCCATTCCGGCGAATCCAAGGGCTGTGATCTTCTTTCTTCCCAGCCTGTCAATGAATGCGATGCAGAGGAAGCTTCCCAGTACAGCAAATACTGCGAACACTGCACTTCCAAGTATGGCGAAGTTCTGCGTCAGGCCGAAGATCTCCAGTATGGTCGGGTTGAACAGGCCGATTCCATAGAAGGCAACATCGTATGAGAACCAGAATATGGAGACAAATAGAGTCGCCCTGATGTTTTTCTTTGAGAAGAGGTCCTTGAATGAGGATTTCTGTTGAGGTACCTTATGCTCATTTGATGATCCGGAAATGAGCTGCTCAACCTTGTTTGCCTCTTCAGATTTCCCGACATGGGCCAGCCACCTTGCACTCTCAGGCACGGATACCCTGAATATGAGCACAATGACTGCCGGAATAATTCCAAGTGCGAACATGTATCTCCAGGCCTCTGCCCCCAGCGGGAGAAGGAAGAAACCGATAGTATACGCAACTGCCGAGCCAACCCACCAGGCAGAAACGTTTACAGCCAGAAGCCGGCCCCTGCTCTTCACGGGTGAGAATTCAGAAATGATGGTTGTGCTGATTGCGTAGTCTGCACCAATGGCCAGACCAAGGATCAGCCTGAAAACAAACAGCGTTGTGAAGTTGAATGAGGCAAAGGCAATCAGCGCCGTGAATACTATGAAGATCACCATATCCCAGATATACATGAATTTCCTTCCGCGGATATCGGTTATGTATCCGAAGATTACTGCACCAAACAGCATTCCTATTGTTGTAGAAGCAGCCATCAGGCCCTTTCCCAGAGGTGTGTTTACATACGAAAACCCTGATAGGGTTGATATAATCACCAGTGCAACCCCTATGATGGAAATATCATAGCCATCAAGGAATACACCTGCAGCTGATAGAGCAGTTATCCTGTAATGTATGCCCGTTGTTTTTGCCGTATCCAGGGAGGAGAAACCACCCCTGGGAGTCTTTTCACCAGACATGATGATCCATAATTAGTTGATATTTGAGACTTTGGCGTTAATTCTTTTTGTGTATATATCCAGCAATATAGTTCTCAGTTCATCTTAAAAATCCTAAAAGAAGATGCGAAAAAACTTTTTGAGAATAAAATGGGAAAATGTAAAATTCCGGCCTCTGGATTACTTGTGTGCAGCTACGCCCTTTCCCGCGGCCAGAAGCATGTTTTCTCCCGAGCTGTCCTCGAGATCCAGCCTCTTTGGTTCCGGCAGAAGGAATACTGTTAGCATCAATCCCATGAGGGAAAGCCCCGCAAGCACAACAAACAGGCCAGATTCGGATATAGTGCCAATTATGGCAACATTAAGCAGAGTTCCAACAAATGCTCCGATTTTGCCTCCAGCTGCGGATGCCCCGCTTCCGAATCCCCTGACCTTGGTTGGAAACACTTCAGGTGGATAGATGAAGGTCGTGACATTGGGCCCGAACTCTATGAAGAAGTAGCTCAGTCCGTAAAGTGCAAGGAAGTCAAACAGGTAAGTTGGCGAGAGAAGCTGGTGGTAAATGCCAAGCAACCCGAATGAAATTGTCATTGCAAGGAAACCGATGGCCTGGATAGTCTTCCTGCCTATGCGGTCTATGGTGAACGTTGCAATCCAGTATCCCGGGAATGCTGCAATTCCGAAAATAAGGGCCGAATATATTGTGGTCTCTATGAGGTGATGGAGCCCCCCAACTGAAGCCGGAACAAGTGCACCGAGCATTGTGTTGGACATGATGGAGTTGCCGTAAAGAGCCCAGTCCATGAGGAACCAGGATCCTGCTGTTCCAAGCAGTGTAAGGGCAAATTTCCTGTTCTTCAGTATTTCAATCCAGGATTGCTTGACCACTTCATTGTCAGCAACTGCGCTGGCATTCATGCCAGTGAGTTTCTTCCAGTTTCTGGTGGCTGCTGCAGAATCACCCTTTACTCTGAGGGCGTATCTTGGGGTCTCAGGCAGGGTTCTTCTGTAATAGATCACGATAAGTGCAGGTATTGCGCCGAATGCCAGAAGCAGTTTCCAGACGAGGCTGAGGTTCATTCCTGAATAAATGAGACCCAGGGAAATAAGTGGGCCTGCAAGGAGCCCCAGGGATTGCATGGAGAATACCATTCCTATGAGCCTTCCCCTGCTCTGTGTGTTTGAATATTCTGCCATAATTGTGGAGCTTGTTGCGTAGTCCCCACCGATTCCAATGCCGAGAACGAATCTCCAGGCTATAAGAATATATATGCCGTTTGCAGGTGTCAGGAAAGCGCTTCCCAGAGCGCCGGTGATCAATATGAGGAGCTCTATTCCGTATATCGCCTTTCTGCCGAGCTTGTCTATGAGCCTGCCAAATATAAGTGCACCAATTACTGCGGAAAGAAGTGCGGTTGAATCGAGAAGTGATGTCTGAAATGTGGTAAGCTTGTTCCAGCCTGATAATACAAGGAGGCTGGCAACGACGCCGATAATGAAGAGATCATAGGCGTCTGTGAAGAATCCCAAGCCTGTTACCATCCATGTCTTATAATGGAATCTGCTCAGTTTTGCGCCGTTTACAGAACTGAGAAGGTCAGGATTGGATCCTTCTATATGGTTCTGGTTTTCACCCATAGTTCTAAATTGCTCCATTGAGCATTAATCTAAAATATAGAGAGAAAATATTACTCTATATTCTATATAGAAAGGAGAGGCATGCCACCATTTTCACGTATGAAGATGTGTATGCAATTGCACAACTTTCTGCTTAGGCAATACTGCCTGTAACGCCGCCATAGGTCAAGTTCATATAGCCTGACCATGTCTGAATTTGTGTAACACCACAGGACATGAAAGTGGATCATGAATTCTTCCTTACGGGGGAAGGCCTGTCCCTTACAGGCGGAGAGCTTATCCTGGCTGTAACAAGGATTTACAGCGGAAGCTTTGGGTCCAACCCTGACCTTGCAAGGTTAAACCTTCTCCTTTTCCTCATTGAAGGAGATGGGGGAATTGCCTCAAATCTCCTTTTCGCCAATACCCCATATGGCCCAAAGTCAAGCTACATAGAATCATTCATTTCGGAAAACCCTGAACTGGCCAAAAAGAGGATTTACGGGAAAAAAGCAGCAAATTCCAAACTAGATCCTGATGTGAGGAAGAAAGTTGAACTCACACCTGAGGGGACAAAAATCGCTGAAAGGGCTATTTCAAGCCTCAGTGCCAGGGAGACCCGGAAAGTATCCCAGATCCTGTCCAAGTGGGGCAGGGAGAAACACTCAGAGATTCTCATGTACCTGTGCATGTTCTATGGTGATTTCTGTTCTGAAATCAATGCCGGCTCTGAACCTGAGGAAGAAAAAGATTAAGCCATCTGTTTTCCTGATTGCACATAATGGAAGAGTGCATTTTCTGCAGCATTGCCCAGGGACATGCCCCTGTGGCCAGATTGTGGGAGGATAAACATTACCTGGCGTTCCTCGACAGATTTCCCAACACCAGGGGGCAGACACTTGTAATCCCCAAGAAACACCTGCAGAGTTACCTGTTCGACCTTGATGCGGAGGAGATTTCAGGCATAATGCTGGCATCAGGGAAGGTTTCCGAAATGCTTGAAAGGGGACTGGGAGTCAAAAGAGTCCACCTTGTGTTCGAGGGCCTGGGGATAAATCACCTTCATGCCAAGCTCTATCCCGCCTTTGGCCTGAAGTCGAAATTTGAGAGCATCCATTCCAGTGAAATGATCTCTTTTGAAGCATATCCCGGATATGTAACAACTCTGCTTGGGCCCCCTGCAGACATGAAACTGCTCGAGGATCTTGCGGCAGAGATCAGGGATGCCGCATGAATCAGAAAAACCACCGCACTTAATGGCACGATTCTCATACCAGCCGTTTTTGCTGGAGTTCTGGATATTATATGCAATATTTTTATATGTCGTTGAATTTTATTATTGTGGCACATTCCAGATTGTATGTCATCGTGCCTGCATTCCTGGTCCTCGCTTCAATGCTTCCCGGTGCGGTGCTTCTTCACAGTCCTCAGACCAGCTCCAGTTCAGGCAGCCTACAGTACCAGAGTGAATTCACCCTGGGAAACTACAAAATTTTCGTTCATGATAATGGGATAAACATAACCTCAAACAACACCTGGGCCATATTTTCCCCGGCATTTTTCATTGTGAACCATGGCAGTACAACTTATTACAGCACCACGTCCGTGAGCGGGAGATGGAATAACGTGTCAAAAGTGACCTCCGTTCTGCTGAACTTCCAGACTGCATATGGAAACATGACAATGGTAGCCGGCAGTTCTATCTCTGGAAAATATCTGCAGATTCAAAACATTGGCAACCCATATGCAGATGCTGCACTGAATTTTACCACC
>JAMDCA010000050.1:0-22240 GCA_023489435.1 Thermoplasmatota archaeon
CTATATATAATATTTTTTAGTTTAAAAATTAAATTGTATTAGTTAAGTATTGAAAAAAAAGAATAATGTCCACAATTAAATCATTATCTTAGACAAATGACCAAAAGTAACAGTAAGTGAAATCACTCGCATTTGGGCCAAATTGGCACCATATCAGAAAAGACTTTGGATAAATCCAAATTAAATGCAACATCAGGAAAATTGATTTTGTGGTCTAGTCCAGGCAGATGAAATCTAGAACATAGGTTAATCTCTCCACTGTTTCTTGCCCTGTGACGTTATATCCATTTTCCAGATTGGTGCTTTTTCCTTGATCGTGTCAATAACAAACTCACACGCACTGAACGCATCCTTCCTATGGGCAGAAGCGACACAGATTACGATCGAATCTTCAGTGAGGGCCACTTTCCCTACTCTGTGTATTACATTAATATCCAGGACTTTGAACTTTTCCAGCGCTTCTTCGCATATCTTCCTGATGGTTTTCTCTGCCATTTCCCTGTAGCTGTCGTATACAAGGGACTCAACCTCAAGTTCTCCCGTGAATCTCCTTACAGTTCCCTGAAAAGTTACTATTGCCCCAGCATTCTCATTTCTGGTCCTCTCAATGAGTTCTTTGGCTTCTATAGGGGTCTCGGTTATGGAAATGAACATATTATCTTTGCAAGGGTTCTGGAGTTCATAAATACTTCCAAACTTGAATGGGGGAATCTGTACTCTTTTGCGCTTTTGATACCGTATTTAGTATTCTTGATTTGTTATCTTCAAATAGTTAAATACATAGAGCGCCTATTCGTTAATAGGGAAACAAAGCAGTTTGTTTCCGGCTCTAATCAAATCAGGGCAAATTCGTAGGGAGATGAAGAGCGTTTGAATGGCGATAAAATAAATTATAAGGCAAACGGAAAAGAATTGACCGGCCTGGAGGGGCAAACAGTACTTCAGGCATTGATGGCTCAGGGCATTGAAGTACCGCACGTGTGCTACCAGCCGAATCTTGGGCCCATACAGACATGCGATACCTGTCTAGTGGAAATTGATGGAAAGATGGTGAGGTCCTGTGCCACTCATCTGAGTGCGGGCCAGAACATAGACCATTCCTCTGAGAAGGTTAAGGATATGCAGAGGGAGGCCACACAGAGAATTCTTCATAATCACGAGCTTTACTGCACAGTCTGTGAGAATAATAACGGAGACTGCGCTCTTCACAACACAGTTCATGACTTGGGAATAGATGAGCAGAAGTACCCGTTTGAGAAAAAACCCTACCCTGTAGATGACTCAAACCCTTTCTACAGGTACGATCCAAACCAGTGCATCCTGTGCGGGAGATGCGTGGAAGCATGCCAGGACGTTCAGGTGAATGAGACACTGAGCATCGACTGGAACAGAGAGAGGCCCAGGGTCATATGGGACAATGACGTGCCCATCAACGATTCTTCATGCGTTTCCTGCGGCCACTGTGTTACTGTATGTCCGGTCAATGCCCTTATGGAAAAGAACATGCTTGGCCAGGCAGGTTTCATCACCGGGCTGAACATGAAGTCAAAAAGGCAGATGATTGATTTGACGAAATCATTCGAGCCTGAACTTACAATGGCCCCAGTGATGGTAGTGAGCAATATCGAATCAAAGCTCAGGAAAACCCAGATCAAGAAGACAAAGACAGTATGCACTTACTGCGGGGTAGGCTGCTCATTTGAGATGTGGACAAAAGGAAGGGAAATACTCAAGGTTCAGCCCATGCCCGAATCCCCGGCCAATGGCATCTCAACTTGCATAAAGGGAAAATTCGGGTGGGAATTCACCAACAGCCCGGAAAGGCTGACAAAGCCCCTGATCCGCGATGGAAAGAAATTCAGGGAAGCATCTTGGGAAGAAGCATTAGATCTTGTTGCCAGGAAATTCAAGAAAATCAAAGAAGCCAACGGGCCAAACTCCATAGAGTTCATTGCATCGTCGAAGGGAACCAACGAAGAGGCATTCCTGGTGCAGAAGTTTGCAAGGCAGGTCATGGGGACAAACAATGTGGACAACAGCTCAAGATTCTGCCAGGCTCCAGCAACCACTGGACTTTGGAGAACTGTGGGATATGGCGGAGATGCAGGGTCAATCTATGACATCTACATTTCGGATCTCGTGATAGCTGTGGGCACCAACACCGCGGAATCACACCCGGTGCTTGCAACCAGGGTCAAGAGGGCACATAAGCTCAACGGGCAGAAACTCATTGTTTCAGATATCAGGAAGCATGAAATGGCTGAAAGGGCAGACATATTCCTTCACCCAAAGCCTGGAACAGACCTCGTATGGCTCAGTGCAATTTCAAAGTACATTATTGACCAGGGATGGGAAGCTGAGGACTTTATCGCAGAGAAGGTCAATGGCTTTGATGAATACAAGAAGAGCCTGGAAACATTCACATTTGATTTTGCAGAACAGAAGACTGGAATCAGCAAAGAAACCCTCATCAAGGTCGCAGAAACAATCCACAAAGCAAAAAGCATGGTAATTCTCTGGGCCATGGGAGTAACGCAGCACCAGATGGGAAGTGACACCTCGACAGCAATATCCAACCTCCTTCTTTTAACCGGAAACTATGGAAGAAGAGGAACCGGGGCTTATCCTTTGAGGGGACACAACAATGTTCAGGGAACAAGCGACTTTGGGTGCATGAATGCTTATTTCCCGGGATACCAGAAAGTTGCAGACGATAAGGTCAGGAAAAAGTTTGAGGATGCATGGAACTGCAAGTTGCCTGCTGAACCAGGATTTGACAACAACAACTGCCTCGAGGCCATTGAGGATGGAAAAGTCAAGGCAATGATGGTTGTTGGAGAAGAAATAGTTGAGACGGGCTCGGATTCAAACTACATACAAAAGAGGTTAGAGTCCCTGGATTTCCTTGTTGTTCTCGAAGTTTTCATGTCTGAGACTGCCAAGTATGCTGATGTCATACTTCCCGCGAGCACAAGCCTCGAAAAGGAAGGTACATTTGTCAACACAGAGAGAAGAATACAGAGATTGTATGAAGTGATGGAGCCACTTAAAGGCACAAAACCAGACTGGCACATACTCCAGATGCTGGCAAGAAAGATGGGCTACAACTGGGAGTACGGGCATCCATCGGAAATTATGGAGGAAGCATCAAAGCTATCTCCCATGTTTGCAGGTGTATCATATGAGAAGCTCGAAGGCTTCAAGAGCCAGCAGTGGCCTGTTGCAGAAGACGGTACAGATTCTCCATTTCTTTATGAGCACGGATTCAACTTCCCGGACAAGAAAGCCACGTTCTATGTGCTGGAATACACACCTCCGCTTTCCCTAACAGCGGAATATGACCTGCATCTTAACAACGGAAGGCTCCTTGAGCATTTCCATGAGGGAAATGAAACTTACAAGACAGTGGGAATCAGGGAAAAAGTGCCCAATACTTTTGTTGAGATTTCTCCGGAGCTTGCCAAGGCCAGGGATATCCAAACAGGGGATTTTGTCAGGATAAGCTCGCCTACTGGATCAGTGAAAGTAAGGGCACTTATAACGGACAGGGTGTCGGGAAATGAAATGTACCTTCCCATGAATGCCACCGGTGACGAAGCTGTGAACAACCTTACAGGCAGGGTGTCAGATCCCACGGCCCATACTCCTGCATACAAGGAACTTTCCGTGAAACTTGAAAAACTGAAGGAAGCCAGAGGGCCGTCTCCCCTTCCCAGGACCAACCCGAGATTCGGCCATCCAAAGCCACAGAAGGGAGTGCTTGTGGAAGAAAAGTGGAAAAGAAGTGACTACAAGCCACTGACAAATGAGTGAGGTGAAGAAGAATGTCAAAAATGATTGAAGAAATAGAATCCAATGTCCAGGAAGAGACACAGGATGAATCACTGGACCTGGCAACGTTACTCGCGAAGCACGGCGAAGAGATAGATGCATTTCTGGACCTTGTTAAGGCTGCGCAGGAAAGTGGCATTTTCACTTTCCTGAAGGCTCTATTCGAAAACAAGGGGGAGTCCATGTCAGAAATATCAAATGAACTTGTAAAGCCACAGAACATAAGGTTTGTAAGAAACCTCATGTCAATTTACACCCTTCTTTCCAACATAGACCCTGACACAGTGAGGAAGTTCATGCTCAATCTTGCCAACTCAGTTGACAAGTCACCTTCAATGAAGGACAAGGGCCCAATGGGTCTGATGGCTCTCAGGTCAAACATGAAAGATCCTGACGTCACTGTAGGTTTCAGGGTGCTGTTCGAAGTTGCAAAGGGATTTACCAAACCATCAAAGAAGGATTAGAATTTGCAGGACTCCAAACCAAAATCTTTCCATTTTTTGGATACAGTCAAGTACGATAAAGCTACAGGCTCAGAGAATTTTAAGGACAGGATAACGGCAGAAGAACCCCTGGAGGTAAGGATCCGTTACAGGAATGGTGGAGAGAAGACAGTTTCTGTCATAATGAGAACACCTGCGCTCGACAATTACCTTGCTGTCGGCTTTCTCTATTCAGAAGGCATACTGAAGGAATACGGCCAGATCCGGTCCATTTCCAACGTGGACTCCGGGGGTACAGCAATCGATAACATTGTGTTTGTGGAAGTTTCTGATGAAGTCCAGTTCGATCTCGCTGATTATGGCAGGAATTTTGCGGTTAATTCAAGTTGCGGCATTTGCGGCAAGAGCAGCATAAATGACATTTTTGTAAAAACAGGAAGGCTCATACGGTCAGCAAAACCCATTGATGCCAGCATTCTCCTGAAACTGCCGGATATTATGAGAAAAGAGCAGAAGATTTTTGGGGAAACCGGAGGGATACATGCTGCTGGCCTTTTCGACTTAAAAGGCAACCTTAAGTTTGTTGCAGAAGACATAGGCAGGCACAATGCTGTTGACAAGGTCATCGGGTATATGGTGATGAACAATCTGCTTTTTTCAGATGAACTGGTGCTGCAGGTTAGCGGCAGGGGAGGCTTCGAAATCCTTCAGAAAGCATCCATGGCAGGCATTCCCATAGTAAGCTGCGTTTCTGCTCCGTCCACTCTGGCCGTTGAAACTGCTGAAACAATGAACATAACCCTGGCCTGCTTTGTGCGTGGTGGGAGATTCAACATTTACGCCCACCCCTCCAGAATAAAAATGTAGGCAGTATTATCCGCCACTGACAACCGGGAACAGTGCAAGTTCATCCCCGTCATTCAGTTCCGCTTCCAAAGAGGAATAATTCTGGTTCAGTGCAAACAGGATCTGCCCCTTCCTTGCCTTGAGGGCTAGGTGCTTCTCTTTCAGAAGAGTCATGGCATCGGATACACTGGAACTTTCCTCAAGTGTCAGGTATTCCTTTTCAGTGCCGGAATCATCCCTCACTGAGCCAAAATACTTCACTGTCACCTTCAATTTCATCCTCCTTCTTCCAGTAGGGTTCCCGTGCCTTCGCGGCCTTTATGAAAATTTCATCAAGATCCTGGTCAGGTTTTCCATTCCTGACACTTGAAATCATGTTTGTAAGGTTGTCATTCCTCATCAGGCAAGGCTTGAGCAAGCCAGTGGAAGTGAGCCTTATTCTTGTGCAGTTATTGCAGAATTCTGAATTCCTCATGGGCTTTACGAATTCCACGATTGCACTCTTCCCTTCAAGGTTCATGTGGTATCTCGGTCTCTTGTGCAGTTCATTGTATTCCACTTTGAAGGACTTTGAGGCGACATCCTTCTCAAAACTATCCAGAGGTATATGGTATTTCAGGAAATCATCAGATTTTTCTGTTTCCCTGGTCGTTTCATATTCTATGAGCTGTAGTATGACATTCTCCTCTGCTGCAAGCCTCAACATTTGAGGAAGCTGGTCCACGTTGAGATTCTTGAGAACGACAAAATTGACTTTGATTGACTTGAATCCAGCCTCGTGTGCTGCCCGTATGCCTTTGATAACCTGTTCAATTGCATCAACGCCTGTAATGAACTCAAACTTTTCCCTCTCAATTGAATGGAGTGAGATATTGATTCTGTCAAGCCCTGCTTCTCTGAGGTCCTTTGCAATCTTGGGGAGCATTATTCCATTTGTGGTCATGGATATGTCTCCGGTGATGTATTTGCGGGTTCTCCGTACAATATCGAGAATGTCTCTCCTGAGAGTGGGCTCCCCTCCGGTGAACTTTATTTTGTTCACCCCCCACCTGCTTGCCACCGATACAATTCTCTCTATTTCATCGGCAGTCATGGATTCTGAATGCACTCCGGTACCTTCCATATGGCAGAAAAAACAGCTGAAGTTGCATGTGGTATTCACCTGAATCCTCATGCTCTTTACTGATCGGCCAAAATTGTCAGTTACCAGTGCCATAGGGTTAAGATGCAGATGCAATAGTTAAGTTTTTTCCAATGTGGGGTTTGAAAACACTAGTGTTTTCATTAGAGAAGTGTACTTATCCTATTGCATACAATTTCAAATAATTTACATATATAGAAAATTGAGTCTGCATATGGTCAACATAGTTTCAAATATAGATGGTTCATCAACCCAAAAGTGCAGGAAACTGAAACCGGGTTAAAACATCTAAAAAGAGATCAACTTGGCCTCAGACATGCAGTTTCACAGGCTGTAGCTTTAAATGCCCCGGCCGGAACTATTGTCTTGTATGTAACAACCACCGCAGCACTAATGTTCTTCACCTTTGGAAGCACCTATCCAAATGGCGCATTTGCCATTCCGCTGGTATTGCTGCTGTCTCTGGCTGTCTATGGCCTTATGAGCTTTTCAATGTACGAGTTTGCTAGGGAGATTTCAAGCTCTGGCGGATACTATACCTTTGTATCTAGGGGATTGGGGAGTTCAGCGGGATTTTTGACCGCAATTTCCTATGTGTCCTACCAGGTGCTGAGCTTCACGGGATTTGGAATTCTTGGATTCATCGGATTCATTTACGGTGTGTTGCCGGCTGTGGGCATAGTTGTTCCGGATGCCGCATTCCTCTGGATTCCAATTGTGCTGGTCTTTATCGTTTTTGTTTGCGGCCTTATATACAGTGGAATTAAACCCTCCCTGAGATATGTGTTCTATACAATCATCATCGAAATCGCATTCTTCATAGTTACTTCTGTAATGCTGCTGGGAGTCTACCACAACTCGCTGTCTATTGCCCCATTCACTGCAAGCCCAGTTGGAAACAATCCGCTGATTCTTGCCTCAATGATGGTGTATGCAATCGGAACATTTGTGGGAATAGGTGGAGCACTTCCTGTCGCGGAAGAAACCAGGAACCCGAAGAGAAACGTCCCACTCGCCATCATAACAACAATCATAGTCCTCGGCGTGACCATTATTCTTTCATCCTACGCGCAGGTAATTGCGTGGGGCCAGACCAACATGTCAACATTTGGTGTTTCCGTATACTACCCGGTTCTGAACATCTATGGAAGCAGTTTCGGTTCACTGAGCCCACTTCTGCTGGGCATCATGATCATAATAGTAGCCAACTCCTATTTCACAGCTACCGTTTCATTGGGAACAAACGCGACAAGAGTGCTTTTCTCCATGTCAAGGGAGAAGGTTATTGATGACAGGATCTCCAAGACACATCACCACACTGGCGTTCCAACTAACGCTGTGCTTGTTGTTGCCGTAATTTCTGCCATAATAGTGATCATAACAGGCCTTGTATTCCAGGGATTGTATCCCGGACAGCCAGTCACTGCCCTGTCATATGCTGCCCTCTTCCTCCTGATCCTCGAGAGCCCTGTTTCATATCTGATTCACATACTTACCAACACCTCACTCTACGTTTACAAGAAGAAACAAGGCAAAAAAATCAATTACATTCGGCACTTGGTTGTGCCAAGCATTTCCACAATTCTTCTGATCTTTGCAATATTCATTGCTGTAGACTACAATCTCAGCGTTCCCTATGTCTATGGAATATATGGTGCACTGGTCTGGATAATTATCACGGTCCTTGTAACGTTTGTTGTGAGGAAGAAATACAACAAGAAACTGGAGCTTATAGGGGATTTCTCCCTGTAATCCAACATTTTTAAATTTTCCCTTTTTTTTCTTTAGGGTACCTTTTCAGCTTAAATTCTCACAATGGGAATAATTTAATACATATTCTCGATATCTTTTCGATATCGAATGTTTAGGCACGATGATGAAAAGGACATGGGTTTCAACAGAGACTTTTTCAGAAATTTTGATCCAGGAAATTTTAACTTTGCCAAGAATTTCAGGCGGCACGGAGGCATGAGGTATTACGTTCTGTGGCTGCTGAGCCAGAAAAACCTCAGGGGATCTGAAATTATCGAGACGGTCCAGAGGCAAACCATGGGCTGGTGGAGGCCAAGCCCCGGCACAATTTACCCTCTCTTGAACGCATTGCTTAAGGACGGGCTCATCAAGAAGGAAGAGGACCTCAGATATTCACTTACTCCGGAAGGAGCTGAGGAAATTGGATTGAGGCCAGGGCAATCCAAAAAGGTAAATACCGAAGGCTGGGATGTTGACAAAATCATAACCGAAATGGAAGGTTATATTTCCTACCTTGAAGACGAGCAGGGCGGCCTGAAGGAATACAGCGACAGAATTAAGGAAATTGCAGATAGATTGTCTAAATTGAAACTGGAGTGAATCGCTGGATGGCAGTTATTATCAAAACTGAAAATCTTTCCAAAACGTATTCTGGAAAGATAAAAGCCATTGACAGCATAAATATAGAAATAGACGAAGGTGAAGTTTATGGTCTGCTTGGCCCAAATGGGGCTGGAAAAAGCACTACCATTAACCTTCTGACCACTAGAATTACGCCCACAACGGGCACTGCTTTAGTCAATGGGTTTGACATAAGAAAACATTCAATGGATGTCAGGAAATCCATCGGAGTGGTCCCTCAGGATCTCACCACAGATGAGGATCTTACAGGATATGAGAACCTTATGATGGTGTCAAGGTTTTATGATGTCCCCAAGGACACTGCAAATGAGAGAATTGCGAAGCTGTTGAATCTGGTGGACCTGGAAGAGGCTGCAGGCAGATACGTTAAGCAGTATTCCGGAGGAATGAGGAAGCGGCTTGAACTAATCGTAGGTCTTGTCCATGACCCTAAGATTTTGTTTCTCGATGAGCCAACACTTGGCCTGGATGTCCAGACAAGGACCCAGATGTGGGAATATGTGAGAGATATACAGAAAAAGCTCAATGTAACTATAATTCTTACAAGCCACTACCTGGAGGAGGTTGATGCGCTTGCCAACAGGATATCAATCATTGACCACGGAAAAATCCTCATAACAGGCACACCTGAAGACTTGAAGTCAAGCCTGAAGGGAGACATAGTCCAGATGACTTTCAAGAGCCAGGAAGATGCTGATGTGATGAAGCAGTTTCCACAGGCCACGGAAACCAAGGATTTTGGGCCAAACATTGTCAGGGTTACTGTTAAAAATTCCGATGAAGTCCTGCCTTCCCTGATTAACTATGTTTCTGAAAAGAAACTGACTATCATCAGGATGACTGTGCAAAAACCATCCCTCGATGAAGTATTCCTGCAGTACACAGGCAGGGACATAAGACAGGAGGATGCTGGAGACGTAAGGAAGATGATGATGAACATGAGGAGGATGAGAAGATGAGCGGATTGGTCCCACTAACTGTAAGGGAACTGAAAAAATGGGTCAGGAACCCTGTTTTCCTGCTAACCGGCCTGATACAGCCATTCTTCTGGCTGGCGCTTTTTGGGAGTGCCATTGACCTTACCAAATTCCTTGGTGCAGGATTGCCTCCAGGCGTTTCTCCATCTGCCATATTTGGTGGTGCATCCAATTACATCACCTTCATACTTGGTGGAATACTCGTGATAACAAGCCTGTTCACTGCCATGTTCTCTGGTGTCAACATAATATTTGACAGAAGGATGGGCCCCATGGGCAGATTTCTCACTTCTCCCATAAGAAGGAGTTCCATAGTATTCTCAAAAATCCTGGCTGCAATGGTCAGAATTTTGGTACAGGTTGTAATACTCATAGCAGCAGCCTTCATCATCCCCAATGGACTTGTGCTCGCTCATGGTTTTTCATTTGAGGCAGTACTGGTCCTGGTGGTGACAGTAATACTCGTGGCACTCATATTTTCCTCAATATTCAGCGTTATTGCTGTAAGGCTCAAAGATATGAACACAATTTTTGGCATTGTCAACCTCGTGAACCTGCCATTGCTCTTCATGAGCTATGCAATGTTTCCAGCTGGTATAATGGCAACCTGGCTTGCTGATGCAGCCAAATATAATCCCGTATCCTGGGCTGCAGAATCAATAAGAACCGTGGTCATAAACGGAACAGTAACTGCTTCCCAGGTCTCAAATGTGGAATGGTGGATGGGTTCTCTGGCAATTCTGGCGGCCGGCCTCGTGCTGTTGACATATTTTGTTGCTGAAAATGAAATAAGGGAATAACCCGAAAGGTTTGCCCCAAATTCCCACTTTTATATTTTGAGTTGCAGACGCTATTGGTTTTATTAGCCCGCTGATGGCTGGACAAAGGTAATAAGTGGACAGCACATTGTGTCTGGAATGAATCGCAACCTGTTCAGAATTAACAATGGCATCCTTACAATAGCTAGCGGAAACGAAGAAGTTGCAAATTTCGATTTTGAAGGCAGAATTCTGTTTTACACCAAAAACGGAGTTATGCACAGGCGTTCATCTGACAACACACTTTACAGGCTTGGCTGGGAGAATGATATTAGAACCGTTGCCACAGTCGAGAAAGCAGACTCTGATGCAATTTACAGCAGATGCTATGAACTGGCCAGAACTTTCCCCACAGAAACTCTAACCGACGAGGAAAAGAGAATACTTGCCAAAGTCTCATCAAAAGACGCATCATGGCTCGAATCTGATGGCCAGAAAACCACTTCATTATATGACATCAAGCCAATTATGCCTCCGGACCAGGCATCAGCAATATACCTTGAACTGAGCTCAGGTGTGGACTGGAACCGGTGCACAATTTCTTCTGCTTATGGTGGCCGAACAATCAAGGGAAAGACTGATGAAGAATTCACGGCACATGTTGCCAGCATCAAGGAAAACCTGGGCGAAGGCATTAAGGCCAGGAAGGGCCTGTTCTTAGGGGATCCCGGAGCTCTGGATGTTGACCAGAAGGAACTACTCAAGATACTGGACCGGCTCAAAAGTGAATTCGGCCTGCCGGTCTTCGCCGCTTTTGACATATTCACTCCCCCGAAAAGGAAGAACATGATAAGCTATCAGGACCTGAAAAGCCATGGGCTTGACAGGATATTTGTATTCATCCAGTCTGGCAGCTACAAGGTCATCAAACTGTTCAACGAGAAGATCAATGTAACGGAGACCCTGAACATTGTCAACAACATCAAGGATCACGGAATTTCGGTTTCAATTGTGGTGCTTGCAGGCATGGGGGGGAAAAAATTTGACAATGACCACGTTGAGGGCTCAGCAAATATAATTTCACAGATGTATCTTGAAAGCGGGGACATGATATTTCTTTCCCCTGTGGTCGAAGAAGATGACCCGCATTACATTGAGATCATGGAAAGGGAAAAACTTGGAAGGCTTTCTCCAGCAGAGAAACTTCAGCAGATGGATCGCCTTGCAAAATCCATAAAAGAGGGCTTCCTCGATATGAATGGCAAAGAACTGCAGATTCCTGTCGTAAAATACGATCTGAGAGAGGCAGTCTTCTAGGAGATCAGTGTGCCACTGGTTTTCGCGCGAAGGATTATATTTTCATATTCCGCAAGCTCTTTTCCATTTGTTATATACAATTTGATTTTTGCCCTCTTGGCAATATTGAGGGCTGTAAGGTCCATGAACACATTTGGTCCAGCCCCTATTGACTTCTCAAGTGCCAGTGAGATGGCTTCATCATAGGTCAGAGCATCAAATTTTCTTGCATCAGGGGACTTCTTCGGGTCGTCCGTGTATACTCCGTCCACTGAAGTGGCATTAATCAGTATCTTTGCCCCAATTCTTTCGGCAAGCAAGGTAGCCACTGTATCGGTTGTATGGCCGGGCTCGGTGCCTCCCATTACAACGAACGGGTAAATCCTCAGAAATTCGGCAGCATCATTGACCGTTGATGGAATTTTTGAATTGGAATCAGGGAGAAATGACGAAAGTGCAAGGGCATTCATTCTGGTGGCATTTATGCCTATTTCATCCAGTATGTTATCATTAACGTGATATTCCCTCAGAGCTGAAATGTAAGTCCTGGCAAGGCTTCCGCCTCCCACAACTATGCCAAACCTGCAGCGCTTCTCAAGCTTCTTTATTGTCTGAACGAACTCCTCCATGAATTTCAGGTTCAGGCCATTTGTTGATATAATTGAACCGCCGAGGGAAATTACAACTGATTCCATCAAAACCAAGCAGAATAAGGTTAAATACAATTATAAAATTTTGTTCAAAATGGCAACAGACGATCTCCAGCTAAGGAGATATGAATTCAAAAGGGCTCTTCAGGAATTGGATACATTGAAGGGCAGGGGTACAGAACTCATTTCACTCTACATTCCACCTTCGAAGATGATATCGGATGTGGTGCAGTATCTGCGGGAAGAGTTTTCCACTTCTTCAAACATCAAATCAAAATCAACCAAGAAGAATGTTCTATCCGCCATAGAATCTATCATGTCCCGGCTGAAGAACTACAAGTTCCCGCCTGAAACAGGCCTTGTGTTTTTTGTGGGTCACGTCGCTACCAGGGGTGACCAGACACAGATGTACACCAGGATTATCGAACCGCCGGAGCCAATCCAGACTTTTTCCTATATGTGCGATTCAAACTTCCACCTTGAACAGCTCAGGCTGCAGCTCGCGGTAAAGGAAGCATACGGCCTCATTGTCATAGACAGGAAGGAGGCAACCATTGGGTTCCTCAACGGGACCATCATTAACATGGTTGCGAACGAACAGTCACTTGTGCCAAGCAAGCATCATCAAGGGGGGCAGTCATCGCGAAGGTATGAGCGGCTCATTGAGATTGCTGCACATGAATTCTTCAAGAAGGCAGGGGAAATCGCAAATAACGCATTCATGCCTGTTATAAAGGATCTCAAGGCAGTTTTCATCGGAGGCCCGGGAGCAACCAAGGAATATTTCTTTGAGAAAGATTATCTCAGGAATGATATAAAGTTCAAGGTCAAGGACCTTTTCGACATTGGATACACCGATGAAACAGGCCTAAAAGAACTGGTGGACAAGGCTGCCGACTCCATGAAGGAGATGCAGATAGCCCGGGAAAGAGACCTCATGAATAAATTCATGCTTGAAATAAGGAAACCGGATGGTGGCCTTGGCGTTTATGGCGAGGCTGCCATAAGGTCGGCAATGGAACAGAAGGCCGTGGATCTGCTGCTGCTTTCCGAGGGCCTCAATAAGGCACAGTATTTCTACAAATGCCCTAACGACAACTCAGATAAGGTGCTGGGGAAACTGGCAGATGAACCCGTAATTTGTGATAAGTGCGGTGCACAGATGGAACTTGATCACGAAGAGGATATCGTGGAAGCTTTCTACAAACTTGCTGAGGATGGAAACACAAAGGTGGAGATGATCTCTGGAGACAGTGAGGAAGGAAAACTTCTGCAAAAGGCTTTTGGGGGCATGGTTGGAGTACTGAGATACGTGCCGAAGGTCTACGGGTAAACTAATTCTTCACCTGTTGGCCACCTGAAACCTCAACCACGAAAACGTCTTTCATTGACCTCATGGCTTTGAGCGGTATCATATAGCGGCCTTCCTTGTCAGTCTGGAAATCAGGATACCTGTTGCTGCCCTGCGGCTTGACAAGAACTGACTTTATCATCCCGAGTTCAGTGTCCACTACAACATTGTTGACTGTGCCTATTAATTCCCCGTCCACGGTCATGACTGACTTCTTGAGGATGTCGCTTGCAAATTTCTTCACAGCCATTGTGGTTTAAAGCTCCAAAAAGATAAAACTCTTTGCTTTCGGAATTGAAAGAATATGGTATAAATGATTTTATTTCAGGGAGAATCAGAGAAGTAAAATGGAAGGTTTACTGGTAAAGCCCCAGTTCCTCCACTGCCCTCTTCTTTTCCTTGACTCCCTTGCCTATGGTCTGTGCAAGGTTCTTGTAGAATTTTATTACTTCCTCATCCACAGATGGCTTGATGTTCTTCAGTGCATCTATGAAGTTCTGCTGTGAAACTTCTGAAGCCTCCGGGTTTTCCCTGTACGCCATCATTCCTGCCTCTCTGCAGAGATTCTCCAGATCTGCCCCAACATATCCCTCTGTCTTCTGGGCAAGATCCTCTATTGAAACGTCCTTTTTCAGAGGCATGAGCTTTGTGTGAACTTCAAGTATCTTCTGCCTGCTAGCTGCATCCGGAGCTGGTATGTAGATCATCTTGTCAAACCTGCCGGCCCTGAGAAGTCCCGGGTCTATAATGTCCGGCCTGTTGGTTGCTGCCAGCACTACCACTCCCTGCAGGACCTCGATGCCATCCAGTGATGTAAGAAGCTGGTTCACGATCCTTTCCGTTACACCCGTATCTCCATATTGCCCTCTCCTTGGTGCAATTGAATCCACTTCGTCAAGAAACACAATCGTCGGGGCAACCTGCTTGGCTTTCTTGAAAATTTCCCTGACCGCCTTTTCGCTTTCTCCAACCCATTTGCTGAGGACTTCCGGCCCCTTTACCGAGATGAAATTGGCATTGCTTTCATTTGCGACAGCCTTTGCCAGAAGGGTCTTGCCAACTCCCGGCGGACCATACAGAAGGAATCCCTTTGCAGCCCTTATGCCGAGTTTTTTGAAGACCTCCGGTTTGAGGAGTGGTAGTTCAACAGATTCACGGAGCTCACTTTTCACAGTTTCAAGCCCGCCGATGTCTCCCCACGTAATGTTGGGGACTTCCACAGTGACTTCCCTGAGGCTGCTTGGCTCTATGGCCTTAAGTGCCTCCCTGAAATCATCGTCTGTAACCTGCATTTTCTCAAGAATCTCCGTGGGAATCGGCTTGTCAAGGTCAATCTCAGGCAGGTATCTTCTAAGGGCATTCATTGCCGATTCTCTCGAAAGGGCTGCAAGGTCAGCTCCCACAAAACCGTATGTGATGCCTGCAATTTCATCCAGGAAATCGTTCTTCTTGTCCTCGTCCATTCCAAGGGGCATTCCCCTTGTGTGTATGGAAAGGATCTCCTTTCTGCCTTTCTTGTCAGGGACACCAATGTTGATTTCCCTGTCAAATCTTCCCGGCCTTCTCAGGGCAGGGTCAACAGCATCAATCCTGTTTGTTGCCCCAATTACTATGACATGCCCCCTTTCCTTGAGTCCATCCATAAGGGTCAGGAGCTGGGCCACTACTCTCCTCTCAACTTCTCCCTGGACTTCCTCCCTTTTAGGTGCAATGGAATCGATTTCATCTATGAATATGATTGAAGGCTCTGTTTCCTCTGCCTTAAGGAATATTTCCCTGAGTTTCTGCTCACTCTGGCCGTAGTATTTGCTCATGATCTCGGGACCGTTTATGGAGAAGAAATTTGCCCCGGATTCATTTGCAACTGCCCTTGCAATAAGAGTCTTTCCAGTGCCTGGAGGGCCGTTGAGCAGGACTCCTTTGGGTGGGTGGATTCCCAGTCTTTCGAAAAGTTCGGGATGCTTCAGTGGAAGCTCAATAATTTCTCTTACCCTCCCAAGCTGGTCGGAAAGGCCTCCGATATCTTCATAACTGATTCTTGAAACATCCTCAAGAACCTCAGATGCTGGTTCTTCCCTGATCTCTATCTTGGTTTCTTCCCCGACTTCCACAGGGCTTTTTGTGGGTTGGGACTTAACGACTTTGAAAATTAATCCAGAATGCCCGGCAAGTGTCAGTCCGGGTACGCTGATGTTGTCCCCTTCAAGCATGGGTCTCCTGATAAGGGCTTTCTGGACAAACTCATTGATTCCCTCACCAAACTTAAGCCTCTGGTCCTTGCGGATAATAGGAGCTAGTGTGACTCTCTTCGCTTCCTCAGTTCTGACTTTCTTGACTCTGACCTTGTCTCCAATGGAGGACCCGCAATTGTTTCTCATGACACTGTCTATTCTCACAATGCCCTTGTTTTCGTCTTCTGGCCTAGCTCTGTAGACTCTTCCAACGGTTTTTTTGTCCTTTTCGATTTCTACAACATCACCGATTTCTGCCCCTAGTGCAAGCCTCGATTCCTCGTCAAGCCTGACTCTGGACATCCCCGGATCGGTAGAATTTGCTTCAGCGACTCTGAGTATGATGCCGTCACTGTACGCCATACCCCTGTATTTCATCATAGGTATAAAAGACTGATTGCCTGTTGGATAACAGCAGTTTTACTGGAGAAATATATTTCAAGATAAATTCAGAAGGGATATATTATTGGGATTCTCCTGTGGCAATCTCACTGTCCTCGTAACTTATCCAGTCACTCCAGCTTCCAGCGTACAGTTTCGGATGCCGCCCTATGGATTCCAGAGCTACGAAATTTACGCATGAAGTTATCCCCGATCCGCAGTAGACCACTGGCTCCTTCCCGCTGCCTGAAAAAATCTTCTCAAGTTCTTCCGGGCTCCTGAATTTTCCTGGCTTTTCAATAATGTCCTTGTAAGGTATGTTTATGGCACCAGGTATATGCCCTGCGATTCTATCTATTGGTTCAGTGATTCCAAGATATCTTTCCCTGTCCCGGACATCGATGATCTTGGTGCCATGTGGGAGTTTCATCAGGTCATCCCTGTTCACCAGTATGTGGTCTGAAATCCTCGCTTTGAAGTTTCCTTTTCCGGGTTCCGGCATATTTCTGCTGACTGGAAGGCCAAGATCGCTCCATTCCTGAAACCCACCATTGAGGATCATAACATCAGGATGGCCATAATATTTCAATAACCACCAGAGCCTGGATGCGCCAGATCCATCATCATCGTATGCAATAACCGTTTTTCCAGGTTCCAGGCCAATATGGTTCATGCTTTCCTGGAATTCCTCCATTTCGGGAAGAGGATGCCTGCCTCCATGTTTGCCAACGTTTCCCGTCAACCTCATTTCCATGTCCAGGAAATATGCCCCTGAGATGTGCCCCTTACTGTAAGCTTCCCTGCCATATGCCTTGTCCATCAGGTTGTATCTGCAGTCCACTATGATTAATGATTTATCTTCTATGTGTTCAGAAAGCCATTTGCATGAAACTAGTGGGTTATTCAGGGGTTCGCCAGGCATACCTATGAGAATGAAGGATGAATTTTAAAACTATCCCAACAAGCATCATTTTTCAAGTTAACTCACGCCACAATATTGAAAAATTTTAACTCTGATGCAATACGGTAACATGGATTACCACGGAATCAGCCGGAACATTTCAGATTTAATAGGAAACACTCCAATGATCAGGATTAACAAACTTACTGGCCCGGAAGATGCCAGCATTTATGCAAAGCTGGAAATGTTCAACATCGGTGGGTCGGTGAAGGACAGGGCCGCCCTCAATCTCATTGAGTTCGCTGAAGCAAGCGGAATTCTAACCAAGGAAAAGACAATCATCGAGGCTACCTCTGGAAATACCGGAATTGCACTTGCGATGATTGGTGCCTACAAGGGGTACAAAGTTACAATTGTCATGTCTGAGTCTGCCAGTGTGGAAAGAAGGAAGATAATCAAGGCATACGGGGCGGAACTGCTGCTCACGCCTGGCGATAAGGGCACAGCTGGCGCAATAGAGTTCAAGGACACACTCATCGCAGAAAACCCGGAAAAATATGTTGGCATGGACCAGTTCAGCAACCCGGCCAACATTTTTGCCCACTATAGGGGTACAGCCAATGAGATCATTGACCAGATGGGCGGAAAACTGGACATGGTCGTGATGACAGTGGGAACAGGAGGCACTAGTTCTGGAATCTCCATTAGAATGAGGGAATACAATCCAAATATCAGAATAATAGGGATAACGCCAGCACTGGGAGTTAAGATCCAGGGGATAAGAAACCCGAAGGAACCCGTCCCATCAAAGCTTGTCAGGACGGAATATTTTGATGAATTCATTGAGATGGACGAGAAAATGAAGCAGGCTGCCTTTGAAACGGGAAGAATGGCTGCAAGCAGAGAAGGTCTCCTGCTGGGGCAAAGTTCTGCGTGCGCCCTGCATATTGCTATACAAAAATCCCGTGAACTGGGTGCAGGCAAGAACATCGTTGCCATATTCCCGGACAATGGTTTCAAGTACCTGTCCACAGACCTTTTCCAGTAGTATTGGCATTCTCTGAATCCAGGGACATTCCAAAATAACTGGTAAGATTCTTAAAGGTCGCTCACCTTACATAGTGGTGCCTGAATCTCACTTTGATGTTGCTGTTATAGGTGCTGGAATAGTTGGTCTCACTTCTGCATATTACATAAAGAAAAACAATCCTGATGTGAACATTGTTGTGATTGACAAAGCCCCAACTTATGCCCAGGGGAACACTGCCAGGAGCGCTGCTGGCTTCAGAGATATGTTTTCTTCGGAAATGAATTTCAACCTCTCCAATTCAAGCATAAATTACTACAGGCATGTCCAGGAAGACCTGGGCCACGACTTAGGCATGCAATTCGTTGGCTATCTTTTCCTTACCAACCAGGAGGATCCCAGACTTAAGGTGCTTCAGAAGGTTGCGCAGAGATCAAAGGTCAGGACACTGGACTCTGATGCCCTTTCCAGGTATGACTTCCTTCGTACAAAACTGGATGAGGATACCAGATCACTCATGAACCTCAAGGACATAGATTTGGGCGTTCTCGGGGAAAACTGTGGAACCATCGAACCAGAAATGGTGGCCGATTACTACTACAATTCTGCTCTGAGACTGGGGGTCAAGTTCATTTTCAACACTCTGGTCAAGGAATTCCACCTTGAACCTGTTAATCCTCTGGACTATCCAGGAGAACCTTTCCTCTGGCAGAAGAAACAGCTTAAGAAAATCCAGACAAATAATGGTGAAATAGGTGCTGACATTTTCATCATCTGCACAGATGTGTGGACTACCGGTCTCCTTGATCCTACTGGCATTGACAGCCATATCAGGCCTAAAAAAAGAATGGTATTCCAGATTAGCGGGCCAACTGTGGAAAACGTCCTTTTTGGTTGGGACCAGAACAAGGATGGTATACTCCCTTTCACAATTCTTCCCTCATTCGGGGTTTACCTGAGGCCTGCGCCAAAGGCAAAGTCACTATGGGTCGGAAATGCGGACGATTACAACCGCGACTTCAGCTTCTCCGAAGACCCTCAGCCTGAAAGGGAATATTATGACAACAGCCTTGCCCAGATCATACAGGCATATCTTCCAACCATGACTTACCCGAAGGTCACAGGTTCGTGGGCGGGTTATTACGCGTACAATACCATCGATGGCACCCCTTACATTTTCAGGGACCTTAACATAATTGTGGCTTCAGGCACAAGCGGAAGTGGCATTCTCAAGGGTGATTCTATTGGAAGGATAGTGGAAGCCCTATATTCTGGCAGGGAGAAAGCAGAACTTTACAACGGGAAGAAATTCAGCACTTCCAGGCTTGGAATAGAAAACAGAGAAGTGGAGAGGGAAGAGTTCGTAATCTAAACCAGTAGGTCTGAATTCTCATCGATGAGTGTCCTCACCTTCAAGGAGACGTTGCCTGCCTTTGTCTCCACAGTTATGTAATCTTTGACTTCATGGTCTCGCATTATTGCCGATACCAGTTTCCTGTAATCGTCCACAACCAGTTCTGCTATGCTAATTTTCATCCTGCTGTTCGGAATTGGAACGACCCTGTACCTGTTCTGCGTGGAATCGAACACGCGGTCGTAATCCTCCAGTGTCGCGTTTCTAATATTTCCACTGTAAAGATCTATACTGTCTGCAGGCAGTGCAAAGAGGAATGTCTTTCCAAAGCTGAAGAGATCTCTCTCCTTACCAACCGGTACTCCAGAATAACCTCCAGAAAATGTCTTGTGATGACATTCCTCGCAGAGAGAGATGAGGTTCCTGAAGCTGTCGCTCCCACCATCTTTCCTGGGGATTATGTGGTGCACCTCAAGGCCAAAGTGAAGCTTGCTGTAATCACTTGTTCCATCAACTGTGGAAAGAGAACCATTTCCGCAGACCCTGCACCTGTAATCATCCCTTGCAAGGACTGCTTTTGAGATATTGGGCCATGCAATGGACTTGCCTGCCCTGTCACCATCAGGATCGAAATCCTGCACATCCGATATCCCGAATGACATTGACACATTCACAATTCTGGATTGAGGGAGCTTGGGGATATCCTTGTAAAGGTTTTCCCTCAGTGCAGGATGATTGTTCATTTATTGCCTGACTCATTATTTGCTTAACCTATTAAAGCTTGAATTTCTCAATTTGAACCATAGAAGGCTTGCGGAACGCCTGTCCTCTCACTTCAGAAATTTGCCGGATCGGTCAAGCAGGCTTTTCTCAGGTTTTGGTTCCTTTGGTCTGGAACTGCTCCAGATGAATTCCTCATCTCTTGTTGACACAAATTCTTCGATGAGTTTTCTGTCCCTGCTAAGGAGAACAATGCTTGGTCCAGTGTCTGCTGTGTAATAGAGCCCTTCATTTTTGGTTCTGAATGCGGACAGTGAATTGATTATTTCAAGGCTGGGAGGTGTCTGGATAAAGTGACCTTTTGACAGTATGATTGAATTCAGCGTATACATATCCTCCATTGCCCTGAACATCAGGAGATCAGTATCGAATCCACCGTCCAGTTCTGCCAGGAGGTTCTGGTACTTTGATGAAACCCATCTTCCATAGAAGTCTGAGGATTTCGCCAGGGTGTGAGCACTGTCTGTTGCAATCATGGAGGGCATGGGAAATGCACCTATATTGAAATCATCAGTGTCCCGGATAAAGTAACCGGCAGAATGGCTCTCTTCAATGTACGGGTATGAAAGCCATATGGAAAGTCCGCCTGAAACAGATCGTGTACCGGAACCTGATACCATCCTGGCAAACCTTGACGTCAGTGTTGTATCCACAAGGCCCTCTTTTCCGAACACGTTTGAGATCAGCGCACGTGCAACTGAGGCGGCTACAGCTGCTGATTCTCCGAGACCCTTAGCATTCCCGTACTTCTTCTTCCTCTCAATATAAAATTTGAATGAACCTGTTATTTCATAAAGGGACTTGAAAAATTGAAGTGCCCTGTCTGCTTTCTCCGTATATTTTACTTCTTTTTTCCCGTCCAGCCAGACCTCGTCTTCGCCACTCCGGCTGGAGTACTTGCAAACAGCATGTGCAACGCTGAAATCAGTTACGATGGAAATAGAAGGAAAATTTGCAATGTTTATGGACTGGTCAAAATAACCAAGAAATTTCTCAAGCCCTGTAATTGGAAAACCATACCCAGTTGATACCCTGCCATCCTCCAGTTCCGGCATATGCTCTTGAATAGGTTTGAAGATGCCGCTGTCAACTAGCCCTCTTTCAATTATGTTTCCAAGCTCGCGGGGATCGGGAACCATGATTAATACAGTCCTCTAAGGTATTGAATGATTTCCTCTCTGGTATCAGTGTAAACAAGATTGTCAAAGGTTCTGACCCCGAATTCACTGCATTCTTTCAAGGAATACTCCATCATTACCCGGTACCTGCCAAGCTGGTCGCTCAGCCTTTTTCCCGGTGAATTGTAATGGGTAAAATTCTCCCTTTCGAGAAGCCTCTGAGAATTAATTTCCTTCTTCGATATGTAAATGTAAAGGCAAGTTGTGTTTTCTAGAACTTCTTTGTCCAACTGTGAAGGTATGAAATAAAGCGTCTCAACTATCATTGGTTCGCCATTTTTTATAGCTCTCAAGAGAACAGCGTTGAGTCCACGGTTGAGCATCTCTCCCTGAGAAAGGAACCCTTTCCTGATGTTTTCCTCGTTCTCAGGCCCAAAGCTTTTCCAAGCCTCGTAAACGCTAGTGGAAAGAAGGTTTCTGTTCTCATCTGATAAGATGGGCCTTGCAAACTCTCTCAGGTAATCGCCGGAGAGTACGATATCGATGCCCATTTCTCTGGCAACATAGCCTGATATGCTGGACTTTCCAACACCAGGTATTCCGCCAATGAGAATAATTGGGGCTTTTCTCGCAGTGTCTATCTTGGACATTTGTTCATCAATTCCCAGTTCTTTATAATCTGATGATTTTGAGATAAGTTCCTGGGCTTCATAAAATATTCGGAGGATCAATAGGTCGGTGAAACAAGAATAAATGTCCAG
>JAMDCA010000050.1:22872-29375 GCA_023489435.1 Thermoplasmatota archaeon
AATGTGATGCACCATTCGCAAGTGCTGGATAGGGAAAGTGCAAGGGCAATGAGTTCTTTGGTTTTTGTGGAGAGTTTTCCAGGGCTCAGCACTGCCTGGTTGAAGTCCATAAAAGCCTTCTGGATATTCGGTTGCTTGTCATTCCCGTATTTTATTGTTTCTGATACCTGTTTAAGGATTTGCTTTGGGTCCATTTGAATCAGTGCACAATCAGTTCTTCCATGAACTAAAGGATAATGGAAGGTGCAAAATTGGCATCTAATTCCCGGGAGTTCAAACGCAAGAAGACTCTTTTTTCTGTTATACAATAACGCCATGGACATGTCTCAACGGTTCACGGGAAATTTATAACTATCATGTTGAAATCTTGGGTCATGTTCAAATTTGAAAGGGAAATAGAACTCGATATTGAAAAGTCATTCCTGAAAGTTACACAGAAACTCAAGGACGCTGGATTTGTTGTTCTATCCTATGTTGACATTCGTGAAATCATCAAGAACAAGTTTGATGAGGCTTTTCCTGGATATTATATACTAGACGTTTGCAAACCTGTCGCAGCTAAGGAACTGATTTCAAGCAACCATGATTATGGACTTTTCCTCCCTTGCAAGGTAACACTTGAATCAAAGGACGATGGGAAAACTCTGGTAAAGATGCTCCTTGTTTCCGAACTCGCAGAGAAATATCTAAATGAAGACCCCGCTAAGCCAAAATCCTATGAGTCTGAACTTATTGGGGCACTGAACGCACTCTGAATAATGGTGTATAAATTCCCTTAATCGATAAAGTGGGAAAATCCTTATTCGATCTTTAGCTTAACACCCAGCATGTCCACTGACCCATACTTTGACCTTGATACAGCGCGTAAAACGCTAAAGTGGTTGAAAGCAAAGATCAGTGAAATGAATGAACTTAGCCAGACGGGTGTGGATGCAATGGAAAAGTATGACATGGAAGTGGCTGACACAGTAACCATCAAGATCCAGTCAATTCTTGAGGGCATCAGGAAAAAAGGTATCGTTATACGTGATCAGGATGCTACCCTGTTTGACTTTCCAGCAGTGATCAATAACATCCCCTCATATCTCTGCTGGAGCATAGATGAGGATGAGCTTGAATACTGGCACTACGCAGACCAGGGTTTTTCAGGGCGAACAAAGCTGACAGGCAGGGAAAACATCCTAAGTTATCTGTGAATTCCTCTGACACAGGGAAACATCAGGTAATGAAATTTCGAGTATCATCACTATTATTAGTTCAAAGCTATGGTTCAGGTTAAGTACCTTGCCCACTTTTCCGGCTTCTTTTCAGCATAAATGACTCTCTCGGCACCAAGGAAATTGGCAAAATCATCTATTCTCTCCTGCAATTTGCACCCAATCTGGGCATCATTTTCAAATCCGGGTTCCGCAAAGACACCGTTTATTTTAAGCGTTTTTTCACCTTTGTCAAGCTTGGCATCGACTCTTCCAACAAGGCTTGAATCCCACAGAATTGGAAGCACATAAGTTCCGAATTTCCGTTTTTCTTTAGGGACAAACTGCTCCAGTATGTAATCAAAATTGAACATTCTCTTTGTTCTGTCCCTTAAAGTAATCATGTTGTCAAATGGAGAAATCAGGTTCAGCCTGGGTTCCCATTTATCCGATATTATGGCATCCAGCACTCTCTTATCTTCGGCAAGCAGGAAAAGGGGCTTAGACTTAGGTTGTCCCTCTATCCGGACGTTTACAACCTCTCCATTTTCTACCAGCTGTTTCAGGATATCTTTAAGAATTGTGTATCTCCCCCGGATAAAATAGCGGAAAATGTCAAACTCAGGTGCAACTCCGAGTGCTTTCAGTGCCCTGATTGCAGTGATTCTCTCCAGTTCTTCCACCGGCAAGACAGATCTTACCGTATCATGTGGGAGAAAATCATCCGTAAGTGCCCAGACATTCTGGTTTTTCGAATGTCCTGCGACCATGACTTCTCCGGCCATATGGAGATGGAAGAGCAATTGAGTTACCTCGTTTCCGGAACTCCAGCCATCAGGGCTCTTTTTTCTTTTGGCGTAATCCTTGAAATGCCCTGTCTCGGCAGGCCCTTCCCTGAGCCTTTTTAATACCTTCTGCTTTAGGTCCTGGCGCGAGTCCATGAACTTCCTGGCAGGTTCGGCATGAGAAGCCCAGCCTTTTCTCATGGAGTCCGGATAACGGTTCATCAGGGAATAAAATAGCGGGTAATCTTCCGTTAACACAATCCAGGCTATTGGGACCCAATGGAAAAATGCCTCTTTGTCTTCCCACATCATTCTGTCAAGATGGGACCAGTCAAATTTTCCAATCCTGCTCCACAATGAAATCAAGTGTGATGGTGCAACCACGGTAACTGGGTCCCACTGGATATACCCGGTATTTCTGATTATGGAGGTTACTTTCTGTTTGAAAGTTCCCTCTGGAATGTTGCCTGAGAGAGACTGTTTCCAAATGGTCAGCCTTTTTGCTGCTTCCAAAGTTGTTGTTATTGTTTCAGCTTCCATTTCAGCCTCTCAGTGTATCGAAGAGCAGAATCCTGAAAATGGACGCTCTCCTTCCGGAATCGTATGGCTGTTGATCTTATATTCATTTTGTCATATGGGAAGCCCTGTATTCTAATGGGTTTCGGCTAACGCCCATAAGTAATGCACCGCCATCAGTCAGCCAGGTGAAAATCCTGGAAACGCCTTCTGAAGAACCGTCATAGGGTTTCCTGCAGTCAAAATATAACCTTATAAACTGTGCAGCATATTGTTATCACGGTCTACAGTGGAAATAGAAAACCTGGAATTTGAGTCAAAACTGGGGAAACCTGCAATCTATACATTCAGATCTCATCGGGGAGGTTCACGCTTC
This sequence comes from Thermoplasmatota archaeon, assembly GCA_023489435.1. Lineage (GTDB taxonomy): Archaea > Thermoplasmatota > Thermoplasmata > Thermoplasmatales > Thermoplasmataceae > JAJZOM01. Next base: position 25,746 of record JAMDCA010000050.1, read on the forward strand.
CTGACAATTTTGCTTCCGGGCCAGGCATACTACAAGGATGCTCCTCTGATGTGGTATTCTGCACTGGCAGCGTTTCAGGCAGGAACCGATACTCTTAATGTGGAATATGACTTTCAAGCCAACAGAAATTCACCAGGCAAGTTCACACTGGGTTCCACTCTTGTGGAATTGCGTTCATCATTGGAAAGTTTTCTGTCAAATCACGAATATGAAACAATAATTATGATCTCCAAGAGTATTGGCACACATTTTGCAAGCGAAATGGGAAAAATTGGCAATCAAGTTATAAAAAGGCACATTTTTCTGACTCCCCTGAAAAGCACTATTGAATTTATGAAGGATACGCCGGAGATGCTTGTTATGGTTGGTGAAAAAGACCCTCTTTTTGGAGAAGAAGATGTTAACAAAGTAAGGGGGATCAGAAACGTTCTAGCTATAACTTTCCCGGATGCTGATCATCTCATGGAGGTCAGGGATGACTATAATGCTTCACTAAGGATACTTGAGCAGGTAGCCAGGGAATGCGGGACTTTTGTATCCGACTGCATCAGGCGTAGAATCTGAATTCAAATTTGCATGATAAGACGAAAGAGAAAACGCACTCCCTCAGAAACTTGGTTTAACCAACAATAAAGGTTTTCATCTTATGCTATAGTGCTTGTAGCAATAGTTGGTGACCTTTTCCTCATTCCTCTGCACAGTTGGTACTCTCTTGTGGATTCAATTTATGTATGCGCAGGACTGAGCGGACATGGATTCAAACTTTCACCTGTTTATGGCAAGATTGGTTCGGAATTGGTTACAAAAGTGAAACCGGAAAAGGCAATGTTTGACTGGAGGCCATTCAATAAAGAAAGATACGCTTCGGGGAAACTTATTCCATCACTTTACTCGGAGGTTGGAACAATTTACAGTAACTTTTCTTCTGGAGCATTGTTTCTCCTTTAACATAAGGTAAAAAAACAACCTTCACCGGCATGCCTGCATTGTTTCCTTCTATGTATTCAACACTACTTCCGAAAACCGCAGACATAGTTGAAGTTGCCTGAGAGTGCAATATAAATGTTGATTCCGGAGCCGGCAACTCCAGTTCCACTAGGCCACAAATACCCCACAACTCATTCATTGATCCCGGGATAGAAGGGAACAACGTCTCATCTGTGAGTAGTTGACTTTTCCCATTTATAAAGTTACATTAGTGTTTAATAATAATTCTATCTTGTGATCCGTATGAAAGATAAAATTATCATAATTACCGGGGCTAGTGACGGGATAGGTCGCGCTGCAGCTACAAATCTAAAATCTAGCGGGGCCAACATCGTCATAACAGGAAGGTCCAAGGAAAAAACTAAAGCTGTGGCAGATGAACTCAAGGTACCTTACTACATTGCTGACTTTTCAAGGCTGGATGAAGTGCGTCAGCTTGGCTCCAACTTAAAAAATGATTACTCCACCATTGATGTCCTTGCGAATAATGCTGGCGGAATTATGGGCTCGGAAAGAATACTGACCAATGATGGGTACGACAGAACCATCCAGGTGAACCATCTGGCTGGTTTTTTACTTACCAATATGCTTATCGATACTCTCTGTGCTTCCAGGGCTAGCGTGATCAACACTTCCAGTGCTGCACAGCAATTCTCTGGAGACATAGATGTAAACGACCTGAAAATGGAGAAGGGCTATAGCCGCATGGCCACATATGGCAAGAGCAAGCTCATGAATGTTCTATTTACCAAGGAACTCAACAGGCGTTTCCATTCTCAGGGCATATCCGCTGTTGCGTTTCATCCGGGAGTAGTAAGGACAAATTTCGGGGAGGAATTTGGAGGGAGCACTAAGTTCCTCTATTCCAGTCCCATAAAGTATGTTTTAAAAACACCTGAAAAAGGTGCCGACACATTGATCTGGCTTGCCACAACCGAGCCAGGAAAAGACTGGACACCTGGGGAATACTATAGCAATAGGAGAATTAAGCGTCCCAATAAGCAGGCCGAAGATTCTCAAAATGCAATGACCCTTTGGGAGGCTTCGCTGAAGGCAACCGGCCTTTCATGAGTCTTCAAGATTCTTCCATTTTCTGTCCTGCCTTCTTGTTGAATAAGGCCCTATAATCAATTATTTGTTATAGGGGGGAATTCAATTTCTTTGGCAAATCAGTCATAAGCCTTTTCATGCTGTTACCCGAACATCGCCATTTTAGCTTTCTTTCCTGTTTTAGGCAGGGCAAGCGATGCAAACGCAACTGCAACGCTCAGAATGATCAGAACCTCAAAAGAGAAGGATATACGCGCGTAATCATTCAGGATGATGGCGCCGGCAATAACTGGACCCATGATCATTCCGCCTGAATTTCCCAAGCCCCAAACCACGGAATTGGTGAGGGATGAGGCGCCTTTTGGAGCATAGTCTGATATAAGCGACATTGTAAGCGGGAAACCGCTGAATGTAAAGAATCCAAATAGCGAAAGCATCAGAATTTCCAGCCAACCACCGGTGTTCATGTAGGCAAACATAGCTGCTGCGGTTCCAAGAGAACTGATTGCCAGCAGCAGTCTCTTATCTATCTTATCCACAAGTATTCCAAACAATGGCTGTCCTATGATTGCCGAGGAATACATAACGGTGAGAACGATACCAAGAGTTGCACCTACAGCAACACCCTTGCTGTATGTCAGAAATGTGGGTATCCAGGCCACCATCCCCTGTGAAGAGACTGACTTTATGAAGAAAACCAAAGTGAGAATAACAATAGAAGTGTTAATCACACCTTTTATTCCCTGACCTTTGGAAGAATTCTCTGATTTTACTCCCATTAGGTGCCTGAGTCCTATCCATATAACAAAAGCTCCAATGAATCCCGCAATTGCCAGAGAAATAAGGGCATATCCCTTTGTTATGAAGTACGCAAGCCCTAAGAATATTGCAGGAAAAAGAGCTCTTCCAATGGAACCCATAGAACCGTTAATGCCCAATGCCATCCCTAGATTCTTTTTAGGGTACGTTCTCTGAAGAATTGCAGCCCCTATAGGGTGGTAAAAACCGGTTCCCATTCCCATTATTACTGCGGAAACCAATACAACAGAAAATGAGGTTCCAGGGAAGATCATTGTCGCCGAAAAGCCTACAGCACCAACTGAAATGAGAAAAATACCAGTGTGAAGGCCGCCAAAAACACTCCCCCTGTCCGAAAACCTACCGGCGAAAAGACCGAATACACTGGAGGCAGTGTAAAAGGCTGCAAACAATGCTGTCAAGTAGAATGCGGGGTAATTATTCAGGTTGGCAAGAACATCGGCTATTACTGGAAAAATAAATGTGAAACCATCGTTCATGAAGTGTCCCATGGACGTGAAAGCCAGGGATGAATAGCTATTATGGGAATTTTGACTGTTTCCCGAAATAGATAAGTTAGTCATAGGTAAGCTAATTATAGATAACTATATAACTATTATTAATATTAAGTTGTATGCCCAAAGAGAAGCCTTTCCACAAAGAACAGATACTAAAGGGCATAATGACTCTTTTAATTCTGAAATCTCTCTCACAGAGTCCAATGCATGGATACTCTCTCCAAACAGAGATTTCTTCAAAAATACGCCGAGACCTGCCACAGGGGACAATATACGT
>JAMDCA010000028.1 GCA_023489435.1 Thermoplasmatota archaeon
CCAACTCAAACTCCAATCAAGCATCTTGTCATTATCATGATGGAGAACCACAGTTTTGACAACTTATTTGGAACATACGGAAGACTCCAGAATGGGAGCATGGCTCCGAACTTAACTGTTCCTTACAATTTGCTGGTCCATAATAGTGCACAGAACTTGACAGCGGTGAGCAACGGCACATTCAAAACTGGTGATCCCTATGAAGGATACTTCAATTATCACGCGGACTGGAACAATGGCTCCATGAATGGATTCCTTAATAATTCGGGCCCGAACTCGCTAAGGTATTTCACTTCCTCACAGATGGGTTTGGAATGGTACTTTGCACATCAGTACTCAATCGCAGATATGTATTTCAGCAGTACACTGAGTGAGACTCTGCCAAACCGCCTGTACAGCCTCGCAGGTTTTTCACCGGTAAAGGCAGACCAGCTGACACCTCCCCCATATGTGCCATATGATCAGACTATTTTCAATGAAATGGATTCATATGGCGTCAGTTGGGCCTATTATCTTAAGACTCCCGTGCTTGGGAATTATCCGCTGGATTTCATCAGTGGCATGTCCTCACATCTTTCCAACATTGGCACCTGGGGGAATTTCTACAATTCAGTGCAAAATGGTACGCTCCCACAGGTGAGCTGGATCTCACCTATTTCCGGCGCCGCTTATGGATACAGCCAGCATCCTCCGTATAATATGCTGGCCGGGGAAATCTGGATGTTTTACTTTATTCACCTCATTATGGAAAGCCGTTACTGGAGCAACACCGCCATAATGGTCACCTACGATGAAGGGGGAGGATATTACGACCAGGTTGCACCGCCAAAAGTGGATGGGCATCAGTTGGGTTTCAGGGTGCCTTTCATTCTTATATCTCCTTACGCAAAGGAGAATTATGTTTCCAACACTATAATGAGCCACACATCAATACTGGGTTTCATAGACTATAACTGGAACATGCCAGCGTTAAATCCACTCGTGTCGGACTCAAACCTGATGCTGGATATGTTCAACTTCAACAGGCTTTATACAACTGGAACAGCAATACGGCCACCCTTGAACTTCACCAACGGACTTCTGAATATGCTGCCGGCGACTCCAGTTGACAGCTTATCCCTGGCAAATGCCTTCACTAACGTGTCCGATCTTTATCCTGGGAAACTTCAATATAATATCTCCACACTCCCTTACCCGGAACAGGGTCAGGGCAATACAAGCATAAGTAACCTATCAGGAAACGTATTTGTAAAGAACAACTACGGATTCACACCCTGGTACTTCAATTCGTTCATAACAGTGCCATCTGCACTCATTGCAATTTCTCTTGCTTTTTATGGCTCTTTCCGGATCGTCAGGAAAAGGATCAGGAAGAAAAAGGGACTTTGAAGATGAGGCTTTATACGGCCTCTGATTGTAAACATGAGGAAGTTGTTCAGGTTCGTTTCGACTGGTTCCGGTGTTTTCATAGGAATACAGTTGAAAAGAGGAAATAGGGGGCGCCTCGAGAATACTTGATGCAAAGGTTCAATCCATTTTTATTTGCTTTGTCAGTTTAAAAATTACATTCTGTTGATCAGAAATAGACTTTGTCTTTTGACAGAAAAGCAATGAATATTAACCCAAAGCCACTAAAAGTTGGAAGATGCCTATTTATGACGTCAGCAGCCTGGAGCTGAAAGTTGGTGAGAGGGTTGTTCCCCTTGCCTTTGTGGAAGATGGAAATTATCTTTATCTGGCTTCTCCAGTAAAAGGAACGAGATGGCCCTCATATATACTTAGGAATGGGATTGCCGAAATCAACTTAGGCGGAAACAGTAGGAAATTCTCAGCAGCACTGGTTTCAGATGAAGGAAAGAAGAGTGAGGCAATGGGGCTCTTCAGTAGAAAATATGGCCTCGAGAGAACTGGAAAATGGTATGGGGAACATTACAGGGTCATTTGCCTGAGGGAAATGAAGGAATTTATTCCTGAGCCAGCAGAATCCCAATATTACCACTGGCTTGAAGCTGAATTTGATTCTATTGCTGATGAATATGACCATCACATTTACGGAAATCCAGTCAATTCACTTTTGCGGGAGAATTCACTTAAACTCCTTTTCAGTACATTTCCTGGAAAAGAAAGATTACTCGAAGTGGGCTGTGGGACAGGAACAGAGACCATTGAACTCTTAAAGTCCGGCCATGAAATAGTGGCGGTGGACATATCACAGAAAATGCTGGACGCCGTTAGGAAGAAAGCCATACTGGAGGGTGTTTCTTCCCAGCTTACAACTCTCAAGGGGAATGCTGATAACATCGGGGCCCTGGCCGCCAGTTTGGGTGCGCATTCTTTTCAGGGCATATATTCCACATTTGGGGCCATAAATTGTGTCAGCGACATTCATTCTCTTCCTGAAGGTTTTCATCAACTGCTCTGTGACAGCGGAAAACTGGTCCTTGGAATCTATAACAGGATGTGTGCTTCTGAAATACTGGGATACATGACCAAATTAAAGTTCGGCCACTCTCTTGCAAGGTTGAAACCAATGGTTCCGGAAGGAGAGTCAAGATTTTGCATTGACGTTTACGCTTACACTTACATGGAGATTCGGAATATATTCCGGGGGCACTTTGCAGTGGATTCCGTTTATGGGGTCCCGGTGTTCATTCCCCCTTCAAATTTTTCAGTTTATGTGGAGAAGTTTTCCCGGAAATTCAACTCTATTAAAGCATTTGATGCCAAAATAGGGAAAATATGGCCATTCTCGATCCTCGGAGACCATTTTCTGACAGTAATGACATCGCTGGAGAAACAATAATTGTCAATGTAACTATTGCTTGTGCGTTAACTTCTCGTGAATCATGGGGATTTCATAATCAAGATCTTCGACCACTGTGTCACCCACCGGCCGCTTCTGGAGGATTATGCCCATCTTGGACATCAGGAAGAGATAAGACGCCTTTTTAGTGTCAACCCCAAGGCAGATGCCATAGTTCGAAAATAGATACTTTATTGGAAACCGTTCTGAATAGACCTTCAATTCTTTGCCCCCTTCGCTTCAACGCATTCTTCTTTGCCCATATCCGTGAGATTGCCCTGCCAGTAGAGCGGATGCACAAAACCTCTCACAAGTTTTGCCTGGAAGATTGGAATGTAAAGGAAATTTCTCACTTTCCTCGAGTTGGACAGCATCAGGAATACCACCAGCATGGAATAAGCCAACTCTCTTGGGCGCATCCCGGAAGTATTCCTTACCCATGCTCCCTGCCACTCAGGCCAGTGCTTATTGCTCCTGTGGGTGGAATTGTGTACCATTGCGTCAGGCAGATACCTTACTTTATAACCATTATCCCTTAAGTATTTCTGCATAAAGTATGTCTCTCTGCCCATTACCCATGGGTCGATTGAAATTCTTGAGGCTATTTCAATTGGCATTACAGTCAGGCTCAAAGGAAGGCCATAAAGGAAGTTATGGCCAACGGCCTGACCTACAACAGCTCCAACTTTATTCTCTTTCAGAATAGCGGATGCTTTATGGTAAAATTGGGAATCTTTCATTATGACATCACTATCGAGGAAGACAATATTTTCCGTAACAGATGCCTTTATACCAAGTGTTGTAGCATACCCAAGGCCGGTCTTCTCCTGGTGAATGTCTGCGCCATAGTCAGAAGCAATTTTAACAGTATCATCGCTGCTGTGGTTATCTACTACAACGAACTTGTGCACTGGAAGCAACCTGCTGGCAGACTCAAGGCACTGTCTCAGCGACCCGCCTGAATTTCTGGTCCTCACAATTACATCAACACTATTTTTCAGATCAGAAGACTGCATCATGAAATCCCCCATCATTTCCCCGAATAGCATTGAAACGAGTGCCCAATAACATTAGACATGAAGACCTGGACAAGTGCACAAGATCCCAAGCGTCAATGGCATCCGTATTGAATATGGTTCCGGGCTTCCAAAGGCTATGTCTCAAAAAAGCACTCTCCTTTTTTTGCAATCTCTGTAAATCAATTCGATAAAAGCTATTAAAGGTTAATGGAGAGGCTATTTTCCTTTACGCGATAAAGCCTGATTCCCCCTTTGGGCAAAAGCATAGAAGAATGTGGATCAGGCACTGCACATGCAGGTTGAAACCGGTCGACAGTTATTATTAACAAGTAATATATTAAAAATATATAACTTTAAATAGCATCATATGAATATATCTTAGGTAACATGGCGAATAACAATATTTCCATCAGGGCAGCAGTCGGTTTGCTTTTCATATTAGACTTTGCTGTTACAATTGCTATACTATTCACGGACCACAATTTACAGACAGATTTTGGTTCTGTTCCCAAGTATTTTATCCACTGGTATGGCCTCCTTGCAACTTCCATAATAGATTTAGTCGGGGCAGTCGTGGTATTTTCAAGGCCAAGCAAGCGCGTCTTCTCTGTGGGACTTGCCGGATCAGCTTTATTGGCACTTTTTCTGGTGCTTGATGTAGTTACCTACAAGATGGTTGGATTTTCCTCCATAACGAGCTTCGCCACCTATCTGTTTGGTGTAACAAAGTACCCCCACAGCTTGAGCTATATCCCGGGCCTGTATGATGTCCTGCTCATTTTCTACGTTATCACAGTTCTGGTTTCTGCGCTCGCATTGAGAAGATTTAATCCAAAAACCAACTGATAGTTGGTGGGTAATTGAAGAAAGTTGCGATTCCAGAAAAGAACAGGATTAATCGCAAGTTCCTTCTATTCTTTCTCTTTGCAGCTGGAATTCTATTAATTTCCGTTTCCATCATAGATTCCATCAACTTGAACACTGGGAACAGTCACATAGTTACAGGCACCAAGGGGCTCGCAGTTACTGTAGTTCCGGCCAACATCTCGGTACCATCTTCATTATCGGGTCTGGTCAATGTCGAAGTGACTGTACAGGGTAAAACTGATTTTTCAAACTTGAGTGTTCAGTTTGTTCAATCTGGCAAATTAGTATTGCAGAATAATTTCCAATATGCTCCCACAACCTTTGCGGTGGCTTATATCAGGATTCCGGGCAGCTTTTTCAATGCTGGAGGTGTATTGGAGGTACATGCCCAAAATGCAGGTTCAGCATCTGTGCCAATTAACTGGACTGGTTCAAATCAGGGGATCATGCTTTCAATTGCTCTCTATTCTGGAATTACCTGCGTATTGTTGGCTTTTGCCTTCTCAGATATCAGAAAAATCAGTGTTTGGGCACTATTTCCGGCTTTTCTCCTTCTGAGCGTGTTCTTTGGCCAGAGATACGATGTTTATTTCCTCATTTCTCCCGGTTTCAGGATAATTTCAGGGGTGGATCCATACAGGTCTTCCGCATCAGTTCTGCCTGGCTTGACCTGGGCATATCCCCCCTTGTTCCTTATCTGGAGCTATCTGGTTGACCGAATTTACCTGTTGCTTCCTGCCGTAGCTCCCGTAATGAATTCTTCCCTGAATTACCTTGGAACAGAATCTGGAAATCCTTACGGTGCATGGAAATCCCTTCTTGGATTGAATCTCCCGCTACTTTATGGGTTAGTCAAACTTCCTTTACTTCTCTCATTTTACTGGATATTCTACACACTTAAGGGCCTAACAGGCAAGATGCACTGGAAATTGTGGTTCCTTAACCCATTCATAGTGATTGTGGCAGTGATATGGGGGCAACTTGACGTGCTTGCTGCTGCCTTTATGCTCCAGGCCATTCTTTTCAACCGGAACGGAAAGACATGGATGGGAGTGATGTTTGCAGCGATTGGGGCTGCAATTAAGGTTTTCCCTGCACTGATAATCCCTTATATGCTGCTTTTTTCAAAAAACAGAATCCGGGACCTATCTGCCATCCTCCCCCCTCTTGCTGTGATCTTGCTGATATACCAGTTAACGGGAGGAATATTCAGTTCAGTTTTTGATCTCCTTTATGCACGTTCTCTTCCCACATACGGAGGCTTATTCGTCACCAATGGTCTCAGCTGGCAGGTACTGCTTTCCTATTTCGGGGTTACTTCTTTTCCCTCACTGTTTTTGTGGGTCTTTTCACCTTTATTTATTTTCCTCACTGCAGTGAGTTATTTGCGGAAAGTTCCTCTGGTTGATTACTCAGTCCTGGTCTTTTTCCTGTTCTTCCTGACTTACAATTTTGTAAATCCACAATACCTCCTCTGGATCATCCCGTTACTGCTGGTCATGGGGAGGGAGGAATATGCACTTGTTATTTCTGCAGTCGGGGCTGTTTTCATGTTTCTGACTTATAGCTTTACATATTTCCTAAATCCGTTTATATCATGGAACTACCAGAGCAGTGCATTGGGGCAGATAGAAAACATCAAGGTACTAGTTCTTGGATCTGCTCTAATCCGGGTAATTCTTGCCATCATTGCAACAGTCCTGTTTGCCTTTATGTTCTATAAAGTTGCAGAAAAATACCTATGGCCAAAGCCCGGCATAAGTTCTTCGTAAAAGTTCCAGCTCTCTTAAAGGTGGAAAAATAACATTCAAGAATTCAGCCGGATATTGCGACTGCAAACAACCAATTCCTAAACAGCAGTATCAGGATATTAAAAATCCAATTGAAGAGGAAAGAAGTCACTATCCGAAAGCTGCACATTCACGTAGTGCAATTAAGTGCAAATGCTTCCAACAGACCCAGGCGAAACGAATTTTGCTCAGTTTTTCCCGGGAAATCTGTTTACAAACTTGTAAATTGCCCATCCCATTCTTGATAGCTTGGACTTTCTCAAGTAGACCACCCTTTGCTAAAATAAGTATATGAAAAAAAGGTATAAGTCAGGCAGAACATCAAGTCTGAATCTTAGGTCTATGCTGCTTCCAGAAATAGGATTTCACGGAGTCTTGCAATATATTGTTCATTGCGAAAAAAAATTATTTGCCCCATGAAATGAGTATGGTCTCCCTTCTGAATGCCTTTACACTGACGAAAAATATGGCTAATGCAGCGATCAGAAATCCGACACCTGCGAGTAAATTTATTAGAAGATCCGACCCGGATGCTATTATTGGCAGGAATATGAGCAGCAACAATGGAAGCACAACAAGGGCTGAAACTTGTTGGGCTGCCCTCACATCTTTCATCTTGGAAGAAACCAGAAGGGTGAGGAAAGTGCCAAGCATCCCAGTAACTGGAGCAAGGAAAAACATCTGCACAAGTGTCAGTTCTGTAGGGAACAAAAAGTATCCAAGGTGTCCATAGGTTAACACATCCATTATGGCCATATACAGAGTGAATGCAAGCCAGGAAAGCAATATTCCAATTGAAAGAGGGGCCAGTGCTTTGCCTGCAAACAGTTCAGAATCCGTAATAGGTGTGGCAAGGAGCGGTTCAAGGCTATGGTTGTTTTTCTCAAGTATGACGCTGGTTGACCCGATAAGAGAGGTGATAATTGCCGGTATGAAGACCAGTATGGTCGAGAAAGTGGGAAGAAGCATGCTTGCCTTCCCACTGGATGAAAGTGCAATTGCAAATGAATCTATCACGCTGATAACCACAAGCATAATTGGGAGGAGCAGTAAAGAATAGAACACGTACCCATTCTTTCGAACCTCCTGCAGGTCTTTGCGCATCATTTCCCGCACAAGGCTGAAATTCATAATTTTCCCTCCTTTGATTTCTCGACAATTGAGAGGTAAACATCCTCAAGTGAACGCCTGATTTCTCCTATAAATTGTACCCTGAAACCTTTCCCGACAAGATATGCGGTTATGTCAGGATTGTTCTTTTCCGGGGATTCAACTTCCATTACGATAGAGTCCTTAGAGATTTTGACTGAATTTACGAATGGCATTGCCCCGATCTCCTTCAGATCCAGGCCTTGTATGTTTTCAATATGGAACACAACAGTTCTCTTGAAAACCTGTGCCTTAAGGGCGCTTGGGGAATCTATGGCCAGAAGGCGGTTTCTCACAACTGCAACCCTGTCGCTCAATTTGTCTGCATCATCGAGATCGTGTGTTGAAAGAATTACGGTTTTCCCATTTTCCTTAAGGCTTTTCATATAATCCCTGACAAATTTAGAAGACTCCGGGTCCAAGCCTGACAATGGCTCATCAAGAAAAACGTATTTCGGATCGTGCATCACGGTTCTCAAAATAGCCAACTTTTGCTTCATTCCTTTGGAGAATGTTGCTACTGCCGACTCCCTCTTGTCCCACAACTCGAATTCAATCATCAAATCCTTGGTCCTGGATTCTATGGCCCTGTCGCTCATGCCATACATTCGGCCAAAAAACTGGAGATTCCTGTATGCAGATAAGTTTTCATAATGTCCCGGTACCTCTGGCAAAATGCCTATTTTCCTGTGAATTTCCGGTAATCGCTGTAACTGGTCAGTTCTTATGTCGTCTACTGAGACGTATCCGTTTGTCGGAGAAATCATGCCAGTCATCAATCTAAGGGTGGTGGTCTTTCCAGAGCCGTTGGGGCCAAGCAGTGCAAATATCTCTGCATCACGGATTTCGAAATTTAGATCCTCAACTCCAACAGTGTTGCCGTATACCCGGGTAAGTCCGGATACCCTGATCAATCACTCATCCTCGTATTTTGATTCTTCAACAAGTTCCGATTCTGTTGCTGGTTTTGCTTTTGCAGTTACGCCAGAATCAGAGGCAGGATTTTTTGAAAGGTCAGTTTCCTGGGCTAATTTGTAATGTTTTCTTCTTTTCTCTTCCTTGCATTGTGGGCACCTGACAACTCCCGCTCCTGGAATAGTCCATCCAAGATGCGTGAATTTCAAATCCATTACGGGTGCTTTGAAAACAAAACCACAATTGGGGCACTCTAAAAATTTTACCATGGAAATCATTTTTCGATGAATATCTAGTTAAATAATTTTATCTAAAGCCATATTTTTATTTTTAGAGGCGGCAACCTTAAAGTAGGATAATGTAAATTCCAACACAATGCGAGCTATTCTGTCAAGCATTTCCCACAAGGAACTTTCATCAAAAGAACTGATAAACAATGAAGATTTGAAATCCGTGGCTGGACAGGATACCTGCTGGCTCGATGTGCAGGATTTTGACGCTGACACACTGAAGTCGCTGGGCGAATTTTTCTCTCTTGATCCTCTAACTCTGGAAGACATTGGCAGTGGAAAGCAGAGGATAAAGACTGAGGACTACCAGACATATATTTTTTCAGTTTCAAAGGGCGTTGTCAATTCAGGCAAGGATGATTTTGAATATTCTGTAGAGGAAATATTCCTGGTGTTGTCAGAAAAGAAAATTCTGACGCTCCATAAGGGAAACTCAACAATCGTGACCCACACTCTGGATTCTCTGAAGAACAGGGCGAAGACCCTGAAGAAAGAGGCGATCCTCAACTCATTGGTCTTCCACACAATCTATGATTTTTCAGTGGATTCATTTTACACGGTCCTTTCAGAAATAGAGAACTGGCTCGTTTCAATAAGAAGTGAAGTTCTGGATTTCGATTCTCTCAAGGCTAAGGATATCTCAGACGTAAAAAACCTCCTTGGGCTCATTTCAAAAGCCAGGAAAGAATTGAGCGAGCTTAGAATAATGCTCTCTCAGCACCGTGATGTTGTGTCCCTTGCTGAGAGGGGGTCTGTAAACTTCCTTTCAGTGGACCTCATGCCTGCTTTCAGAGATGTCTATGACCACACTTTCCAGCTAATCGAAACACTTGACTCATACATGCTCCGTACCGGTGATATGCGGGATCTTTATTTCACAATGCGTGCAGCCTTTACTGACAACATCCTGAGGCTTCTTACCATAGTTGCAACCATATTCCTTCCGCTCACTTTTCTTACCGGTTTTTACGGTATGAATTTCACTGCCGGATTCAGCCAACCCGGAACAGGTTCAATAGCAGGCTTCTGGGGCATGGTGGTTTTTATGGTGTCAATGGCAGCTGTCCTTCTTGTATTGTTCAAAAGAAGAGGCTGGGTTTGAAAATAGCTCAAACATTTTAAGAGGCAATTGCATTCCAGTTAAACGGGAAACCTTTCATGAGGCGGGTAAGCACTTCTGTAATAATTCTTGTGGTGTACGCAGTTGTAGTGTTATTGTTAGATTTCGTGCTTCCCACATTTTTCAGAGGTACCTCATTTTATGGCGGTTACATCCCTTTTTTCCTGTTCTTTCCCTTCATGTTCCGAAGAGGACTGGTGTCAGGAAGAAGGAATAATGGCAATTCATCAGGAAATAAGCAACAGGATGATGAATTACTCAATGGAGACTACAATTCGTCGAACCAGGAAGCCACGAAAGGACCAGTGTATGATGAATTCGGCATTCCCGTTAAGAAGATTCCCGATAGAACCTGGTATTATGTTGGAATGGCGGCAATCTTTGCTTTTTCAATATTTCTCCTTTTATACAGGGGGATAATCGCCTTATAGCACTTAGGTGTCCCGTTCCAGTATACTTTGGTGTAATGCAGCAATTGGTGTGTGCTAATACATTCTATATTGAAAATGCTGGTCTGCAGTCATTTAACAAAATTGAGCGTGAAATACAATTCTGAAATGAAGGGGTACTACCCGCAAGGACATCCCGGATCGAAGAAGCAGAAAGCACCGTCCACAGGGCGGAGAGGATGTTACATATCTTAATTAAAGATGGATGGTTATTGAATAATGGTAGATTTAATCAGAGATTCATTGGCTGGGAAAGTCGCTGTTATAATTGGAGTTGGGCCCGGACAGGGGATATCCGCAGTTAGAATGCTTATCAACTTCGGCGCTAAAGTAGCAATCGTCTCAAGATCCGGAAACATGTTCGGTCTGGTTGAGTCCTCCACAATTAAGGCATACAAGGCCGACGCGACTAAGGAAGAGGAACTCAAGGCTGTGAGAGATAAGATACTGGCAGACTATGGCAGTATATACACGGTTGTCTCAAATGTTGGAACCTGGCAGTCATTCAAGGGCCTCTTTCCAGAAAGGGCAGATTTCCAAAAAATGCTGGATGTCAACCTGATTTCACAGCTAACGGTCCTCAAGGTATTCTCGGAGCCAATGCTTCAGAAGGGTGGCTCATTTGTTTTAGTAGGTGCGTCAAGGCACATTTTCAAAGGAAATGACCTTTCCTACAATGTTTCCAAATTTGCACTGGAAGAACTGGTCAGAAAGTCTGCAGAAAACCTGAGGAAATATAACATAAGGGTAAACGGCGTATTGCCGGGTGGTGTCAGCAAGGAGGACAATTACTACAAAGTGTTCCCGTTCAACGTCACCAAATTCTCAGAAAAGACCCAGCTTGAGCCAATTGAAATTGCCATGGTAAACGCCTTCCTCGCGAGCGAGATGTCTCTTGGAATCAACGGGCAGTGCATATCTGTGGACAGGGGCCTGAACACAGTCTAATTTTCAATTAATATTCTATTTAATCAAATTTTTAATGTACGAGCAAACAATATTCCATTATGTTTGAGAACGAAGTGACTTTTGTCAAAATGGCAAAAGCGGGCAAGGAAGAAGAGTTCCACAGACTTTACGAAGAAGCCCTTAAAGAAGTCCCAAAATATCTCGGCAAGGAATACCCCAACCTTCTGGCCGGGGAAGTTAAGGAATCTAAGAAAATAACTGAAATATCGCCGGTAGATGGAAAAGAGATTGCAACATTCCAGCTTTCCTCTGAAGAGTCCCTTGATAAAGCCCTCAAGATGTTAAATGGCTCTTACAGGAAATGGTACAACCTGGGTTATGTCCACAGGGCAAAGGTAATGCTCAAGGTTGCTGATAAGATCAGTGAAAAAAAATACTTCTTTTCTGCACTTCTAGCTTATGAGAATGGAAAGAACAGAACTGAGGCAATGGCAGATGTTGACGAAGCAATCGACTTTCTAAGATACTATGCCCTCAACATGATTGAGAACAATGGTTTCGCCCACTTGACAGGAAAAGGCTACGAAAACGAGGAAAGTTTCAGCATAATGAAACCCTATGGCGTTTTTGCAGTAATACCTCCATTCAATTTCTATGCAATTACAGTTGGAATGATGGCAGGCCCCCTCACAGTGGGGAATGCTGTCCTGCTGAAACCTTCCAGTGACATCCCCCTGATTTCCTATCTGACGGCCAAGCTAATGCATGAATGCGGTGTGCCCGATGATGTGCTGGTTTACCTCTCAGGATCCGGCAGTACAATTGGTGCGAAGATAGTGGAAAATGACGGAATAGCAGGAATAGTTTTCACGGGTTCCAGGGAAGTGGGCCTAAACATGTACCACAAGGCGCAGGCAAAGCGACCAAAACCCGTCATTACTGAAATGGGCGGTAAAGATGCAGTTATTGTTACAGCAAAGGCAGACCTGAAGAAAGCTGTTGAAGGCGTTTTCAGAGGCGCTTTCGGATTCTCGGGGCAAAAGTGCAGCGCAACTTCACTTGTTTACGCAGAGGAAGCAATTTATGACAAATTCGTAGATGCACTGGCAGAGAGGACCAGAAAAGTTGTTCCGGATGACCCCAAGAAGAAAGATACCTTCCTCGGTCCAGTAATCAACAATGATGCTTTCGAGAAGTTCAAAAGACTCTCATCGAAGTTTTCAACATATGGAAAAGTTGTAGCCGGCGGGAATGCCCTGGAGCAGCCGGGATTCTATGTTGAACCAACGGTCATAAAGGATGTGCCAAAAGACAGCGAGTTAGTCAGGAATGAACTTTTCCTGCCTGTTCTGGGAATTGTTAAAGTGAAAAACCTCAAGGAGGCAGTAGCGGAAATTAACAAGTCCGAATACGGACTTACTGGAGGAATTATCACTGAGGACCAGGAGGAAATAGCCTACTACTTCGATAACGCAGATGTTGGAGTAATATATGCAAACCGGGCGAGAGGCGCATCCACCGGTGCTATCGTTGGATCCCAGCCATTTGTAGGTTGGAAGATGAGTGGAATCAGTGGAAAAGGCACAGGATCCTATTATTATCTACAGCAGTTCCTCAGGGAGCAATCCCAGACCATTGCCCACTGAATAGGATTTTAATTCATCCATAGAATTAAATTCTATATATTTTTTCAGCCCAAGCATTTCTGTAAAACTGTTCTTCAGCCTATTTTTCACATTTATGAAATCGGCTGCATGTCCAAGTTCATTCTCCATGCTTGTCATAATTGAAGACTGCATGCCGCACGGCATTATTTTTTGAAATTTCGACAGGTCTGTATTGACGTTAAAGCCTATTCCGTGCAAGGTCGAAAAGCCCTTGACCGCGAATCCTATAGAACAGATTTTTCTATTCTCCACCCAGACTCCAGTCTCGCCATGCAGCCTTCCTTCTGCAATGATCCCATAATCTGCAAGCAAAGATATAATTGAATTCTGGGCCATTTGTATGAGGTCCCTCACATTGAATCCATGGTTCCTCATGTTTACCATGAAATAGGCAACAAGCTGCCCTGGCCCGTGATAGGTCGCAGACCCTCCTCTTTCGACCTCAAAGGGCACAACTCCGGGTGCAAGTATCTCAGACTGGTTTCGGTGTATACCAAGGGTATATACGTCAGGGTGCTGCAAAAGTATGACAGCATCGGCTATTTCACCGTTGCTTGAAAGGAAATTGAGGTGGCGCTGAAGTTTGAGTATCTCTAAATAATCTTCCATGCCGAGGTCAAGTAAAATCGATTTTCCGAGGGATACTCTGTCTTCATTTCCTTCGTGGCGCATGTGAAGGTTATCCAGTAAACTAATAAATATTCCTGAGCTTAAGCTTTAATGGTTCTCGATCAGGGTGAGTTAACCCAGCTCATGATTATGATAGAGCTATTTGACGGTGTTGACAAGCCTGCCAGCATTGCCAAAAACGTTGGCATAACCATCCAGGGCGTGAACTATCACCTGAAAATCATGAGAAAAAAGGGCCTGGTGGGAGACAAAAATGAGATCTCCAAGGAAGGTTTTAACTTTCTTGAATCAGGGCTAGGCTCACTCAGGGAATTCGTCTCGGAAAACATGGCAAAGATTGACAATATAGTTACTTGGGAAGCTATTGCAGACACATCCATAAAAAAAGGTGAGGAGGTTGGAGTTTACATGTCATCTGGTTACCTCCACGCGGGAAAAGAAAACGGCAAGGCACGGGGGATTGCCCAGAACAGTGCCAGCAAGGATGAAATTGTTGTGGCTTCCATAAGCGGGATAATCGGAGTTGAATACGGAAATGTAGTGGTCTGTGTGCTTCCATCAGTGGAGGTTATTGAAGACAAGAAAAAATTTGCTTCACTAGTGAAAGATGAGATAGACCCTGAATCCAAAATTGCAGTAGTTGGCGAGGAGGCATTTTATGCTGTTTCAAGTGCAGGAAGTGTGCCTCAGATAGAATATGCCTCCCTGGAAGGAGTTTTTGAAGCGGCAACAAGAGGATTGGATTCCGTCCTTTTCATATCTTCCCGCAGGTTTCATTATCTTCTCCCCCAACTTAAGGAAATGCAGAACAGATACAAGGAAATAGGGCTTAAAATCAAATATTTGTGAAGTGTTTAATATAAAATAGATAAAATATTTAATTGAATATGAAGTTCGCCCAATTGAAAAATATCAAATTATAATGAAATATTGATAAATATCAAACCTTCCGCACCTTATAAATATTTAAATACAACATATTAATAAAGTGTCCTAACGACCCCTGAGGTGGATTATATGGAGGAAGATGGTAGTGGCAGTAGGTTTTCAGATTTTGGCAGATCTCTATGGTGTAGATTCAGAAATTATAGCAAAGGCAGATAGCATATACCCTATAATTGAGGAAGCTGTAAGAGTAAGTAACCTGACAAAGATATCGTCAGATTATTTTCAGTTCCAGCCCAGGGGGGCAAGCGGCGTTGTGCTGCTTGCGGAGTCCCATCTCTCTTTCCATACATGGCCTGAGCATGGACTGGTAACACTGGATGTGTACACTTGCGGCGACCCAAAAGGCGCAGAAGTGGCCTTGGATTACATTGTGGATCAGCTTAAGCCTGATACCATGGATTGCAAGCGGCTCAGAAGAGGCGTGTCCATAACTGAAGAAGTGAAAGTGGAAAGCCCGGAGCATGTAATTATCCCGTGATTTTTTGTCACGGAATCTCTTTTTCCTAGTCTCTTTTCTGTTTTCACTGTATTTTGTAGTATTTTCCATCATTGTCATAAGGGTACCGGTCCCTCTTGAGCTGATTGGCATCATACTTGCACTGTTCAGCCTTTATCTGGGCGGAGACAGCTTTCTTGACAACGCACGTGAATTTGGTAACAGGCACAAAATTTCGCCGAAATCCATAGGTGCCTACCTTCTGTCGCTGGGGGCAGTGATTGATGAATTCTCCGTGATATTCGTTGCTTCTTTCCACAGGTATGGTGAAATAAGTTTTGGGACCCTGCAGGGTTCAAATATCATTACGATGATGGTATTCCTGGCAGTGCTTCCGCTTGTTTTTGCTGGCAGCTACAGGAAATTCATGAGGGATGGCATAATACTGCTGGTAGCTTCGGCCCTCCTTGAGGTTCTATCACTCTTCTTCGAGGTGGTTCCTTGGTATATCGGAATTTTCATGGCACTGCTCTTCCTGGTTTACATTTACACAGGCCGTGGTGAAGCGCCCCCAATTGAGGAGGAATATGTGCATATGGAATACAGTCCAGTCTCCATGCTTGTGGCCCTTATTATTCTGGGACTTGCGTCTGAAGCCATTGTAAATTATACGAATGGGATTTCCATTGATTTCAATGTCTCTCCTTTCATTTCTGGTTTCATTGTGACGGGAGTTGCCGGGTCACTTCCGGAGATTATAATGTTCTACCTCGGCATTAAAAAGCAAGAACGGGACATAACACTTGGAATTGTTGCAGGCAGTACCATGTACAAGGCAACTCTTATCATGGGAATCACTATGCTTTTTGGCATAGTGAACCTGAGGGCAGGTGAATGGTCCATATATCTGATGATTCTGCTGTCTGTTATATTCCTGATATTCACTCTCATTAAAATGAAGAAGGCCATGATGGCTATTCCGGTTGTTGCGACTGTTATTTTTGCTATGGTTTATCTTTTCTTTTAGGTTTTCGTTCCCCAGAACATATTCTCTTTTCTCTTGATTTTTATAATTTCTTCAAGAGTCAACATGGTATTCTCATCCATTTTCTCTTCACGGAGTTCCTTGACAACGAATTCCGGAATATCAACGTAAAGGGACTCTTCAGGGAAAATCTGGCGGTTGAGCGTAACACCCTCTATGGAGACTGCGACCTCAGAAGGCGCATCGGCAAATTGCTTGGAGACTTCCCCATCCCTGATGCTTCTTATTGTCCCCCCGTATCTTCCGTCAGATTTCATCAAAGTGTCTCCCACCTTTATCCTTCCAGAATACACCTTGACTCCAACAATAACTGGTTTCGCAGCTCTAAAGATGTATTCGGGGATGATTGAAATCTTGGAGGGAACAGCAATACGTTTCTTTCTTCCCTCGTCAAGTTCGTGCTTCCTGTCTTTAAGCCACTTTTCAGTGTCTTCAACCAGTGAATAGATTACCTCACCCACTTTGACACCTACGTCACTCATCATGGTTGCTTCCTGGGCTTCCTGCGTAATTCCCACATTGAAGCCGAGTATAACGCGGTCAAGCGGCTCATTCAGAGTCGCAACATCGGTTATGTCCCTCTTGGAAATGTCACCAATCTCCGCGGACCGGATTTTCATGTCTTTCTGTTCAAGTTCATATGAAACTGCTTCCAGCGAGCCCAGCGCGTCCGCTTTGACGGTGACACCATGCTCACTCAGGACTATATTTGCCTGGGACTCCTTCAATATTTCTTCAAAAGCAGCTTCAGGGCCATCATTCACTACTATGATGGGCGACCCGGAGACCACTTCAAGCTTGTCAGAAATAAGAATTCTTACCCCGGATGCTGAGTAAACATGATCTTTCTCAAGGAGTTTCTTAGATCTTCCCTTTGTATTTACCAGCATGGCCTTTATCTTTGTAGTGGCAGGTCCACTCCTGGTGTTAAGGGCTATTGTATCGCCTTTGTGCAGAATACCCTGATAAAGCACAGTGTCTAGAGTAAGGCCAAGAGACTCCTCTTTTTTCAATTCTATGATGGTTCCCCGGCCGTAAGTGTCCTTGAATTCAATTTCCTTCTCCAGGTATCTCTGGGCCAGGCCCGCGATCACCATAAGAACGTCTGGTATCCCGATGTTTAGCTTCGCGCTCATTGGGACTATGGCTATGTTCTTTGCAAAATCACTGATCCTGTCGTACCTTTCAGTGGTTAAGCCGTATTCATAAAACCTGTTGACAAGGTTGTAAAGCCTTGTGTCCAGTTCTGTAACAAATTCTTCCCTCTGTTTTTTCAGCATCTGCTGGAAGTTGCAGTCTCGAATCTGTGTGAAGAGTGGTATGAGGTCTATCTTGTTTGCTGCCACAACAAAAGGTGTCCTGAATTTCTTAAGTATGTTTATTGACTCAATTGTCTGGGGCTTAAAACCCTCATTAATGTCCACAACGAGAATTGCCATATCTGCGAGGGCTCCACCTCTGGCCCTCATGTTGGAAAACGCAACATGGCCTGGGGTATCTATGAACAGTAGGCCTGGGATCTTGAGTTTGCTTTTCCCCGCTGGAATGTTTGCCCTCTTTTCAATGTCAGATAGTGAAATATCGGTAGCGCCAATCCTTTGGGTTATGCCTCCTGCCTCTTTTGCAGCGACAGTGGTACCCCTGATCGAATCTAAAATTGAAGTCTTGCCATGGTCAACATGGCCAAGTACGCACACAATTGGCTGCCGATATTCTCTGGTATTCATAACCACCTCAGTAAATGTGTGGTTCGTCACCGTATTGTGCTTCTATTATCTCTTCTTTCTTGAAATAAATGGGAAATTCATGCTGGTAAGATTCGGGAGAGTCCGACGCATGGACAATGTTTTTCTCGATGCCCATGGAGTAGTCTCCCCTTATTGTTCCAGGTTGTGCCTTTGATCCGTCCGTAGCTCCAAGAAGGTTTCTGGTTGCATTAATGCAGTTGTTCCCCTCAAGGATCGCTGCAATTATTGGGCCTGATGTTATGTATTTGACCAGATCCCTGAAAAACGGCCTCTCCTTGTGAACTGAATAATGAAGTTCTGCCTTTTCAGTGCTAAGTTGAAGCATCTTAATGGCGACGATTTTCATTCCCTTTTCTTCGAAACGAGTTAAAATTTTTCCGGAAAGGCGCCTCTTGACACCATCCGGCTTGACTAAAATAAGAGTCCTTTCCAACTTCCTCACCATCAACTCTTGGTGCTCTGCTTCTTCATTTCCTTGATGTTGTGGTATTCGTTGGTCCATCTGACTCTTCTTGGTACCCTGTGCATCTCAATCATGTTGACCTGGCACTTTCTGCTGCAGAAGTTCATGGTGTTTCCATCCTTCCTCACAAACAGAATTCCCGTGCCCGGTTCAATCTGAGTTCCACAAAAGTTGCAGTTTCTGATTGCCATTATATCACCGTATGGAGAGCCTCTTGGCCTCTCTGGCGGTCTCCCTGAGCATCAGGATGTCGCCTACCCTTACCGGGCCAAGGACATTTCTGGCGATGATTCTTCCCTGGTCCCTGCCTGAAAGTACTCTCACCTTGACTGTTGTGGCTTCACCAGTCATGCCGGTTCTGCCCATCAGTTCGACTACTTCTGCAGGGGTGCCTTCATCTGCCAATTCTTTTCACCTTACTTCTTTATTTCGGCCAGTTCAGATACGACCTGTTTGTATACTTCTTCGCCTTTTCCAAGATCCACAACAGATATGGAAGCGGCAGATGCAATTCCGACCTTTGCGCCAAGATCGCTTCTCTTCTTGACATACGCATAAGGTACCTTTCTCTCATCGCAAAGCATTGGAAGGTAATATACCACTTCTGGTGGGGTAACATCCTCTGCAATAACGACTATCTTGCTTTCTCCCCGTTCAATGGATTTGATAACTTCGTTAGTTCCCTTCTTAATCTTTCCACTTCTGAAAGCATTCTCGACTAGGTCCAACAATTTCTTTTCCACGGACTCGGGAGTTTCAAATTTCACGTAACTGTTTTTATCCATTTTGGAATCTCCTTCACTAAGGTAATAGGGAAAGCCAAGAGTTTATTTATACTTTATTGGAGCTATTCGGGATTGAGCACCGAGGTAATCTTGTGTTTCTGCTCTTGGGAAGGTTCGAGCATGGGTGACCTGTATCCCCCATCTTTCAGGTTGAATTTGCTGTAAAAGGCGTAATAGTATCCAGATGGAAACGTGCTTCCAAGTAGTGCGTGCAGCATTGGATCCACCTGTCTCACCTGTATTTCTGAAGCCTTGGACCTGCTGCCCTCATATTGTTCATTGTATGCATTCACGACAGCTGATGAGAAGTTTGACAGGCCGCAAACGCCCCCATCTGCACCTATGGACATGGATGGGATAAGGAGATCGTCCTGCCCTTGCAATATGGAGAAGTCATTGCCAGAGAATTCCATTAGCGTGGAAAAATAACGCATATCTGCAGAACTTTCTTTGACCCCAACGATCTGGGAATACTGCCCCTTAAGCTTTCTGATGGTTTCAACTTCAATCCTCGCACCGCATAACTGGGGTATATTGTATACGAACATCTCCTTGTCCAGGGCATTGAGGAAATCCGAAAAGTGCTTTGTGATCTCTGGCTGGCCGGGTATTATGTAATATGTCGGCATCAGGACGAGTGCATCTGCCCCCGCGTCAACCGCTGATTTTCCAAGGGTAATTGCATCCTGTGTGGAAGAGGAACCAACCCCGGCCAGGACCTTCAATCCTTCTGAATTTTCAATCACGAACTTGATGAATTTCTCCCGCTCTTCCAGAGAGAGGAAGGGGAACAGCCCAGTGCTTCCGCAAGGGAACAGCCCGGACACTCCTATGCCTTTAAGGTATTCTATGAGAGTTTTGGTGGCTTCATAGTTAATTGTGCCGTCAGAATTGAAAGGGGTAAGCATCGGGGTGATAATTCCTCTGTATTTCATGTTGGTTAAAATGATGCAATCGTTAAAAAACGTTCCCACGGCTTAGCAGCCATTATTACAAATTCAGGGACCTGAACTCCGGAAAAGTATGGATTTATGGGAGTTTATTATAAGGTGGAATCCAGGTTTTCTGCCTTAATGAGGTCAACCAACGGTTTCGGGAGCCCTCTGGTTACCAGGTAATCCCAGTCAGGGATAAGCCCCCGGGCTATAGCAAGGTTGACCATCTCATTGATGGGCATGTAAAGGGTGCCTGGGGCATAAGGGGTGCCCATTATCCATGGCGGGTAATCAAAATAATCCTTGACTTTTCCAGGAACACCATCTTTGAGAATGTCATTGAGAAGCGTGGCAATCTTCCTGTTGAAGTACCACCTTTTTACTGGGGAATTAGCAAAGCCTGTAGTGGGACCGTAGACTCTCCATTCAATTCCGAAGGCGTTTTCAGTGCCGAGAAATTCAGATGTGTTTCCAAAGTTGTCCAACTCTGATTTAGGCGGAGTCTCTTCCCTCCCGGTTGTAGAGTTGACGACCTTAAGGCTGAACCTGTTGTAAAGGTTCAGTTGTCTGTTCAGGACTCTCTCCAGCTCGCCTGCTTCCGCTGAGGAAATGAACGGGTCATTTTCAAACTGTTCATTTATCAACGATAGGTCCTCTAGAATTGAATTCATTATTATTTTGAGGTAATAATTAAAACGGTCACCAGACATTATTTTCCTGCCTCACAGGTTATCTCTTAGCTAATAAGTTACCTTTCTATTTATATCTATTTAATGAAGAATCTGAATTTGGAAATTTGTCTGATTTCGCATCTTTTGCTTGAAAGACCTTAAATTTCATGTTGATATTGCATCAAACTGGAGTTTCAACCATGGATAGCAAGAACCAGATCCTCAGATACCTCAATGATACGTATTCAATCAGAAACATACTGGAACCATTCTCCCCATTGAACCCTGACGAACCAGGAGCAGGCAGTTCTCTGCTTTGCCCATGGTCTGTCCAATCCATTTCCTTCAACACCGGAATCCCTGAAAATGAAGTAATGGAGGAACTGGAAGATATTTCTGGAGCAAAGGTGGAAAACCTGAAAGTCGGTGGTATTTCAGTTCAAGCTCTCAAAATGGGGGAATCACTGGGAGTTCAGGCACATTCCTTTCTGGAAACCTTTGAAGTATCAAAAATTTCAGTATCAGAAGCTATGAACCTGCATATGTTCCAGTTTGCTCTTGGCAGGGTGGAAGAGAACGACAGGCCAGTCAAGATTGAAGAAGCCATATTTGACCTGAAAAACAGCGTATTTCTGCCTGACGATTTCATGCCGTCTCACATAATGGGCATGGTGGAGGGGGATATCTCCATGACTGCAGAGGAATTAGCCAGTTTTTACTCTCTACGAGGAGACATAAAGCTTCTGTATCTGTTTTATGAACAGAAGGCGAATACAACGGGACGGGCAAGGTTTGTCTATCCTGCAATGGTAAGATTCAAGCCTGAATTGCCTGGCAACGAAGAGATAAGGAAGAAACTGGCAGAAAGTTTTGCCGGGCTCAGAACAAACGAGAAATACCTCGCTTTTGAAAACAGCAGGCTCCTTAAATCTGCCATTTACAACTTGGAGTCGAAGAACACGAGGGAACTGAAAAGGCCTGTTTTCGACCCACGTAAAATAGGCATTCTGGAATCACTTGGAGTTGCTGAAAGATCTTCAGGATCTGCCAAAATCAAGGACAATATTTCGCTGGACCAACTGAAAGATATGTTTTCCACATTGAAGCACGTGGGTGAGGATTTAGCCCGGGAGTGGCTGAGTTCATCCATCAGTTTGGTGGAGTAGCTATGGAGGGGCGCAGGAACCTTGTTCTTTTCAGCGTTCTAATCGGGACCCTGATGTCTGCAATAGACACTACCATTGTGATCCTGGCGCTTCCAACCATAACTTCCTACTTCAAGGCGGATCTGTTCACTTCAATCTGGATAATCATAATCTATCTTCTCATAGTTGCAGTGCTTACAACGCAGCTGGGTGGCCTGGGTGACATTTTTGGGAGAGGCAAGATCTTCAACGCAGGCTTTCTGATATTCATAGCTGGTTCAGCTGCCAGTGGCTTCTCGCCTGGCATAATCTACCTGATTGCATTCAGAGGAGTCCAGGCTGTGGGGGCGGCTCTGATGCAGGCCAACAGCAACGCAATAATTGCTGATTATTTTGGGCCGCAGGAGAGAGGAAAGGCCTTTGGTTACACATCAATGGGCTGGAGCATAGGGGGAACACTTGGTATCGTTCTCGGCGGCATAATAACCACTTTCCTGGGATGGCAGTATATTTTCTTCATAAATATCCCAATAGGGCTTTTTGGTTTCATTCTTGGAATCAGGTATATAAGAGACAACAACAAGCGGGAAGCAAAGATCGACTTTGTTGGCATGGGGTTACTTACCGCTATCCTCTCCTTTATTTCATACGGCGCCACAGATGTTGCGGGAAGAGGGGTGAACTCATTCAACATGCTGCTGATATCATTGGGCATCCTGCTGCTTGTGCCTTTCATTATCTATGAAAGATACCCGGAAGACCCAGTTATCAAGCTCGATGCATTCAAAGTTCATTCTCTTTCACTATCCCTTACTGCTTCACTAATGCAGGCCCTTGGATACCTCTCCGTCATATTCCTCCTTATCATGTATCTGCAGGGCATCAGGGGATACAACCCACTTGAAGCGTCTCTGCTTCTGGTTCCGGGCTATATAATTTCCAGCCTGATTTCGCCCAAGATGGGAAAACTATCCGACAGAATTGGTGCACCCATAGTGGCATCAGTCGGAATTTTCTTAATGGCGGTTGCCGTGCTGATATATCTTGAGCTGCAGGTGAACACTGCGATTATTGTCCTCATAATTGCTTCCATAATCTCAGGTATAGGGGGGGCGATGTTCTGGCCATCAAACAGCAGCGCAGTGATGTCCAGTGCTCCAAAGAGGCTTTACGGTTCCATCTCAGGTCTCCTCCGAACATTATCTTCAGTTGGAACCCTCCTCAGTTATGTTATATCCATAACAATCGCTTCTATCAGTGTCCCAAGATATGTCGCTTTCGAAGTCTTCCTTGGAGAGAGTTCTCTTACAGGCGGGGTATCACGCCAGTTTCTTGCCGGAATACATTCTGCACTCTGGTTATGCCTCGCGTTCCTGATATTAGCCGGAATAACATCGTTCATCAGGGGTTCCCGCATGAAAGAAGGCACCGATCTGGATACACAGGTTTCATCCTGACTCAGGTTCATGTATGTCAGTGAGAAGTCTTTGTAAACCGTAAAGCCTAAGTGGAAATTCTCGCTTTTGAACAATTACTACGGGAAAAATTCCAGCTTCATGATCTGTGCCTTTGACACAAAATGAAGGCCGTCTCCAGCAGCTATTGAGAATCCTTCTGGTTCCCCGGTGGCAACATCGATCAGCAGACTTGAATTCTTCCATCTCTCCGCCTCTCGTTTGTCTACATATGCAGGTGTATGGGCAACTCTGCCCAGAAGAATATCCTTTTCGGTGAATATGAACCCATATAGCTCTAGGCATATGGGAGGGAAGCCATCTTCTGGTCCCCCCGGCTGATAGAACATGATGGGGCCAAAATCTTCCGTGAGGCAATGGATTGCATTCCTGGCTTCTGGTGTAGCAGATACACTGGTCTCCAGCCTGGTAAGGCTATAAATAGGGAGATTATTTTTCGCCAAAAAATCCGTGGAATCGTCCGGATGTGCCGCTGCAGAACCATTAGGGAATCCATTCATAGATTAATTGATTAAACTGAATGTCGGTCTTAACCCTAAAACCTAACGTGTAAGTTGCAGGAGGATAGGTATTTCAAAAACCTGTTTCTGCTATTCATCAAGTGGGCTGTTTCACAAATGCTTTTTCAACAGAATGGGCCTATTCGTCATCGAAAGAGGTACGAATAACTATCCCGGGTAAGCCCGGTAACTTCCAGATACTGCCTCTTTCCAAATGAATCAATTATGCTTGCCGCCTCTTTCTTTGCTTGTGTGAGCATTTGCCCACTTATGGAATCCCAATAGGGAAAGATATTCGAATCCTCTTTGTCATTATGATCTTGAAGAAGCTTGAAATAAAGAGAGTATCTTGAACCAAATTTCTCCATATCCTGGGAGGTGTACCATTTTGAAAGGTTTTCAAACAGTGCCTGGATTAGTTTATGGTCTGCCATGATGCGTTTGGCCTCCTCCTTGATCGATGTTGAGATCTCATCGCTCTCTAATATAATCGGAAAGAGTACTTTCTCCTCAATTTCTATATGGCAATTTTTCAAATACGTGTTAAATGTCTCCAGCGACACCATATCTGGGCTGATTTCCAATGCCTTCCTGGAATGCCGTATTGCCAAATGCTCCACCATCAGGATTTCTGCCAGATCCGCCATGGGTAATTTCACGCCCCAGTATTCTTTATGGGATTGCTTATTACTTTAGAACATTTAACGATATATGGCGGGAGCACATCTGTCTGGTCTTCTGGGTCTATTTGCAAATTTTAATGCTTATAAATAAAATTTATAACATCTAAGGGCAGATGTTTATACTTTTGGCTTGTATATTTAATTGGGAATGAGAATGAATTACTATATGTTCCGGCGTTTCATCCTTGTCTTTATCTACGGAATTATAATGCTCTTTCTTCTTTCCATGGTTCTAGGTAATCCCTGAACACAAATTCTGAAAAAATTGAGAGTTGCACATCAGTGCAACATGAATGCCCTGTATGCCTTATAACAGCTATAAAGGTCTGCCTTGCTTGCTATTTCAAAGGGAGCATGCATGCCTAGCACTGGTGCCCCTGCATCAACAACATTCATACCGTGGCGGGCAAAATCCTGGGCTACGGTGCCTCCTCCTCCCTCATCCACTTTCCCGAGAGTGCCAAACTGGTAGGGAACGTCGTGTTTTTCAAAGATTCTTCTCACATAAGCAACAAATTCCCCCGGAGCTTCAGAACCCTCAAACTTGCCGCCATAACCAGAATATTTTGCAATGACTATTCCCGATCCGAGTTTTGCAGCATTGTGCTCATCATGTGCACCCTTGAAACTCGGGTCCATGGCAGCGTCAACATCCGAACTGATGGCATTGCTCTTTCTCAGGAGAGAAAGGAGGTGGAAATTATCGGAATGCCCGGTGAGTTTATGTAGCAGAACAGTTGCAACGTACTCCAGGAAATTAGATTGTGAACCTGACGTTCCCTGGCTCCCTATCTCCTCCTTGTCGAAGAAGAGTACAAGCACGGTGTCCTCGGGCTCGCTGATGTCCTGGAATGCCCTGAAAGAAGTATAGGCAGAGGCTTTGTCATCATGGCCGTATCCGATGACAAGGGAAGAATCCAATCCACCCTCCCTGGCTTTCCCTGCTGGAACCAGAGCTAGATCGGCTGATGCCAGATCCTCCTCTTCCACATTGTACTTTTCCTTTAGTATCTTCAAGATTTGGCCCTTGAATTTATCCTCCTTGAAATCTCCCGGCCTGCTTCCTGCAAGGGCATTCATCTCCTCCGCCGCTATCCCTTCAAAAAGTTTCCTGTCGTGCTGCATTTTAGCTATGTGCGGCAACAGATCCGGTATTAAAAGAACCGGGTCCTTTTCGTCCTCCCCTAAGTTCAGCTTGATTACCCTGCCATCCTTTGTGAATATCCTGCCGTGTAGGGCGAGAGGGACATTGACCCACTGGTACTTCTTCAAGCCGCCATAATACTGTGTCTTAAGCAATGCGGTGTGTGTTTCAGAATCTTCATAGAGTGGCTTGGGCTTAAGATCAAGCCTGGGAGAATCGATGTGAGATGCAATTATGAACAGGCCATTCTTGAGTTCATTTTTCCCAACAATTCCTGCGGCAAGTGTCCTTCCCGTATGGTTGAGATAGAATTTTGTCCCTGGTTTGAGCTTGTCCAGTTTCTCCAGGTCCTGGAACTCAGCCTTCAGAAGGCGTTCTATGAAGTAGTCTACAGCCTCTGCTTCTGTTTTTGCCCTGCAGAGGAAGTCTATGTATCCGGAGGACACGGATTCAAGTTTCTTCTCTTCATCAGGTTTCAGATTCTCCCATATGGTCTTTTCCTGAGCCATTGTTGACCCATGTTCATTAATAGATTAAATGTTCTGTATTTTCCGGCACAGATTACCACAAGGATTCTCAAGGTAAAGTATGGAAGAAAAATAAAAATGGCTGGGCGAAGAAGGCCAGCTTTCAAGATCCAGACTGTTGCAGGCTGCCTGAATCAACGGGCTCATTTGCAAGTTCTTCCAGTGTTCTTCCCCTTGCTTCGGGAATGGCGAAAAACATCAGGATGCTGGACCCCACTGCAATCAGTGCATATATGAGGATCATGTCCCCTAGGCCTAGGAAGCTGAGCAACACAGGGAAAAGGCTGATGAAGGTTGCCGCTGAGAGCCTGTCTATAAAAACATTGACTGCCTGCCCGCTTGCCCTTATTTTGGTGGGGATCAGTTCGGGAACGATTATCGTGCCTCCAATAATGGTGGCCGGACCTACCGCTGAGAATAGGTAGTTGAACATATAGAAAGTCATCCCGAGAAGAGCTGCTATGCCTACGAGACCCCCAATAGACCTATCAGAGGGCGGTATGCCAAAAAATCCCGGAGCAACCAAAAGTATTGAATAAAGGAGAAGTGCCGCAAAAACTCCAAGGTAGCCAATTATCACGAGCTTCTTCCTCCCAACCCTGTCAATGAGGAAGAGCGAAAGGAGGGTTCCCGGAAGCCCTGCGAGAAATACTGCAACGTATGTGAAACCTATGGGTGTGAGTCCAAGATTGGCTGCTATGGTTATGGGGCCGAAAATGGTGAATGTGCTTGAATATGCATCATAAAGGACCCAGAGTATGCTCCCTGCCAGGATTACGGGCAGGGACTTCACCAGTCTTTCCGAATAGTTTACATTGTCTTTCTGAAGCTTTAGGCCTTTCTCTGGCTTAACAGAAATGTTGAAGTTGGAATCTGCGTCTCCCTTAACCCTCGTTTTAAACCTGTAGGTTTCAGGAATCTTTCTTCTATAGTAGATTACAAAGAGTGCGGGAACTGCACCGAAAGCCAGTTCGACTCTCCAGGCTTCCGCCGGACTCAGGATGGAACTTACTATCTGGACTACGAATGCAGCCAGGACTGCGCCAATGAGAAACATTATGGAAAATGTTGTGGCCATAAGTTTGCCACGGTCCCTGGTGTTGGAATTCTCAGCCATTATGACAGGAGACATGACATAGTCTCCGCCAATGCCAAATCCCATTATGAGCCTGGCAATGAAAAGAAAAGAATAGCTGGTAGTGAAAAACTGTGCGGCAGATCCCAGGAATATTAGTGCAAGGTCTATGCCATACATGGGTTTCCTGCCAATGCGATCTGCTATTGCACCGAAAAGGATGGCTCCAAAGGCGGCCCCTATATATCCAGACGCGGTGAGAACAGAGTAGTCGACAGGGCTTGCGTGCAGGTATCCTGTAATCGAAAAGAATACCAGAGAAATGGCATAAAGGTTGTATGAATCAGACAATACTCCAACTCCGTTCACAATTATATTCTTGAAGTGGAACTGCCTCAACGGTTTAGTGCTTGTTTCAGCGTACACAATACTGTATTTCAGAGTAGTATAAAAACTGTAAGTTATAACTTAAATATGAGTTAATAAATTGGTCTCAATTACTCAAAAACAGCTTGTAATACGTAAAGCATTCCATTTCACTCGTTGGAATTATTGTTGAAGAGATCGTTCAAGGGGAAGGGCCCATTGTGATCACGAAAAGAATAAAAAAAATGGATTTTTTACCGAACCAACTGTGTAGACAAAAGGCAGCCCTGGCTCTCAGTTTGGCAGATAGGTAAATTCCGATAATTTGCATCTGAATCGTCACTTCATCGGTTGAAAGGTAGATTTTTAACAAAATTGAGTGGGAAATCTCCTTCTGAAAGGAAAGGGTTGAAAGCGATATTAATCCGTTTAACACAGGATATCCACTCGTTTTCTCATTTTTCACGTTCGTATGGCAGTTATACGAACACCAACAAAATATTTCATGCGCAGCAGGAAGCCCCGTCCACAGGGTGGGGAGGATGTCACTCTGGTTCTCAAAGCCTTAGAGATAAGGGCTATATATTTATTCAAGAATTTATAAAGGGGAATTTCGATGGTGGAAGATAAAAAGAAAAAAGAAGGGGTAGCCGGAAAATCTGGAGAAGTTATTGGGGACGTTGCCAAGAAAGGAGCTGACTCAATAAAGGGATTTGGAAAGGGTATAGTCAAGGGATTTAGGAAAAAGGGCGAAAATAAGGAAGAAGAGGAAAAATAACAATAGACGGAAGAAGGGATGTGAATTCTCTTTTTCATCTATTTTCAATTTATGATGAAAAAAAGACTCCCTAAAGGGAAACTTATTTTCACTGAAAATACAGGCACGTAGCTGAGTTTCAGGGTTTAGAGTTCATCCATTACAAGCAAATGCTCCACTTTAGCAATTACTTTGAAATCTTCGTCTCTTGTAGCAATTCTCGATATACCATGGCCCAGAGAAGTCCCGGCGATCAATACATCTATAATATTCACTTTCAAACCCACTCTGTCCAGTTTCTCTTGAATAATTGACGCTCTCCTTGAGGATTCGGTGTCAAACGGCAGTATTTCGTAGGCACTAAACAAGTTAGAAAAAAATGAATGCTCTTTCTGCCCCATTTTCGTACCAGATCTAAAAATTTCAAAATACGCAATAGCGGTGAGGAACGTATCTTCATCATCCATCTGTTCTATTTTGCTCCATAAGTCGGGTTCTCCTCTGGCTATTGATATCAAATATGATGTGTCGAGAACAATCATTATAATTCTCTCTGTTTTGACTCTTTCCTGTTTCTCATAACTTCACTTTCCAATTCATCAAGGAATTTACTTCCTTTCAAGTTACCATAAAAAGTCTTCAACTTCACTTTCCTTCTATGAACCAACCTGGTTATCACATCAGAGAAACTCTCCCCCGGCTGCTTCATTGAAGTCAAATTTTCATAGAGTTCATCTGAAATAGTTACATTCTTCATGTTTTCACATGTAACTATGTGAAGATACTATTTTATCTTTTCCGGAATTAGACATTGTCAAT